>JBKPQY010000040.1:0-21995 GCA_046734315.1 Actinomycetota bacterium | reverse complement strand
ATGTCGCCCATCTCCTTCCGGGTGACCTTCTTGGCGAGGCCGGCATCGAAGCGCTTGAACGGGCCCCATCCCTTCGTCGGCTCCGAGCCGAGGAAGAAGTTCCGCCAGATCGCCATCAGCGGCACGATCGCCAGATCCTGGAAGACGGTCGCGATGCCGGCGTCCAGCGCGTCACGTGGCGTGCTGAAGCGTGCGGGCCTGCCGTCGACGAACAACTGCCCGCCGTCCGGCCGATGCACACCGGAGAGGATCTTGATGAGTGTGGACTTGCCTGCGCCGTTGTCGCCGAGGACGCACGTCACCTGGCCGGCTCGCACCGTCGTCGATATGTCGGATAGCGAGATGACGCTGCCGAACATCTTCGTGACGTCGCGGATCTCCAGCATCGGCGCGTCGGCCTTCGGTGGTTCGACGATTTCGCGTACCTCGACATTGGTCATATCGCTACCTCCTCGACTGCTCGGCGAGCCGGCGGGTGAACTGGTTGGCGAGCACGGCGAGCAGCAGCATCACGCCGACGAACAGCTTGAACCAGTCGGAATTCCAGCCGACGTTGACGATGCCGACCTCGGTCATGCCGAAGATGAGCGCGCCGAGGGAGGCACCGATGACCGAGCCGAAGCCGCCGGTGAGCAGGCAGCCTCCGATCACCGCAGCGGCGATGTAGTAGAGCTCCTGCCCGATGCCGCTCTGCGCCTGGATGGACGTGAACCGGATGAACTGGGTGTTGCCCACGAACCACGCCATGAACGACACCAACATGAACAGCGCGATCGTGGTGCGGCCGGTGCGCACGCCGACGTTCTTGCTGGCGTTCGGGTCGCCACCGGTAGCGAAGATCCAGTTGCCGAACCGCGTCTTGAGAAGTAGCCACGAACCGAGCGCCGTGAAGCCGATCCACCAGATGATCGCGATCGGGAACTTGGCGCCGCCGATGGTCACCGTACTGGCCAGTATGTTGTTCAAGGCGTGGTAGCCCGGCACGAGATCGATGTTGCTCACCTGGACCTGGTTGGTGACCTGCTTCGTGACTCCCAGGTTCAGCCCTTGCAGTCCGAGGAACATGCCCAGTGTGATGATGAAGCTGGGCAGGCCGGTGCGAGTGACCAGGAACCCGTTGATGAACCCGATCGTCAGCATGAGCGCGAGCGATACCGCCCACGACGCGTAGAGCTGCAGCCCCCAGTACGTCGTCATGATTCCGGTCGCCAGCCCGGCGGTGGCCGTCTGCACGCCTGCCGACAGGTCGAAGTGCCCACCGATCATCAGCAGGGCGACCGGCACCGCCATCAGTCCCAACTGAGAGGAGACGTCCAGCCAGTTGGCCGCGCCGTTCCAGGAGCGGAACACGGCGCTCTGCGCCGCGAAGAAAACAAAGATGACGATGACGCCGACGAGCGCGCCGAGTTCCGGCCTGAGCAGTAACCGGCGCAGCGCTCCGACATGGGCGACGCGCTCGTCGACGCGAGCGGTCGCCGCGGTCATCGGGGCCTCCGCGAAAGCGTGAGCGAAGCGAGCGGTTTCGTGGCGTGAATCATCGGGTGCCTCCGGCGGCGAGCTGCGCGACGGCCGCGGCGTTCTCCTTCGTGATCAGGGTGGGACCGGTGAGCACCGGCTGCCCGCCGCCCAGCACGTTCAGGTTCGACTTGTACAGCGTGAGCATGACAACCGCCAGGTAGCCCTGGAGGTAGGGCTGCTGGTCGACCGCGAAAGCGATCTTGCCCTGCTCGATGGCCTTGGCGACGTCGCCGTTGAGGTCGAATGTGGCGAGTTCGGCCTTGGAGTTCGCCTGCGAGATCGCGGTGTCGGCAACCTGCGCGACCTGCGCGCCGAGCGTCACGACGGCGTCGACCGACGTGTCGGACTGCAGCTTCGTCTTGATGATCGTTGCCGCGGCGGGCAAATTGTTGTTGTCGACCTGGATGTTCGTGACGGTGCCGCCCAGGGTGTCCTTGACGCCGCCACAACGCTGCTCGAGCCCGACGTTGCCCGCCTCTTGGATCACGCAGATCGCGTGGTGCACGCCGTCGGCCTTGAGCTGGGTGCCGACCGCGCGCCCGGCGACAACCTCGTCCTGACCGATGTGCGAGAGCGCGCCGTACGGCTTGGACTCGGTCTCACCGGAGTTGATCGTGATCACCGGGATGCCGGCCTTCTCCGCCCGCTCGATCGCCGCCTTGAGCGCCGGCGGGTTGGCCATCGAGACGACCAGCCCGTCCGGCTTGGCGTTCGTCGCCGCGTCGATCAGGGCCGCTTGTTTCGTCGGGTCGCCGTTGCTTTCGTAGGTTACGGTGTCGCCCATGTCTTTGCCGGCCTGCTTGGCGCCGTTCTGGACGATGGTCCAGAAAGCGTCGCCGATACTGCCGTGCGTCACGACGGCGATCTTGTATCCGTAGCCGCCCTTGCCGCCGCCTGCCTTGTTGTGCGGTTTGTTGACCGCATTGCGACTGCTGCACGCGGACACCACGAGCATCGGCACGACGGCCGCGGCGACTAACCAGGTGCGTCTCATGTGCTGTCCTTTCAGGTGGCGGTGGGGAAGTGGTAGCTCGCAGCCACCGCGCGCTCGACGTGGGGCCATCTGGCGGTGACGACCTTCGCGCGGGTGTAGAAGCGGACGCCGTCGGGGCCGTGGATGTGCGACTCGCCGAACAGCGAGTCCTTCCAGCCGCCGAACGAGTGATAGGCCATGGGCACCGGGATAGGCACGTTGATACCGATCATGCCCACGGTCACCTCCCGCTGGAAGCGCCGCGCGGCCTCACCGCTGGACGTGAAGATCGCAGTGCCGTTGCCGTACGGGTTGGCGTTGACGAACGCGATCGCGTCGTCGACGGTGTCGACGCGGCTGACCGACAGCACCGGCCCGAAGATCTCGTTCTGGTACGCGTCCATGTCGGCGGTGACGTGGTCGAGCACGGTCGGCCCGATGAAGAATCCCTTGCCGATATTGATGTCTCGGCCGTCTGCCACCAGCGTCGCGCCCTGTTTCTCGGCCGAGTCGATGAACCCGGCGATGCGGGCGCGAGCCTCAGCGGTGACGACCGGCCCCATCTCGCTGGACTCGTCCCGTCCGGGGCCGACCTTGACGGTGGCCGCCTTGTCCCTCAACCGCTGCACGAGCGGGTCTCCGGCCGCACCGACGGCGACGGCCGCGGAGATCGCCATGCACCGCTGGCCGGCTGATCCGAACGCAGCCGCGGTCAGGTGGTTGGCGGCAAAATCCAGGTCGGCGTCCGGCAGTACGACAGCGTGGTTCTTCGCCCCGCCCAGCGCCTGCACGCGCTTGCCGTTCACGCTCGCCCGGTCGTGGATGTAGCGGGCGATCGGCGTCGACCCGACAAAGCTCACTGCGGCGACAGCAGGCGAATCGAGCACCGCATCGACAGCGATCTTGTCGCCGTTCACGACGTTGAACACTCCGTCGGGCAAGCCGGCCTGCTGCCACAGCTGGGCAACGTACAGCGAGGCTGAGGGATCGCGCTCGCTGGGCTTGAGCACGAACGTGTTGCCGCAGGCGATGGCGATCGGGTGCATCCACATGGGCACCATGACCGGGAAATTGAACGGCGTGATTCCGGCGACGACGCCCAGGGGCTGGCGGAAGCTGTACAAGTCGACGCCGGAGGACACCTGGTCGGAGTACTCGCCCTTGAGTAGTTGTGGGATGCCGCACGCGAACTCGACGACCTCAAGGCCACGCTGAACTTCGCCGCGCGCGTCGGAGACGACCTTGCCGTGCTCGTCGGAGATGGTGGCCGCAAGCTCGTCCAGGTACTCGAACACGAGCTGCCGGAACGCGAACAACACGGCCGATCGCCTCGACAGCGATGAGTCGCGCCAGCTTTCGAAGGCGTTGGCGGCCGTCTTGATCGCGGCATCGACATCGGCCTGCTCGGCAAGCAGTACCTCCGCCTGCTGCTCGCCCGTGGCGGGATTCCACACCGGCGAAGTTCGGCTGGAAACCCCCATCGTCAGATTGCCGCCGATCCAGTGCTGAATGGTCCTCACATCGCTCCTCAGAGATAGTGCTGCTGCGCTCGCTTGTTCTGCTCGTACGTCTCGCGGGCTGACCGCGTGGTGCCGAGTGTGGACACCTCCGCGACCGGAACGTCCCACCACGCCTCGCTGCTCGGCGCGTCGACCAGCGGATCGGTCTCGATGTGGACGACGGTCGTGCGATCGGACGCCTTCGCCTTGGCCAGGGCAGCGCGCAGCTCCTCGACGGTATGCGCGCGTAGCACGTCCGCGCCGAGGCTCTCGGCGTTGGCCGCGAGGTCCGTGGGGAGCGTCGGGCCGGTAAGCCGGCCACCGGCGTCGCGGTAGCGGTACGCGGTGCCGAAGCGCTGCGCGCCGACGGATTCCGACAAACGGCCGATGGAGGCGAACCCGTGGTTCTGCACCAGGACGACGATCAGCTTGAGCTGTTCCTGAACTGCGGTAACGAGTTCTTGCGCCATCATCAGATACGAGCCGTCACCGACCAGGACGAACACATCGCGGTCCGGGGCGGCCAGCTTGGCACCGAGGCCGCCTGCGATCTCGTAGCCCATGCACGAGTAGCCGTACTCGACGTGGTAACCCTTGGGATCGCGGGTGCGCCACAGCTTGTGCAGGTCGCCGGGCATCGACCCGGCGGCGCAGACGACCACGTCGTGCGGGGCGCTTGCGTCGTTGACCGCGCCGAGCACTTCCGACTGTGCCGGCAGGGGCGTGTTGCCGAGGTGGTACGCGCGCTCGACTGTCGCGTCCCACTCGGTGGCCAAGCGCGCGGCGTCCTCTCGGTAGGTGGCATCCGTCGTCCAGCCGTCGAGCGCCCGGTACAGGACGCGCAGCGTTTCCCGCGCGTCGGCGGTAATCGCCACGCCCGCGTGCTTCGCGGAGTCGAACGCGGCGACGTTGGCGTTGACGAACCGGGCTTCCGGGAACGCAGTTCGGGAGGCCGTGGTGAAGTCGCTGTACCGGGTGCCGATGCCGATGACGAGATCGGCCTCGCGAGCGAGCGCATTGGCGGCGGTCGTGCCGGTGGCGCCCACCGCACCGACGGCCTGCGGGTGGTCGTAGGGCAGGGACCCTTTACCCGCTTGGGTTTCCGCGACCGGCACACCCGTGGCTTCGGCCAACGCCCGTAGCGCATCGGTCGCCTCGGAGTAGATGACGCCGCCGCCTGCGATGACGAGCGGGCGGCGCGCCGCGCGGATCGCGCCCACGGCTCGGGCCACCACGGCCGGCTCGGGCACCGGCCTCGCTACGTGCCACACGCGCGGCGCGAACAGCTGGTCCGGCCAGTCGTACGCCTCGGCCTGGACGTCCTGTGGCAGCGCGAGTGTGACGGCGCCGGTCTCGGCCGGATCGGTGAGCACGCGCATCGCGCGAAGCAGCGCGCTGGGCAGCTGCTCGGGCCGCCAGATGCGGTCGAAGTAACGCGAGACCGGGCGCAGGGCATCGTTGACGGAGACATCGCCGGCACGTGGATCCTCGAGTTCCTGCAGCACGGGGTTGGCAACCCGGGTGGCAAACACGTCACCAGGCAGTAGAAGTACGGGTAGCCTGTTGATCGTCGCAAGTGCCGCGCCCGTGACCATGTTGGTGGCCCCCGGCCCGATGGATGCCGTGCACGCCAGCATCGACAGCCGGTTGCGCATCCGGGTGAACGCCGCGGCGGCGTGCACCATGCCCTGCTCGTTGCGCGCCTGGTAATAGCGCAGCGCGGTCGCGTCGGCAAGTTCGGCCTCGAGCAGAGCCTCGCCGACTCCCGCGACGTTGCCATGCCCGAAGATGCCGAAGCATCCCTCGAACAGCTTGTGCTCGAAGCCGTCACGTTCGCTGCGCTGCACCGCTAGGAAGCGGACGATTGCCTGGCCCACGGTCAGCCTCATGCCGGCGCCTCCGTCATGGGCAGGCGCGGATCGACGACCTGGTCGGCCCAGGTGTCGCGCACCCACGCGTGGGCGGGGTCGTCGCAAATCAGCCAACTGCGTTCAGCCGGCCCCGCCATCACGTTGAGGTAGTAGAGGTCGTAGCCCGGTGTCGCCATGGACGGTCCGTGCCAGCCGTGCGGGATCAGCACCGCGTCGCCGCTTCGCACCTCGACCAGCACGTCGATGCCCGGCCCATACACACGCTGGTAGGCCATGCCGCCGCGGGCCACCTCGAAGTAGTAGATCTCCTCGAGCGGAGTCTCCAATCCGGGACGGTCCTCGTCATGCTTGTGCGGTGGGTACGACGACCAGTTGCCGCTCGGCGTAAGCACCTCGCAGGCGATCAGCCGGTCGGCGTCGAGCACGCCGGGCGTCGCGAAGTTGATCACCTGTCGCGAGCACGGGCCGGCACCGCGCAGCTCGATGGGCACCTCCTTCGCCGCGACGTACCGGAACGGCAATGCCCGCCGCGCCCGCGCCGTGGCCAGCGCGAAGCGCCCGCCGGCTTCCGACCTGATCGTCAACCGCGTGCTCCGAGGTATGTACGCGACGTCGCTTACGGCCTCGAACACGCTGTCCCGCCCGGTCAGCGCCGCACCGTCGGAACCTGCCTCGACCGTGCACGACCCGGCCAGCGGTAACACGACGGCCTCGTCCTCGCCGGTGTCGCCTTGGTACTGGCCGCGGGCCGAAAGACTCACGATGCGCAGCCCCGAATAGCCCCAGCCCGCGTTCTCCGGGGTGATCGTCTCGACGGCACGTCGGTGCAGATTCACGTCACACTCCGTACGAGGGAGACGGCGGCGTCAACCGCCGCGGCGACGTCGCCGTCCGGTGGATACAGAAGCGCGCGTCCGACGACCAGACCGCGAGCGCCGGGCAGTTCCAGGGCGCGCTTCCACTGCGTGTAGGTGTGCTCCGGATCTCCGGACGGATCGCCGCCGAGCAGCAGGGTGGGTAACGTCGTTCCGGCCATGACGACGTCCATGTCGTCGACGACGGGCAGCTTCAGCCACGTGTACGCGCTGGTCGCGCCGAGCCCGCTGACCACCGCTACCGACTTGCGCACCGCCACCGCTGAGAGGTCGTTGACCACGCGGTCGCCTGCGCGGCGGCACAGGAACGGCTCGATCATCGCCATCAGGCCGCGCGAGGCGAGTTCTGTGATGGCACGGCCGCACGCCTCGAGCGTGGCCGCCGAACCGGCATCGCCGAGATCGATGCGTGCCAGCATCTTGCCGCCGTCGAAGCCCATCGCCGCGATGGTCGCCGCGTCGTAGCCCGTGAACCGATCGTCGAGCTCGAACGTCGCGCCCTGCAGCCCGCCGCGGTTCATCGAGCCGATCACGATCTTGCCGTCGAGAGCGCCGAGCAGGAGCAGGTCCTCGATGATGTCGGGTGTGCCGAGCACGCCGTCGACGCCGGGACGTTCCAACGTGATCGCTAGCCGACGCAGCAGGTCGTAGCGGTCGCCCATCGCATCGGCCACACCGCGCACTCCGAGCGCACCCCGTGCGGGATGGTCGGCGGCGACGATCATCAGCCGGCCGTCGCGGCGCAGCAGTGCCCTCCGGTCGCGCGCGGCGGCCGCCTCGACTACTGCGCCCGGGTGGTGGGCGCGGACTTCGCGCAGTCGTTCGAAGTCAAGCATCCAGCAACGCCTCCACCTCGTCCGGCGTGGGCATCGCTGTCGAGCACTCCAGGCGGGAGGCGACGATCGCACCGGCCGCGTTTGCGTAGCGGAGGGTGTGCTCGAGGGGCCAGCCGGCGAGCAGCCCGTGGCACAGTGCCCCGCCGAAGCCGTCGCCGGCCCCCAGGCCGTTCAGCACGTCGACCGGCATCGGCGGCACTTCGATCAGCTCGTCGCGAGTCCGCGCCAGCACGCCCTTCGGCCCCTGCTTGACGACCGCGAGCTCGACGCCGGCGTCGAGCAGCGCCTCCGCGGCCCGCAACGGCTCGCGTTCGCCCACGGCCGTCTCACACTCGTCGAGGTTGCCGACCGTGACGGTGACCTTCGACAATGCCGTGGCCACCTGGGCGCTCGCCGCCTCCCGCGACGCCCAGAACATCGGCCGGTAGTCGAGATCGAGGATCGTCAGCGGGCGTCGCCCGCGGGCATCCCAGGCGGCGTGATGCGCAGATCGGCTCGGCTGCGCCGAGAGCCCGGTGACGGTCGACCAGAAGACGCCCGCCGAGCGGATGGCATCCAGATCGAGCTCCTCCGGATTGATCACCAAGTCAGGCGCCTTGGGAAACCGGTAGAAGTAAAGGGGAAAATCGTCCGGTGGGAAGATCTCGCAGAATGTCACCGGCGTCGGCAGGTCCGCGACGGTTCCCACGTACTGAGCGTCGACGCCGAGGCGGGCGACCTCGCGTCGCACGAAGCGGCCGAACGGATCGTCGCCGGTACGCGTGATCACCGCGCTGCGTCGCCCGTGCCGGGCCGCCGCCACCGCGACATTCGTCGCGCTGCCGCCGAGGAACTTGCCGAACGATGTGACATCCGCCAGACCGACGCCCACCTGCAACGGGTAGAGGTCGACGCCCACCCGGCCCATCGTGATCACGTCGAGCACTGTCATCGGACCTCGTCCACCCGCACCGGGCGGTGCTCGGTCCGGGAAAGCTCGCACGCCTCGGCGACGAGGAACGCTTCGAGTGCATCGGAGACAGTACAGCTCGGCTGTGCATCGCCGGCCACGATCGCGGCGAAGTCGGCTAATTCGGCGACGTAGGCGGCATGGAACCTTTCCATGAACATGGGGTACGGGGCGCCGTCGGGAAAGTTCACCCCCGGCTCGGCGGAGCGGAGTGGCAGCCGATCGTCGAGCCCGACGCAGATGCTCTGCTGCGAGCCGAGCACCTCGAGACGCACGTCGTACCCGGCCGCGTTGTAGCGCGTCGCAGCAACGTGGGCGATGCTGCGGTCGGTCAGGGTCAGCAACGCTGCGGCGGTGTCGACGTCGCCCACGTCGCGGAAGAACGCCGCTCCGCGGTTGGCGCCGAGCGCGTACACCTCGGTCACCTCCTGCCCGGTGACCCAGCGGATCGCGTCGAAGTCATGGACGCTGCAGTCGCGGAACAGACCACCGGACGTCGCGATGTATTCGGGAGTCGGCGGCGCCGGGTCGAGCGTGCCGGCACGCAGCGTGTGCACCCAACCCAACTCGCCGCTCGCCACAGCGACCCGTGCGGCGGTGAACCCGGCGTCGTAGCGCCGCTGGAAACCGATCTGCACCGGGACGGGGGAGTTCCGTACCTTGTCCAGCACGGAGCGCGTGCCGGCGGCGTCGGGCGCGACCGGCTTCTCACAGAAGACCGGGATGCCGGCCTCGATCGCGCCGAGGATCAGGCCCGCGTGCGCATCGGTGGCCGCTGCGATCACGAGGCCGTCGATGCCGGCGGTGAACAAGTCGCCGGGGGAGTCGATGTGCTCGACGTCCAGCTCGGCGGCGACGGCTGCCGCCCGCCCGGGCACCGCATCGGCCAGCACGAGGCCGTCGACCATGCCCGACATCGTCCGCGCGTGAAATGCCCCGATGCGGCCGACGCCCGCTATCCCGATGCGCATGTGCACGCCCTCCTGCTGCCTGCGACGACTGTCCCGCCCGCGAAACAGACCTGTCAAGAGTTTGTTCTGACATCTTTACATTCGGCTGACAAGTGTTAAGTATGTAGGCGTGGCCGTGCCTGCTATGCGCATCGATCGGACCAGCCCGATACCGCTGTACTTCCAGGTGACGGCTCAGCTCGAGGCGGCGATCGATGCCGGCGACCTCGCGCCCGGTGACCGGCTGCCGAATGAGATCGAGCTCGCCGACACGCTCGGGCTGTCTCGGCCCACGATGCGCCGGGCGCTCGAAGAGCTTGTCGACAAGGGTTTGCTGGTGCGAAAGCGGGGATACGGCACCGAGGTGGCGAGCTCCCAGGTCCACCGGAGGGTGGAGCTGACCAGCCTGTACGACGACCTGGATGCCGCCGGGAAGATGCCCACTACGGAGGTGCTCAAGCTCGACCCGGCCTGCGTGAACGCTACGGCGGCGGCTGCGGTCGGGGCGGTCGGCTCGACCCCGCTCGTCTATGTGGAGCGGCTGCGCTACGCGGACGGCCGCCCGCTCGCGCTGATGCACAACTGGCTGCCGCCGTCATATGCCGACCTCTCCAAGGAGGAGCTCGCGAGCGACGGGCTGTACCGGATTCTGCGCTCGCGGGGCGTGCAGCCGCAGGTGGCCAGGCAGCGCATCACCGCCCACGCCGCCAGCCAGCGCGAGGCGCGGCTGTTGACGATACGGCGAGGGCGGCCCCTGATCGCGATGCAGCGAACCGCATACAACGCCGAGGGCCACGTGATCGAGTTCGGTGACCACGTGTACCGCGCCGACGGCTACGCCATCGAAGTGACGGTCTTCGACCGCTGACCGAGCGTCCGCGTGTCGCGTCTTCACGCCGTGATCTTGGACTTCTGGTCGAATAGCGACCAGAAGTCCAAGATCATCGCGCAAGAGGTCCACGCACACGGACAACTCGCTCCCCCGCAACGCGGCTAATGCACTTGGCGTTCTTGGCCTTTCCAGTACGGTTCGCGCAGCTTGAACTTCTGCAGCTTGCCCGTCGCGGTGCGGGGCAGCGATTCGACGAACTCGACGCGCTTGGGGCACTTGTATCCGGCCAGCGAGCTTCGGCAGTGCGCGACGATGTCGTCGGCGGTGACCCCGTTCGCGACGACAAGGGCGGTGACGAGTTCCCCCCACCTGTCGTCCGGGATGCCGATCACGGCCACTTCGCGCACCGCGGGGTGCGACGTGATCACGTCCTCCACCTCGATCGAGGAGACATTCTCGCCGCCGGAGATGATCACATCCTTCTTGCGGTCGGAGATGGTCAGATAGCCGTCGTCGAGGTGGCCGCCGTCCCCGGTGTGGAACCAGCCGCCGACCATTACCGCAGCGGTGGCGTCGGGCTGCTCCCAGTAGCCCGCCAGGTTGTGGTTGGACTGCGCGAGCACCTCGCCGTCGACGTCCACGTCGAGACGCACCCCGAGCGCCGGAGCGCCGGCACGCACGAGCCTGCGCGCCCGCTCGGCCGGTGCCAGGACGTCCCATTCCGGTCGCTGCCGGTTGATCGTGAGCAGCGGGGCGGTCTCGGTGAGCCCGTAGATCTGGATGAACTCCCAGCCGAGGTCCGTGATCACCCGTTCGATGGTGCGCGTCGGGGGAGGTGCGCCGGCGACGACGATCCGTACCCGGTCGCGTCCCGGGATCGGCCCGTCCCACGTTGCGGCGCCGTCGAGGGCTGCGTTCACCACGGCCGGTGCCGCGCACATCATCGTCACGCCGTGTCGCTCGACGCGGCGCAGGACCTCCGTGCCGTCCACCTGGCGCAGCACGACATGGGTGCCGCCGACGCCGGTCACGGCGTACGGCATGCCCCATCCGTTGCAGTGGAACATCGGCAGCGTGTGCAACAGCACATCGCGGTCGCTGATCGTGGTGTGCAATCCGAACACTGTGGCGTTCAGCCACACGTTGCGATGCGTCAATTGCACGCCCTTGGGCCGTGCCGTCGTGCCGGATGTGTAGTTAATCGTCGCCGTCGCATTTTCGTCGGGCTCCGCCCATTCGCGCGGTTCGAGGTCGCGCGCGAACAGCGCATCGTCGTCTCCCAGCACGTACCTGTGTTCGACGTCCACGACATCCAGCACGTCCTTGACCGCCGGGTCGACGTAGAGGACCGAGGCGCCGCAGTGCGCGACGATGTAGCGCACCTCTCCTGCGGAGAGCCGGAAGTTGATCGGCACCAGGATGCGTCCCCATCCGGATACGCCGAAGAACGACGTGAAAAGCCGGGCTGAGTTCTGCGAGATGATCGCCACCCGTCCGCCGACCGGTACGCCCAAGGCGTCGAGGCGGGCCGCCTGTGCGCGTGCCAGTGTCGCAACCTCTCGGTAAGTCAGCTCCCCGAGGCTCGCAGCGGGCTGGTCGGGCTCGTCGACAATGGCGAGCCGGTCCGGGTACACGTCCTCGGCGCGGTCGAGGAAGTCGCGGACGGTCAGCGGGAAGAACACGGCGCACCTCCTGGGGTCTGATGCGACGTTGCCACAACTAGGCGCGTGTGGCGACACTGACGCTATGCAGTACGTCCGCGTGAAGCGCAGCGGCCACTTCGTCACGATCACGATGGATAATCCGGCGAGACGGAACGCCCTTTCCGCGCAGCTCATGGGTGAGCTGATCGAGGCGTTCACGGAGGTGGCCGGGAGCGACGCGCTCGGCGTGGTGCTTGCGGCCGGTGGGCCGGTGTTCTCCGCCGGGCACGACTTCGCCGACGTCGTGGATCACGACCACGCCTCCGTCCGGGAGCTACTGGTCACGTGCACCCGGCTGATGACGCTGCTGCAGGAGATACCGCAACCGGTCGTCGCGCGGGTGCACGCGCTGGCCACTGCGGCGGGCTGCCAGCTGGTCGCGAGCGCTGATCTCGCGGTGGCGGCCGAGTCAGCGCGGTTCGCGCTGCCCGGCGGAAAGGGCGGGTGGTTCTGCCATACGCCTTCGGTTGCCGTCGCCCGCGCTGTCGGGCGGAAGCGCGCCCTGGAGATGGCGCTCTCGGGCGATCCCATCGACGCGCGAACCGCCGCCGAATGGGGGCTTGTCAACCGGGTCGTGCCGGACGCGCAGCTCGACAGCGCCGTTGCGGACCTGCTCGAACGGGTCACCCGCGGCAGTGCGGAGAGCAAGGCGCTCGGCAAGCAGGCGTTCTACGCGCAGGTGGATCTCGACCAGCCCAAGGCTTACGCGTACGCCATCGAAGTCATGGCCGCGGCAAGCCAGCTGCCGGACGCCGCCGAAGGGATGCACGCGTTCCTGGAAAAGCGCAAGCCCGAGTGGCGGTCGCCTGGGGACGGTTAGTCCTCGGGCGCATCGCGGGCGGCGATCACCTCATCCAGGCGCGCTGATGCGCCGTCGAGCCAGCGCTGGCAGATGTCGGCGAGTTCCTCGCCGCGCTGCCACAGGGCCAGCGACTCCTCGAGCGTCTGCCCGCCGGTCTCGAGCTTGCGCACGATCTCGGCGAGCTCGGCTCGCGCCGCCTCGTACCCGATCTCGGTCATCAAGATCAGAGCTTATGCGCGCTGAACTCACCGCGGGCTACCCGGATCCGCAGTGTGCCGCCGGCCTCGTCCGGATCGCGCACGACGACACCGTCCGCGCGCTGCACGACCGCGTAGCCGCGGTCAAGCGTCGACTGCGGCGACAGCGCCTGCACCCGCGCCCGTACGTGGGCCAGGTCGGCGGCGGCCGCCGCGAGTGCCGCGCGAGCCCATCGCCGTCCCCGTTCCCGCAGCGCGTCGACTTCGCCCGCTTCGCGACCGAGCCGGACGCGGATGGCATCGCGCATCCGGGACGGGAGTCCGGCCATCAGGACGGCCTCGCCGGAAAGCCGTTGATGGATGCTCTGCCGCGCCCGCCGGCGCAGGTCGGCCAGTCGCGCGCGTTCGTCGGCCACATCGGGGACGATGCGCCGCGCCGCGTCTGTGGGCGTGGACGCGGCGAGGTCGGCGACGAGGTCGAGCAGCGGCGAGTCGGTCTCGTGCCCGATCGCGCTCACCACGGGTGTGCGCGCCGCGGCCACGGCTCGGATCAGCGACTCGTTCGAGAACGGCAGCAGGTCCTCGATGCTGCCCCCGCCGCGGGCGATGACGATGACGTCCACTGCGTCATCGGCGTCGAGCCGTTCAAGTGCGGCGACCACCTCGTTCGCGGCCGATGGTCCCTGTGTGGCGACGTTCTCCACCCGGAACGCCACCCCGGCGAACCGGCGGCGGGTGTTCTCGACGATGTCCCGTTCCGCGGCACTGACCCGGCCGGTGATCAACCCGATGCGCCGTGGCAGGAACGGCAGCCGGCGCTTGCGGTCCAGCGCGAACAATCCTTCCGCCGCCAGTAGCCGCTTGAGCTGCTCGAGGCGGGCGAGCAGCTCGCCGAGCCCGATCTGCCGGATGTCCGTTGCGCGGAGGCTGAGCGTGCCGCGTTCCAGGTAGAAGTCGGGACGGGCGCGCAGCACGACGCGCGAGCCCTCGCCGATGTCGTCGCCCAGAACGGCGCGCGCATACGTCACGTTCAGCGAGATGTTGGCGTCCGTATCACGCAGCACGAGGAACTGCGTCGCCATACCGGGGCGTCTGGTCAGTTGGGCGATCTGGCCTTCGATCCACACCTCGCCGAGCCGGTTGATCCATTCCGCGATCTTCTGTGCCACCACGCGCACCGGGACCGGCCGCTCGGGCGACGACTCAAGCCGCGCCATCGCTGACTCACCCCGCCTTCGCGGATCCGCGTCTCCACCGCTCGCTTCGCTCTGGTGGACCCGCGGCTCCGCTCCGCGCCTGCGGCGCGGGCCGCATCGCGGCGGCGGGGCTCTTCGCGCGAGCGCTCATCGCTCGGTGCCTGCGTTCCCTGTAGTCGCCTTCGTCGCGGCGGCGGGGCTCTTCGCACGGGCGCTCATCGCTCGGTACTTACGCTCCCTGTGGTCGCCTTCGTCGCGGCGGCGGGGCTCGTTGCTTTACTCAGCGGCCGTGTCAAACGCGGACGGCTCCGGCTGCGCCGGTGGGCGCGCCGCCTTGGCGCGACGTCGAGCGGGCTTTGCCTCGCCGGTGCCCGATGCCGCCGCGCCGGTGTCTGGAGCCGCCGGACCGCTGTCCGATGCCGCCTCGACGGTGTCCGATGCCGCCGCGCCGGTGTCTGGAGCCGCCGGGCCGCTGTCCGATGCCGCCGCGCCGGTGTCCGATGCCGCCTCGGAGCTGTCCGATGCCGCCTCGACGATGACGGCGGCCGGCTCCGGCTCGGGCTTCTCGTCGTCGAACGTGGCCCAGGAGGGCGGTTCTTCGGGGGGCTCGTGCAACCGGCCGAGCAGCTCGTCGCCGCGAAGCGCAAGCTCGGCGTAGCGCTGCTGTACGCGCACCGAGAACTGCAACGCCGTGCTCACCACGAGCACGGGCAGCTCCAATGCCCGATCGGGCAACGTGCGTGCCTGCTCGACGGCGACAGCAGCCAACCCGATCGCGGCACGCACTGGAGTGGGGAGGAGCGCCATCCCCCGAGCATGCACCATGTACGGACGGCGGCGCGCGGTACCCGTCGCTTTCCTTTCACCGATATCGCGTCCGTACCATCAACGGCATGACCTCGATCGGCGGCTCGGCGCAGGCATCCGACCCGGCGCCGGCGCCGGCGCAGCGCCGGCCGGGACGCGTGCTGCTCGCCAAGCCGCGCGGGTACTGCGCCGGCGTCGACCGCGCTGTGCAGACCGTCGAGAAGGCGCTGGACCTTTACGGCGCACCTGTGTACGTCCGCAAGCAGATCGTGCACAACCTGCATGTGGTCCACTCGCTCGAAGAGCGCGGGGCGATCTTCGTCGAAGAGACGGACGAGGTGCCCGCGGGATCGATCGTGGTGTTCTCGGCGCACGGCGTTGCCCCCGAGGTGCACGACGAGGCGGCGCGCCGGCACCTGAAGGCGATCGACGCCACGTGTCCGCTCGTGACCAAGGTGCACAACGAGGCGAGGCGGTTCGCCGCCGGCGACTACGACATCCTGCTCATCGGCCACGAGGGGCACGAGGAGGTCATCGGCACCACCGGCGAGGCGCCCGAGCGCATCCACCTCGTGGACGGCCCGAGCGACGTGGCCAACGCGCAGGTGCGCGATCCGGCCAAGGTGGTCTGGTTGTCGCAAACCACGTTGTCGGTCGACGAGACGATGCAGACGGTCGATGCGCTGCGTGAGCGGTTCCCGCTGCTGGAGTCACCGCCGAGCGACGACATCTGCTACGCCACCCAGAACCGGCAGGCCGCGGTAAAGGTGATCGCCCCGCACGTCGACCTGTTCTTGGTGGTCGGCTCCGCCAACTCGTCCAACTCGGTGCGCATGGTCGAGGTGGCCCTGGCGGCCGGCGCCCCTCACGCGCGTCTGGTCGAGAACGTCGAGGCGCTCGACGCATCGTGGCTTTCCGGCGTGTCCACCGTGGGCCTGTCGAGCGGGGCCTCCGTGCCGGAGGTGCTGGTGCGTGAGGTCGCCGCGTGGCTCGCCGAGCGTGGCTACTCCGATCTGGAGGAGGTCACGCACACCGACGAGCGACTGGCGTTCGCGCTGCCACAGGAACTGCGACGGGACCTGCGGGCGATGCGATAACTTCCGCCGCTAGCGGCCGCTGATCAGCCGGACGCCTGCGATGATCAGCACCGCTGCGGTCGCGCCTGCGATTGCGGGAAACCCGTATACCAGCCAGTTCGCCGCGGCGTCCAGCAGCACCTTGCGGTCGTGCAGCCCACTCGAGCGGGTGTAGAGCAGCACGGCGGATGCGGCGACGTACACCAGCGGCGGAGCGACGACCACCGGGAACATGGCCGAGCGCCGCACGATCAGGATCGCGACGACGGTGCCGACCACGATGCTGATGTTGAAGCCACCCTTGACCTGCGAATGGTTGATCAGGTCGATCACCGCGCCGATGACCGCAATCCCGATCAGAACGAGGACGGCAACCCACCCGGCAACGCCTCGTTCGGGGCGTCGCAGTGACGTTGCCTCCGCGGTGGCGGCGTAGGACGCCGAGATGGTGTGCGTCGGCGCATCCCAGCCGTCGTCGCTGCGGCCGCTCGGCGAGGCGTATGACTGGACGCGGGTTGGTTGATAGTGGGGTGAGTCCGCTGCGCCATGCTCGCCTGCAGCCGACGGCCCGCTGTACCGGGCGCCTCGTGAGGCGGGTACCTGGGCCAAATTGCGCTCCTTTGCGGCGTGGGCCAGCGGCCGCGGCGGCAGGCCGCAGGTCACTGGTCCCGTTTCGGGCAGGCGGGCTGTCCAACACGGTACCTGCCGTTCCCGTGCCCGTGGGGTCAGGAACGCTCCACGCCTCCCCGAAAGCTGGGCATTTGTGGAGCTCAGGCCCCTGGCGCCCCCGGCAACTCGGCCTGGCCCATCGGGACCCGCTGCTTGGCGAGCGACACGACCCGCTGCTCCGTCAGCTCGGGCGCCTGCGTGGAGCGAGCGGTGTCGGTGACCTGCTTCGGCGTCACCAGCTCGTCGCTCGGGTCGACGACCTTGAGGTCGGTCATTCGCCGGGCGGTGACCAGCACCCGGCTCTCCAAGGAAGAGACGGTCTGGTTGTACGAGCCGACCGCGCTCGACAACGACCGGCCCAGCTTGTCCATGTGCCCGCCCAGCGTGGACAGCCGCTGGTACAGCTCGCGGCCGAGCTGGTGCACCTCGGCAGCGTTGGCGGCCAGCGCCTCCTGCCGCCACGTGTAAGCAACCGTGCGCAGCAGCGCGATCAGTGTGGACGGCGTGGCCAGCACGACGTTGCGGCTGAACGCGTACTCCTGCAGCGACGGATCCTCGCGGAGCGCGGCGTCGAGGAACGCGTCGGCCGGGACGAAGCACACCACGAACTCGGGCGCGGGCGTGAACCGTTCCCAGTACGCCTTGCCGCCGAGCGCCTCGACGTGATCGCGCAGGTGACGAGCGTGCGCCTTGAGCCGTGCCGCCCGGGTCCGCTCGTCTCGGGCTTCCATGGCCTCGAGGTAACCACTGAACGCGACCTTCGAATCGACGACCACGTTCTTGCCGCCGACCAACCGCACCACGAGGTCGGGGCGCACGCTGCCGTCGTCAGCGGTGGCCGTCGCCTGAGTGACGTAATCGACGTGCTCGGTCAGTCCGGCCGCCTCGACGGCGCGTTCGAGCTGTAGCTCGCCCCACCGGCCGCGTACCTGGGGCGCCCGCAGTGCCGTGACCAGTTGCGCCGTCTCGGTGCGCAGCTGCTCGGAGGTCTGCCGCATCGTGCCGATCTGCTCGAGCAGTGCCGAGTACGAGCCCGCGCGTTCCCGTTCGACGGTGCGCAGCTGCTGCTGCACCCGGTCGAGCGACTCGCGAAGCGGCGCGACCATGCCCTCGATCGCCTGCTGGCGCTGGGCGAGATCGCCGGCTGCTGCCGTACGGGCGGTCGCCAGCCTGGCCTCGGCAAGTGCGACGAACGCCTCGTTGTTGCGGCGCAGCGCGTCACCGGCCAGCGAGCCGAACGCCTCGCGCAGCCGCTGCTCCCTGTCGCATTCGGCCGCGCGGGCGGCGTCGAGCTCAGTACTCAGCCGCGCGAGCGCCGCAGTCGCGCGCGACCGCGCGAGCAGCCAGCCGATCGCCACCCCGGCCAGCACGCCCACGACGAGTAGCACCACGTCCATGCCGTCGATGCTGACACCGGTCCCTGACAATTTCCGCGAGCGACACGTCCCCGGGTGCACGACGGGTCGGCGCTGTGCTGCGCGGCCTCGCGACGACCGAGACGCATCGGCCACGCCTTAGACTCGCTGAGCGTGGCTCTCACCATCGGCATCGTCGGATTGCCCAACGTTGGCAAGTCGACCCTGTTCAATGCGCTGACCCGCAATCAGGTGCTCGCCGCCAACTATCCGTTCGCGACGATCGAGCCGAACATCGGCGTCGTGGGCGTGCCGGACCCGCGGCTCGCCGTGCTGGCCACGATCTTCAACTCGGCCAAGGTCGTCCCCGCAACGGTGTCGTTCGTCGACATCGCCGGCCTCGTCAAGGGCGCGAGCGAGGGCGCCGGACTAGGTAACCAGTTCCTCGCGAACATCCGCGAGGCAGACGCGATCTGCCAGGTCATCCGCGTCTTCGACGATCCGGACGTCGTCCATGTCGACGGCAAGGTCTCCCCTGGCGACGACATCGAGACGGTGAACACGGAGCTGATCCTCGCCGACCTCCAGACGATTGAACGGGCACTGCCCCGGATGCAGAAAGAAGCGCGCGTCCAGAAGGGCAAGGCGCCTGTCGTAGCGGCCGTCGAGCAGGCCCGCGCGGTTCTCGAAACCGGGCGCACCGTATTCGGGGCGGGGCTTTCCGCCGGGCCGCTGCGCGATCTGCACCTCATGACCGCCAAGCCGTTACTCTATGTATTCAACGTCGACCCGGACGAGATCACCAACCAGGCACTGACTGACGAGCTGCGCGCGCTCGTCGCGCCCGCCGAGGCGATCTTCCTCGACGCCAAGACGGAGGCCGAGCTGATCGAGCTGCCACCTGACGAGGCGCTGGAGCTGCTGCAGTCCATGGGCCAGCAGGAGTCCGGGCTCGATGTCCTGGCCCGGGTGGGCTTCGCCACCCTGGGTCTTTCCACGTTCCTCACCGCCGGGCCCAAGGAGGCCCGCGCTTGGACGATCAAGCGTGGCGCCACCGCCCCGCAGGCCGCCGGCGTGATCCACACCGACTTCGAGCGCGGCTTCATCAAGGCGGAGATCGTTTCCTACGACGACTTGGTCGACGCCGGGTCGATGGCGGAGGCGCGGGCTCGCGGCAAGGTGCGCATCGAAGGCAAGGACTACGTGATGGCCGACGGCGACGTCGTCGAGTTCAGGTTCAACGTCTAGCGCGCCCAGTTCGGCCGTGATCTTGGGGTTCTGGTCGAGGGCCGACCAGACGTCTCAGATCATCGACGGACTTGATGCGTAGAGGAGGAGGTACGCCGCCGTGGAATACCGCACGCTTGGCGCAACCGGAACTGTCGTGTCGACATGTGCGCTCGGCACGATGACGTTCGGCACCGAGACCGACGAAGCGGGCGCCCATGCCCAGCTCGACCGCTACGTCGAGGCCGGCGGCAACCTGGTCGACACCGCCGACGTGTACAGCGCCGGGCTCAGCGAGCGGATGGTGGGCCACTGGCTGGCCGCACGCGCAGATGCCCGCGACCACATTGTCCTTGCCACAAAGGGGCGGTTCCGCACGGGAGCGGGGCCTAACGATCTCGGGCTGGCCCGGCGGCATCTCACTGCCGCGCTGGACGCGTCGCTGCGCAGACTCGGCGTCGACGTGATCGACCTGTACCAGCTGCACTCTTACGATCCGCTGACGCCACTCGAGGAGACGCTGCGCTTCCTGGACGACGCCGTACGCGCCGGCAAGATCCACTACCTCGGGCTGTCCAACTTCACTGGCTGGCAGCTCCAGAACGCGGTCGATATCGCCGAGTTCCGCGAGCTGGCCCGCCCCGTGACATTGCAGCCGCAGTACAACCTGCTGGCGCGCGAGATCGAGTGGGAGATCGTCCCTGCTGCGCAGCACGCCCGGCTCGGCCTGTTGCCCTGGTCGCCGCTCGGCGGCGGCTGGCTGACCGGCAAGTACCACCGCGAGCAGCCACCCACCGGCGCCACCCGCCTCGGCGAGAACCCCGATCGCGGCGTCGAGGCATACGGCCGTCGCAGCCGGCTCGAGCGCACGTGGGATGTGATCGACGCGGTGCGCGAGGTCGCCGACAAGCGCGCGGTGTCGATGGCCCAGGTGGCGCTGGCCTGGCTGGTCGACCGGCCGGCGGTGACTTCGGTGATCCTGGGTGCGCGCACCGTGCAGCAGCTCGACGACAACCTGGGTGCCGCAGAGCTGCACCTGACACCCGACGAGACGAATCGGCTCGACCGGGCAAGTGACCCGGCGCCTGCCGACTACCCGTACGGCGACGCCGGCGTCGAACAGCGCAGCCGCGGGATTCGCTGATCAAGTCGCCTGAGATCATTGCCCGGTGACCGTCGCCGCCCGCGCGCCTGGTCGCCTGCCAGCCGTCGCCGCCGCGCTGTTCTGGGTGGGCGTGCCAGTCGTCTGCGCGCTGATGCTGTGGCAGGGCGCTACGGAGCTTGCGACTCGGACGCATCACGCGCCGCCCGGCATGCGCGGCAACTTCGTCGTCACGACGCACAACTGCCAGCAGAAGCTGTGCATCACGGGCGGGACGTTCACCAGTGACGACAAGACGCTTGTCGCCAAGGACCTGCTCGGCCTTTATCAGTGGAAGCTCGGCTCGGTGCATCGCGTCGTTTACAACCTGGACGCCGCCGACGTGATCCCACTGCCCGCGGAGTGGGACCCGACGGGAGTGGTGCTCGGGATCGCCGGAGCGCTCGTGCTGCTCGGCATCTGGGGTTGGGGTATCCGCGCCGTTCGTCGACGATGAGGCCACGCGCCGCGGCGGGGTCGCGTCATGCGTCTACAACCTAGACTCGAGCGTCGTGGCGATCAGAGAACGCGATGACCTGCGTAACGTCGCGATCATCGCCCATGTCGACCATGGCAAGACGACGCTTGTCGACGCGATGTTGTGGCAATCCGGGGCGTTCGGCGCGCACGACCACGTCGAGGAGCGGGCCCTCGACTCGATGGACCTCGAGCGCGAGAAGGGCATCACGATCCTCGCCAAGAACACGGCGATCCGCTATCAGGGAACGACGATCAACATCATCGACACCCCGGGACATGCCGACTTCGGCGGTGAGGTCGAGCGCGGACTGTCCATGGTCGACGGCGTCGTGTTGCTCGTCGACGCGTCGGAGGGACCGTTGCCGCAGACCCGGTTCGTGCTGCGTAAGGCCCTCGCCGCCCGGCTACCTGTGATATTGGTGATCAACAAGGTCGATCGTGCCGACGCGCGCATCGCCGCGGTCGTCGACGAGACGTATGAGCTGTTCATCGACTTGATCGACTCGGCCGCCGACTCCGCAGATCTTCTCGAGTTTCCGATCGTGTACGCCTCCGCGAGAGCGGGCCGGGCGTCGTTGACCCGCCCGCACGACGGCGAGATGCCCGACGGCAAGGACCTGCGCTCGCTCTTCGAGGCCATCCTGCAGACGATCCCGGCGCCGCGCTATGACGAGGACGCCCCACTCCAGGCGCACGTCACCAACCTCGACGCGTCGCCGTACCTGGGGCGCCTCGCGCTGTGTCGTGTCCACAGTGGACGGATCGCGCGCGGACAGCTCGTCGGCTGGTGCCGTACGGACGGCAGCATGCAGCGGGTCAGGATCAGCGAGCTACTGATGACCGAGGCGCTCGACCGGGTGCCCGCGGACAAGGCCGGTCCGGGCGACATCATCGCGATCGCCGGCATCGCGGAAATCACAATCGGCGAGACGATCACCGATCCGGATGACCCGCGGCCGCTGCCGTTGATCACTGTGGACGAGCCGTCCATCTCGATGACGATGGGCGTGAACACCTCGCCGTTGGCAGGGGAATCCGG
>JBKPQY010000039.1:0-25088 GCA_046734315.1 Actinomycetota bacterium | reverse complement strand
GTGCAGCACCAGTGGCACCGGAACCGCGTCGCGCAGCGCCGCGATCAGGTCGAAATCCAGGACCGCATCGCGGGTGAGCATCGCGTGGCTCGTCCCCACGGCGACGGCCAGCGCGTCGACGCCGGTGCGCTCGACGAACGATCGTGCCTCGCCCGGATCGGTCCGTGCGCCCGGCGCGTGCACGCCGTCCTTGCCGCCGACCTCGCCGAGTTCCGCCTCGACCCACACGCCGGCGTCGTGGCATTCCGCGACGATCGCCGCGGTTGCCACCAGGTTCGCGGTGTATTCGAGCGCCGACGCGTCGAACATGACCGAGCCGATGCCCAGGTCGATCGCTTCCACGATGAGCGCGGGCTCGGTCGCGTGGTCGAGGTGCACGGACATCGGCATCTCGGCGGCTGCCGCCAGGGCCAGCGTCGCTGCAGCGATCGCAGCGAGCCCGCCGTGATAGCGCGCCGCGTTCTCGCTGACCGAAAGGATGGCTTTGCGTCTCGCGGCATCCGCGCCCTGAGCGATCGCCTCCGCGTGCTCGATCGTGATCACGTTGAAGGCACCGGCGCCGGTACCGGCCCGGGCCGCGTCGACGACGATTTCGGCGGTGGACGTCAGCGTCATGCGAGCCGCCACGCGAGAAGGCCGGCGCCGAGCGCGCCGGCCTGATCGCCGAGCTCGGCACGCACCAGGCGGGGACGCCGCTGAAACGTCAGCAATGCGTTGAGCGCATCGGCCAGAGGCTCCATCAGCACGTCGCCGGCGCCGGCGAGCCCGCCGCCGATGATCACCAGTTCCGGAGCCAGCAGCGTTACGTACGCCTGCAGCGCGCGTGCCAAGGCGCTGACGGCGCGCTGCCAGACGGCGCGCGCGTCGGGGTCACCGGCCACGACGAGCTCTGACACCAGGCCGTCCGCCGTCCGCCCGCTGCGCAGCGCGTATTCGCGGTCGATCGCGGCAGCGGAGGCGATCGCTTCCAGGCAGCCACGCGCCCCGCAGCCGCATATCGGGCCGTCGGGTTCGATGATCAAGTGCCCGATCTCCCCGCCGTACCCGTGCCCCGAGTACGGCCGGCCGTCGATGACGACCGCCCCGGCGATGCCGGTGCCGATGGGCATGAACAGGTAATCGCTCACCCCGCGTGCGGCACCGAGCTGCCCCTCGGCCAGACCACCGGCACGCACGTCGTGCTCGAAGGCGACCGGAATGCCGAGCCGCTTGTGCACCAGGTCGCGTAGCGGCACGTCGCGCCAGCCGAGGTTGGCCGAGAACACCGCGATGCCGTCGTCGACGACCCCCGGCACCACCACCCCCGCGGCACGAACCATAAAGCCCTGCTGGACAGCGGCTGCCTGCTGGTCGGCTGCGGCGTCGAGGATGCGCTCGACGACGACGCCCGGGCCGTCCTCGCGTCGTGTGGCGATGCGGCGGGATTCGATCACGCGGTAGGCGTCGTCCACCAGGGCGGCCTTCATCGAGGTGCCGCCGACGTCCAGCGCGACAACGCACTCCATGGCGGCAACCTATGCCTGGTCGAGGATTACCGAGCGCGTGAGGTGGCGGGGCTTGTCCGGGTCGAGGCCGCGGGCCTGCCCGAGTGCCACGGCAGCCCGTTGCGCGAGGATCAACTCCGCCATCGGATCACGCAGCGAGTCGACCCAGATGGCGCCCGTGCCGACGACCTCGTCACGCAGCCGGTCCGGGGGCCGGCCGAACATCCACACCAGGCTGCGGGCGTCGGCAATGCTGATCGGCCCGTGCCGGTACTCCATGGCGGGATACGACTCCGACCACGACAGCGACGCCTCTCGGAACTTCAGCGCCGCCTCGTTGGCCAGCCCGACGGTCCAGCCCCGGCCCAGGAACGTGAACTGACTGCGGTCCAGTGCGCCGTCGGGTAGCTCGCTCGCCAGGGCGCTGCGTCCGTCGACGATAACGCTGCCCAGGTCCTCGCCGAGGTGCGCGCGCAGCAGGGCCAGCGTCGTCGTAGCGAACCGGGTTTGCACCACCGAGCGCTCGTCGGCGAACGGGAGGGCGACAGTGTCGGTGGCGGCGTGCGCGGCGGGCGTACCGCCGTCGGCGGTGATGGCGACCGTCGGTGCCGGCGCGCGGCGCAGCACGTCCAGCACTTCGGTCGTGGTGCCCGACCGCGTAATCGCGACGACGCGATCGTACCCGCGGTCAATGGGCGCCTCCGACGCGGCGAACGCGTCCGTCTCGCCAAGCCCGGCGTGCTCGCGCAGCACCGCATAGCACTGGGCCACGAACCACGACGTGCCGCAGCCCACCACCGCGATCCGCTCACCGGCGGCCGGCAGCGGCGACGCCTCAGCCTGCTCGGTGGCGGCCAACCAGCAGTCAGGCTGGCTTGCGATCTCGTCCTCGACGAACGTCATCTAGGTGTTCCCCATTCATCGCGCGGGCATGCTCATTCTTACGGCACTGCGACGCGTACTGTCTCAGTCCTTGGTCTTGCAGGAAACGGCCTCCGGGAACGGGGCGAGATGGGCAAGTACGAACGGCTGGGTGCGATACTCGAACTGCTCGGGCGCGACGGCAGCCTTGACGTCGACCTGGCTGCAGCCGAGTTGCATGTCTCGGCGGCGACAATCCGGCGCGACCTCGACGTGCTCTCCAGGCAGCAACTGCTCACCCGTACCCACGGGGGTGCGGTGTCCAACAACGCCGCCTACGACCTCCCGCTGCGCTACAAGGCCGCCCGGCACGCTTCGGAAAAGCAGCGCATCGGCAAGGCGGTTGCCGAGCTGATAGGAGCGGGCACGATCGTCGGCCTGAACGGCGGCACCACGACGACCGAGGTGGCACGCGCACTGGCCCTGCGCGGCGACCCACACTCGTCCAACAAACCTTCCATCACCGTCGTCACCAATTCGCTGAACATCGCGACCGAACTGGCCGTACGTGCACACCTGAAGATCGTGGTGACCGGCGGGGTCGCCAGGCCGCAGTCCTACGAGCTGATCGGACCACTGGCCAGTGGCGTGCTCGAGCAGCTGTCGCTGGACGTCGCCGTGCTCGGCGTCGACGCCATCGACCTGGACGGCGGGGCAACAACCCACGAGGAGAGTGAGGCGGCCATCAATCGCCTCATGGCGTCGCGCGCCCGCAAGGTGATCGTCGTCGCGGACAGCTCCAAGCTCGGGCACCGCGCGTTCGCCCGACTGTTCCCGCTGCAGTCGATCGACGTCCTCGTGACCGACACGGGGGCTGGCGACGACGCCATCCGCGGCTACCTCGACGTCGGCGTCGAAGTCGTCAGAGCCTAGCGAAGAGCGCTCGCGCGAAGAGCCCGCTGGCCGCGACGCGGCCGAGATACACGCACCGGCGGATCTAGAAGAGGGCCGGCTGCTGCGCCTTGGGCGCGAGCCGCGCGAAGCGCGGGCGCGCCGCCCAGTTGGCGACGGGCTCGTCGGGCCACTGCGCGTCGCGTGGCTCCTGGTCGCACAGCGCGCGCAGCGCGGCGTTGACGGTCCACGTGAGTTGCTGCCTCAGGAACGCCGCCCGCACGGGTGCGGGGTCCAGCGGCAGGCATCCGGGACCACCGCTCAGGTCGAGGCGAAGCGGCAGGTCGTCGCGCATTGCCATGACCTGGCAGTTCAGCTGCCACGCCTCCCGGGCCCCGGGCGCGGCGAGCCGGCGCGCCCCGGCCGGGCCGATCGCCGCGACGACGCGCTCACCGCCGCACGCCACGTCGTCGAATGCAGCCTGCGCCCCGCCCAGTTCGCGCAGCAGGGTCGCCGCCGTCTTGGGGCCGATGCCGCGCACCCCGGGCAGGTTGTCGGACGCGTCGCCGCGAAGCGCAGCGAAGTCCCGGTACTGGTCCGGACGCACCCCGAGCAGCGTCGTTAGCCGGGCGGGTGTGAGCAACGGGGACGCCTCGACGCCGCCGTCGATGATCCGCAGCACGCTCGTCGTGTCGTCGATCAGCGAGAACGCATCGCGATCGGACGTCATGATCACGGTGCTCGCACCCTGGCCGGCCGCGAAGCGCGCCGCCGATGCGAGAACGTCGTCGGCCTCCAGGCCGGGCGGGACGACGACCGCGACGCCGAGCTCGTCCAGCACTTCGGCGGCGAACCTCAGCTGATCGACCAGGGTGGAAAGCTTGTCGGCGCGCTGCGCCTTGTACTGCGGCCAGGTCTCGCGGCGCACGCTGGCGTCCGGGTCGTCGAAGCCGACGACGATCACTGCCGGGCACACGCGCTCGGCGGCGGTGACGAGTTGGGACAGCAGCCCCCGCACCGCCCAGGTCTGGTGGCCGGTGCGCGCCTGCGAGTGGTAGGCCCGGTGCACAAGCGAGTTGCCGTCGACCGCCAGCACCCGCGCCATGCCCGCCATCTTGCCCCATGGTGCCGTCACGGCACGGGCAGCGCGCGCGGCGGGACCGGGCTCGCGACGACGATCGAGGTCACCGTGGTCCCGTGCACGAGGAACTGGTCCAAGATCTGCTCCAGCCCGTCGATGGTCGGCGCGTGGACCTTGACGAGGAAGCAGTCCTCGCCGGTGATGCGGTGACACTCGCTGACCTCCGGCATGCGTTTCGCGAGCGCGGCGATCTTCGGCAGTTGGCCCGGCACCGGGCGGATGCGGGCGTAGGCAGCGACCGGCATGCCGAGCGCAGCGGGGTCGATGTCGACGCGGTAGCCGGCGATGACCCCGGATCGTTCCAGACGCTGCACCCGTTCGGTGACCGCCGGCGCGGACATGCCCACCACCCTGGCGAGTGCCGACATGGTGATGCGGGGATTGGCCTGGAGCTCGCGCAGGAGTTGGCGGTTCACGTCGTCGAGCTCAGTCTGCCTTGACTCTGTAGTCATCTCGGCCTCCTCGCCTTAAGAATGCCATTCCTTGGCGGGCACTGGCTTGCCACCCTAGTTGCATGCAGTTGGCCCCGTCACGGCCCGCCCGGCTCGCCCTGCTGTCCCGGTCCGACCGGGTGCCGGCGCCGTGCTTCTTCCTCGTCAGCGCCGTGTTCCACTACCTCGGGCCATCGTTCGCCGTGCTGCTGTTCGCGCACGTAGACGTGCTCGGCGTCGCGTGGCTGCGCATCGCCAGTGCTGCGCTCGTGTTCGGCATCTGGCGGCGTCCGTGGCGGCTGTTCCGGCGCCCCGACGAACGACGCCTGCTTCTCGCGCTCGGCGTCGTCCTCGCCGCGATGAACTCGCTGTTCTATCTGGCGATCGACCGCTTGCCTCTCGCTACGGTCGGTGCCATCGAGTTCCTCGGCACCATCGTCCTGGCCGCCGCGGGGACCCGGACGCCGCGCAACGTCGGCGCGCTGGTGCTGGCGATCACCGGCGTCTTCGTGCTGACCGACGTGCGCCTGGGCGGCGAGCCGCTCGGCTTCGCGTTCGCATTCGCCAACTGCGCCGGCTTCATGCTCTACGTGCTGCTCGGCCACCGGATCGCGAACAGCGAGGTTGCGGACAGCGGTGACAAGCTCGACCGGCTCGGCGCGGCAATGCTCGTCGCAGCGGTGGCGGCGACCCCGTTCGCGATCGGGCAGGCCGTGCCGGCGTTCACGCATCCGGTCTGGCTCCTGTGGGGCATTGCGGTGGGCCTCTGCTCGTCGGTCATTCCGTATGTGACGGACCAGCTGGCGATGGCGCGACTGCCGCGAGCCACGTTCGCGCTGATGCTCGCCCTCTTGCCGGCCACGGCGACGGTGATCGGGCTGGTCGTGCTGTCGCAGGTGCCCACGCCGCGCGACCTGGCCGGCATCGCCTTGGTCGTGGCCGGCGTCGCCGTTCACAAAGCCTGACCGCCGGATCGTGTCTTTCGGCGGCGCCCGCAAGGGGCGCACGCCTCAAGCCACTCCGCGCCTTCGCCGCGGGCTGCGTCGCAGCCGGCGGGCTCTTCGCGCGAGCGCTCATCGCGACTAAACCGGCGGATTAATCGAGTACGCCGACTCCGGTGATGTGGTGCAGCGCGAAGGCCTCCAGGCGGCCGGTGTCCACGTCGTGCCCGCGCAGCGTCCCGCCGGCCATCGAGATCGGCTCGATGGTGCGCTGCAACGACGTGCCGTGCGCGTCGACGTAGCCGAGCCAGATGCGCCGCCCGCCACGGATCGCCTCGCGCAGCAGGCCGAGCGTCGCCGCCGAGGTCACGCCCGGCACAGGCGGCACAGCGCGACGGGTGATCTCAGCACGCTTGTCGGCGGCGCGCAGCCGCCGGATCAGTTCGCCGGCGGCGGCTGTCGGGTCGGCGGCCGGCCGGTTGCGCACCAGCCGGGACGTCGGCCGCGACGGGGCGCGCGGGGCGTCGCTGCCGAGCCTTACGAGCGCGCCATCGGGCGCCTCGGCTGCGGGGGCGTAGCCGGCTTCGCGCAGCACGTCGAGCACCCGCGAGACGGGGGCGCTCGCGACGACCACGGTCGGCGCGATGCGCCGCAACTCCAGCGGTGCGGAAGCGCGGTCGGCCAACACCCGAGACAGCAGCGCCTGATCGTCGCAGCGCAGATAGGCGGACGCGGTCCCGGCACGCAGCACGCCGTGGCGGCGGGCAACGTCCTCGACGAGGTAGCGCAACGCTTGGGGCACGGGCGTGCGGGAGTGCTCGTCGAACAGCGCCGTGACGCCGGCCGCAGTGTGGCCGGCATCCAGCCCGCGCCGTACGGAGGTCTCGGTGATCCGGTAGACGCTGGCCCCGCCGGTCGATTCGAGGTCGGCAACCGCGCCCAGCTCATCGGCCAACTCGGCGGTCGGCGGTCCCGGGACGACGACGGTGAGGTCGGGCTGGACGAGGAAGTGGTCGACCGGCTCGGGCAATGCGGCATCGAGGGTGTCGGCGGCCGACGGAGAACCGGAAAGCACGGAGCGCCCGTATGAGGTGAGCCCGCCGGCGGCCGTTACGCCCAGCACGTCGGCCTCCGCGAGGATCGCCTCGGCCTGGCGGCGCTGGGCGGCAGCTCGCCTGGGCGTGAGCCAGGCCAGCCGCGCCAGCACGTCTGCGCGCTCGGCCGGCGCGGTCCCGAGGGGCAGGTCGGCGAGCAGGCCGAGCACCTGACGGCGCAGCGCCGCGATGGTGCCGCGCTCCGCGTCGGGGCCGAGCGGCGTGATCAGCCGGTCCCGCTCGTCGCGCTGCCCGACAAGGCTCGGCTGGCGTGTCATGCCGAGCCACGCGTTCGCCAGCGCCACCCAACGCGGGGCCGGCTCGCGGCGTCGCCACGCGTCGTACTCCGACGTCGGCAGGAATACCGGCTCGATGCCGTGCGAGGCGGCGATCAGCCCTGCGGCAGCCGCGATCTCGACGACTAAGGCCGTGACGTCCTCGGACACGGAAAGCTCGCGAGCGGCCCGGCGCAGGTCACGGACGCCGAGGCCGCCGGCACGCAGCACCTGAGGCGGCGCCAGGCTCCACAGCTCGGCGAGGGCGCCGACCTGGCGCAGCGTGTCGAGCACAGCCGTGGTGCCGCGATGGTCGACGTCCGTCTCGACGAGAGTGATCGCAGGCGGCGTCGCGGTGATCGAGGGGAACGGGGTGCCACCGCGCAGCGCAAGCCCCACCTCCCGGGGCAGCTCCACGGTCTGCGTATCGATCGGGACGAGCAGGCCGGCGGCGATCAGCCGGTGCGGCGGCGTGGCTCCATCGTCGATCACTGTGGGCAGCAACGCGTCCCGCACGACGCCCACCGGGGGACCAACGGCGAGACGGTCGAGGACGTCGCGCTCCGCCGGGTCGCGCCCCGCCAGCAGCGCCTGCAGGCGACTCCGGTCGCGCAGCACGGCCGCCACAGCCGCCCCCGAGCGGGGCTGCCCTGTCGGCGGCAGGCCGAGGGTGCGCAGCACCGGTGCCAGCGTCACGTCCGAGACGGCGGCGAGCAGCTGGTCGGCCGGACGGCCCAGCCCGGCCGGGTACGGCCCCACGGCATCGGCGACCACACCGACCAGGTGCTGCTCACCCCAGACCAGTCCGGTGGCGCGCAGCTCATCCAAGATGAGGTCGATGTCGATGCCGGGCAGCAGTGCCGCGGCTTCGGCGGCATCACCCGTGAGCACAAGCGCTTCCAGCGTCGCGAGGCGCACCGCGTCCAGGCCGTCGACGGCCCGCTGGACCGATGCGCGCACCCCCAGGCGGTTCGCCAGCGTGGCGAAGTCGGCCGGAGCCGGCAGCGCCAGGTCGGGGCGCCGGCGCAGCAGTTCGGCTAGGTCGTCGTCGGTGCGCTGGCGCAGCCAGTCGGACAGCGACGTGTCAGTCACCAGCCCGGTGGGGGAGTTCATCAATGGTCGGGTGCCGGTAGTTCAGCCGTTCGTACGGCAGCGGGAACTCGACATCCACGCCGAACGGTGACTGCGCGCCGGCATGGTCGGTGGCGAGCTCGGATACGTGGAAGTCGTCGGCGGCCGCGCCCCGCGGCGGCTGATACAGCTCCGGGAGTCTCGGCGTGGCACCTGGCATCGGGCAGCCTTCCTGTCTGGAACGGCGGAATCGCAACGTACAAGTCTGCCATGTCCATGGGGGCGGCTCCGGCTCCCGGCAGCGACTGTCCACAGTAGACAGACAGCCCGACAACTCGGGCAAAGCGGTGCCAACTGCGCACAGTAATGTCCCGGATTTTCTTGCGCCGCGGCGCGTCCGGGCAAGTAATCTGTGTCAGGGAGGCACCGCTGGTGCGGTGCCTTCAGTTGTGTATGTGAGAGGAGCTCCGGTGCCTACCGGCAAGGTGAAGTGGTTCAACGCCGACAAGGGCTTCGGTTTCCTGGCCGAAGACGGCGGCGAGGACGTGTTCGTCCACCGCGATGCCCTGCCCAGCGGCGTGACCGAGCTCAAGCCCGGGCAGCGGGTCGAGTTCGGCGTCGTGCAGGGGCGCAAGGGCAACCAGGCGCTGTCCGTGCGGGTGCTGGATCCGGTGCCGTCCGTGGTGCGCGCGACACGCAAGCCCCCCGAGGAGATGGCGCCCCTCGTCGAGGATCTGATCAAGATGCTCGACCAGACCTCGAACCTGCTGCGCAAGGGCCGCTACCCCGATCGGGGCGAGTCCCGCAAGATTGCCGCCCTCTTGCGCGCCTTCGCCGACAATTTGGACGCTTAGCCGGCGGCGCTCTTCGCGCAGCCGCTCATCGCCCGGTGGTCACCTCAACGGCGGGCATTTGGGCGATAGCCCAGCTTCGTGCGCGCGGGTCAGCAGTTCGTCTGCTGCGGCGTAGCCCTCGTCGCCGAGGTTGCGGGTGAACTCGTTCACGTACAGCTCGATGTGCCGGCGCTGCACGTCCGGCGACATCTCGTCGGCGTGTGCGGCGACGTAGCCGGCCGACGCGGACGGGTGCGCCCATGCGTACTCGACCGAATCGCGCACCACGCCGCCGAGCGCGGCGGCGTCGAACCCGTGACGGGCCACGATTGCGCCGAGTGGGATCGGCAGGCCGGTGTCGCGCTCCCACCATTCGCCCAGATCGGCCAGGGCGGTCAGCCCGTAGGACGGATACGTGAACCGCGCCTCGTGGATCACCAGCCCGGCGTCGTAGCGCCCGTCGCGCACAGCCGGCATGATCTGCGCGAACGGCACGACGTCGATGCGCGCCGGATGGTGGCCGCCCGCCCACAGCCGGAACAGCAGGTACGCTGTAGACCGCTCGCTAGGGACGGCAACGCTACGTCCGTCCACAGTGGACAGATCGCCCCGGGAGAGCACGAGTGGTCCGCAGCCCCGCCCCAACGCACCGCCACTGGGCAGCAGCGTGTACCCGTCGAGCAACCACGGCAGCGCCGCGTACGACACTTTGACCACATCGAACTCGCCCCGTTCAGCGGCGGTGTTCGTGACGTCGATGTCGGCATACGTGACCTCGACCGGCGGCGCGCTCTCGATGAGCCGATGCACCCACGCATGGAAGACGAACGTGTCGTTCGGGCACGGCGAGAACGCGATCTTCATGCAAAGAGCTCCTTGAGCGCAGTGGCCAGCGCCGCAAGAGCCTCGGGGATGCGCCATGACGCGCGATCCCGCGGCCCGACGAGGTTGCTGATCGCACGCACCTCAGCGAAGGGGACGCCGAAGATCGCCGCAGCGCTCGCGACGCCGTAGCCCTCCATCGCCTCGGCTACCGCGTCCGGGTAGCGCGCTCGAAGCGCTGCGGCGGTGGTCGCGGTGCCGGTGACGGTCGACACAGTCAGCACCGTGCCGGTGCGGGCTCCCAAGCGCTTGGCCAGTGCCTCCGCCGCGGGAACCGAAAGCGCCGGGCCCAGAGGCTCGAAGCCGGACGGCGCCTCGATGCCGAGGTCGGCGTGCACCACCCGGGTGGCCACGACCACGGTGCCGAGCGGCATGTCGAACCCGCCCGCGATACCTGCGCTGACCACGAGATCGGGGCGGTGCCTCGCGAGCGCCGCGGAGGTGGCGGCCGCCGCGGCGGCCGGACCGATGCCGGCAACGAGCACGTCGGGAACTGCGTCACGGATGGCGTCACGCTCCGCCTCGACCGCGACAACCGCTAGAACACTCACGGCTGCTGATGCCCGGGCGCGACATTGCCGGGCGGCAGTGGCCGTCTGCTCGTCGAGGTGGCGCGCCGCATCGCCCGATTGCGCAGCAACACGAACACCGTGCTCGCCGCCATGATCGGGCCGGCCACCCAGAATCCCAGCGATCCGTCAGTCGACGGCAACGCGACCGCGACGGCGGCACCGGCCACCCAGGTCAGTTGTAGGAACGTCTCGGACCGGGCGAACACACTCGAGCGCAGCGACTCGTCAACCTCGCGCTGGATGATTGCATCCATGGCGATCTTGCCCAGACCGTTCGTCGCGGAACTCACCACCATGCACATGATCGCAAACGGGATGGAGAACAGGATCGCGGTCAGGATGCAGGCCGCCGCGGCTACCGCCCCGCAGATCATGATCACGCGTTCCGGACGGCTCAGCTTGAGCCTGGTACCGATGCCCGTACCGATGAAGCTCCCGGCTCCCGATCCGATCAGGATGCCGCCGAGCGAGAATGCCGCCTGCCAGCCGTGGTATGTCGTCTCGACGTAGAACGCCAGGAAGATCGGCAGGAAACCGGCGAGGAAGCGCAGCATCGCCTGGCCCTGCAGCGCGGTGATCACCGCAGGAACAAGGCCGCGCTGCATCCAGTCCTGTACCCGCTGCCTGAGAGAGATGCGGACGGACTCCGTCAGACGGGACCCTCGTGACGGCGGAGCGGAGCTCACCGCGTCGATGTGCTTGGGCAGCCGGAGCGCGAAGTAGCCGCACAGGCAAAACGCGAGCGCCGTCGCCCACAGTCCTGCGGTGTACGAGTTCCCGGTGATCTTGATGACAAGACCGATGAACGCGCCGCCGATCAGCCCGGAGCCAAGACTGAAGATCGACAGGCGGGCATTCGCTTCCACGAGCGTCATGCCCCGCGGGACGAGGCGAGGTGCCGCGGCCGCACGAATCACGCTGTACGCCTTGGACAGCACGAGCGACCCGAGCGCGCACGGATACAGCACCAGCAGCTCGGCGGAATGCTGCGCCATGATTGCCGCCAGGACGGCGCGGCCGAACGCGGTGCCGGCCATCGCCAAGCGGCGGCCGTGCTGGAGCCGGTCCAGCGCCGGGCCGATCACCGGCGCGACGACGGCGAACGGCGCCATCGTGATCAGAAGGTAGAGCAGCACGTTGCCGCGCTGGGCGTGCGTCGAGGCGCCGAAGAACACCGTGGTCGCCAGCGCGACGGCGATCATCGCGTCCGCGCCGTACGACATGACCTGGTTCCAGAGCAGCGACGTGAGCCCCGACTCCTCGGCGCCGCCTGCCTTGCTGGCGTTGATCACCTTGCGGGTGACGGTGCGCGCGAACTCGTTGCTTCGCGCGAAGATCGTGCGGGTGACGGTGACCTTTGCCGCAGCCTGTCCCGGCTGCGTCGGGGTCGGGTGGATGTGATGGTAGGTCGGTGGGTCGTACCCACCGGTGCGTTGCTGCGCGCCCTGACCGGTCCCGGACCGGCCGGCTGCGGGCGGATCGGGGTTGGGCCGGGTCGGCTGCCCGTAGCCGGGGTCATTGCCCGGCGGCGGCTGTCGGCGCGGCTGGTGCGTGGTGTGGCCAGACTTCGTAAACCGCCCACGCGGTTTCTCGTCGTCTCGTCGTGCCACGGTCCCATCCTGCCGTAGCACGCGGGCGTCCGTCACAATAGACGCGTGGTCGCCGCAACTGTGAAACGCGATTCGGTGTGCGCTGCCGCCGTCGACCTCGCGCGGACCGCCGCAGTCGAGGTCGGCGGAGACCAGGTGGGCGAGCCCCTGGGCGTGCGCGCCGAGGGCGAGCGGGTTGCCACGCATGCGTTCGCGGCATCGGTGCCCGGCTATGCCGGCTGGTACTGGGCGGTGACGGTGGCGCGTGCGCCCCGGTCCAAGACGGTCACGGTCGACGAGGTAGTGCTGCTGCCCGGCGACGGCGCATTGCTCGCACCGGAGTGGGTGCCGTGGAGCGAGCGGCTGCGTCCGGGTGACCTGGGCCCGGGCGACATCCTGCCGAGCGAGCCCGGCGACTGGCGGCTGGTGGCGGCGTACACAGCTTCTGGCGACCCAGAGGTGGACGACGTGGCGTTCGAGCTCGGGGTCGGGCGGGAACGTGTGCTTTCCCGCGAGGGTCGCCTCGATGCAGCCGAGCGCTGGCAGGCAGGGGAAGCGGGCCCGGACGCCGCGATGGCCCGCAGCGCGCCGGCGCATTGCGGCACGTGCGGGTTTTTCTTGCCGCTCGCGGGTTCCCTGCGCGCCGGCTTCGGGGCGTGCGGCAACGAGATGGCCCCCGTCGACGGCCGGGTGGTGAGCGTCGAGTACGGCTGCGGCGCACACTCCGAGGTGAGCATCTGAGCGACGCGCAGCTGTTCAGCGCGTTCTGCCCTGATTGCGGTGCTTGCGGATGAGCGGCAGTGACAGCAGCCCGAGAATCCAGCCGGCAAGGCAGGTCCACAGCCAGACGCGATGTCCGTGCCGGCCGAGCCAGTCGTAGAACGGCAGGAGCACGACGAACGCGACGAACCAGATCGCAATGCCGATCAGGATGACCCGCCGGCTGTCCACCTGCACCGGTTCTGGCGGCGTCTTGAGCGCCCGCTTCGCCACGTGCGGCAGGCTACTTGGGTGCATGTCGAGCCCCTGGGCGCGGGGCCGCCGCCGGACGAGATCGTGCGGCGGCTGGCCGGCCGCCGTGGTCTCGTCTGCCTCTGGGGCGCCTGGGCCGGCGGTGGCGCGCTCATTGCCTGCGACCCGGTGCGGCTGAGCGATGACGTCGACGTGCTGCACTTGTCGCCCGGCGGTGCGGATGCCGTCGGCGGCGGCTGGCTCGGGTTCGTCGGATACGACCCGGGCTGTACCTACCTCGGGTTCTACGAGTCCGTGCTCCGCTGGCGCGACGGAGAGTGGTGGTTCGAGGCGCTGGCCGACCGGCCCGGCAACCGTGACGAGCTGGTCGCGGTGCTGGACACGCCCACCGAGCGTCCACAGTGGACGGTCGGTGAGTTCGGGGGCGCCGATCAGGCGCGGCACCTCGACGCCGTCGAGCGGGCGATCGAGTTGATCCGCGCGGGTCAGCTGTACCAGGTGAACGTCTGCACCAGGCTCGGCGCATCGTTCGCCGGAACACCTGCGGGGCTGTTCGCCGATGCGGCCGCGCGGCTGCGCCCGGCGTACGGCGCCTACGTCGATGCGGGCGATCGCGCCGTGGTGAGCATGAGCCCCGAACTGTTCCTGCGACAGCGCGGCGACCTCGTCACGACGTCACCGATCAAGGGCACAGCGTTGTCGGCCGACGCGTTGCGCCGATCGGCGAAGGACGCGGCCGAGAACGTCATGATCGTCGATCTGATGCGCAATGACCTGAGCCGGGTCGCCCGTACCGGCACGGTTCATGTCAGCGACCTGCTGAGCGTCGAACCACACCCTGGCGTATGGCACCTCGTCTCCACGGTGACGGCACGTGTCGACGCGGACGGCACGGAGCTGCTGCGCGCCACGTTCCCACCCGGGTCGGTGACCGGCGCGCCTAAGTTGCGCGCGATGCGGGCCATCGCCGATCTCGAAGCCCAGCGCCGCGCCGTGTACACCGGCGCGGTCGGATTCGCCAGCCCGTCCTGGGGGATGGAGCTCAGCGTCGCGATCCGGACGTTCGAGATCACCGCCGGCACGATCGAGCTCGGCGTGGGCGGCGGCATCACGGCTGACAGCGTCCCGGTCCTCGAATGGCGCGAGTGCCTGGACAAGGCGGCCCCGCTACTCGGCGCGCTGGGCGCGAAGGTGCCGTACGAGCCGGAGGTCGCGGCGACGACCGCGCAGCTCGCCGGCGGGCTGATCGAAACGATCCTCGCCGTCGACGGCGTCCCGCTGCGCCTCGCCGACCACCTGGCCCGGCTGGACCGCTCCTGCCGCGAGCTGTACGGGCACGGCGTGCCCGCCGACCTGGCGGCGCGAGTTCGAGCGATCCGACTGCCGCCGGGCCCGGCCGTGATCCGGCTGACCGCTCCGCAGATCACGTTCAGCGTGACTCCGGCGGGCCGACGCCCGGCGGCGTCCGACGTGCATGTCGTCACCGGCCGCACGGGGCTGTGGCGGCACAAGTGGGCCGAGCGCCGCCTGCTCGCAGCCGCCGAGCGCGACGGCCCGCCCCTGTTCGTCGCGGACGACGGCACGGTACTGGAGACCAGCCGTGGCAACATCTTCCTGCTCGACGCTGACGGACTTCTGACGACGCCGCCGCTGCGCGACGACCTGCTGCCCGGCGTGACGCGTCGCGCGCTGCTCGACCTGGCACGCGACCTTGGCCGTCCGACCCGGCTTTTGGCCTTTACCGTAGCTGACATGACGCGGACAGCTGCGTTCTGGACGAGCAGTATCAGCGGTATCGTGCCCATCGCGTCCGTCGACGGACACCCACTGCCCCGGCGCGACGCCGAACTGGCCGAGCTGGCTATCGGGCTACTCGTTAGATAAACTAAGTAGTGATATGACGCTGACCAGCCGCCTCACCGCTGCCGAACTCTCCGCGGCGCTTCGCCCGTCCCTGCTGCGCCTCACGCGGATCCTGCGTAACCAGCGCGTCGACCTGTCCGTCACTCTTACTCAGCTCTCTGCGATGGCCACGCTGAGCAAGAAGGGACCGATGAGCGCCGGCGAGCTAGCCGCGTTCGAGCGCGTGCAGCCGCCGTCGATGACCAAGGTGCTGGCCAGCCTGGAGGACAAGGGACTGGTGCGCCGTGACGCGCATCCGACCGACAAGCGGCAGGCGATCATCGTGCTCACCGACGCCGGCGCCCGTCTGCTCGAATCCGAGCGCCGGCAGCGTGACGCGTGGCTGTCGCAGCGACTCGCGCGACTGACGCCCGACGAGCGGGCGCGGTTGCGCGACGTCATCCCCGTGCTCGACAAGCTGGCCGAGCTGTGAGGGCGGGGCAGACCACAGCTACCGCCGCTCCGTCCACTCGTACCCAGATGTTCCGCTCGTTGCGCGTGCGCAATTACCGGCTGTTCGCGTCCGGGCAGCTGGTATCGCTCACCGGAAGCTGGATGCAGCGGGTCGCGCAGGACTGGCTCGTCCTCACGCTGACCAACTCCGGCACGGCGCTCGGCATCGTCACCGCGCTTCAGTTCGGCCCGTCGCTGCTGCTCGGCCTCTGGGGCGGCGTGCTCGCCGACCGTTACGACAAGCGCAGGCTGCTGCTCGGTACGCAGACCGGGCTCGCCCTCGTCGCGCTTGCGCTCGGCCTGCTCGACGTCGCCGGGGTGGTGCGGTACTGGCACGTGCTGGTACTGGCCGCGTTGCTCGGGATGATCACGGCTGTCGACACGCCCACGCGGCAGTCCTTCGTCGTCGAGATGGTCGGGCGTGAGGACCTGACGAACGCGGTTGGCATCAACTCCACGATCTTCAACAGCGCTCGCATCGTCGGTCCCGCCATCGCCGGCGTGACGATCAGCGCCGTCGGTACCGGCTGGGCGTTCATCGCCAATGCGGTGTCGAGCATCGCGGTGCTGGCGGGCCTGTGGCTGATGCGCCCCGGCGAGCTGTACTCGGCGCCGCCGCTCGAGCGGGCCAAGGGGCAATTGCGGGCCGGAGTGCGCTACGTGGCCGGACGCCGTGATCTGCTGCTGCCCATGGTCCTGGTGTTCATCGTCGGGACCTTCGGCATGAACTTCCAGATCACCACGGCGCTCGTCGCCAAGCAGGTGTTCCATCGCACCGCGACCGGTTACGGCTTGCTGTCCACGTCGCTCGCCGTGGGCGCGTTCCTAGGGGCGATCCTGGCCACCCGGCGCACTCGGCGGCCGTCGTCGCGGTTCCTGCTGCGCGCTGCGCTGGCCTTCGGGGTGATCGAGGTGGTGGCGGGCTTCATGCCGACGTTCGAAACCACGGCGGCGCTGCTCGTTCCGGCAGGTCTTGCCATGCTTACGTTCACCACAGCCGCCAACGCCGCGGTGCAACTCGGCGTGGAGCCCACCATGCGCGGACGCGTCATGGCGCTGTATCTGATGTGCTTCATGGGCGGGACGCCCATCGGGGCACCGATTATCGGCTGGGTGTCCGGCGCCTTCGGTCCGAGGTGGGGCATGGTCGGCGGCGGGCTGATCTGTCTGGTCGCCGCGGTGTCGTTGCTCGCCACCCGGTCGTGGTCGATGCGCCGGCGATGGCGAGAACGATCAACGGCGATCGCGATGAGGCAGCTCGAGGCGGCTCACCAGGCGTAGGCGATTCAGCCTCATCGGCGACCGAGATGCGGGTAGTCCATAGTTCCCATCATGCCGCTCATCGAGATCGCCGACGCTGGTGACGTGAGGCTTGCCGACTTCCGCGATCTGACCGACGCGGACGTGCGCCCGGACCGGCGCGGAATCGTCATCGCCGAGGGTGTGACCGCCGTCGAGCGGTTGATCGCCTCGCCGTATCGGGTGCGGGCGGTCGTCGGACTGCGGCGCCGTGTCACCTCACTGTCCACTGTGGACGCGCCCGTGTACGTCGTCGACAAGTGGACGCTCTCCGACGTGGTGGGCTTCCACGTGACCCGCGGCGTGCTCGCTTCGGCGGACCGGCCACCCCCGCGTTCCGCCTTTGCTCTGCTTACCAATACGCGGCGGGTGGCCGTCCTTGAAGGGCTGAACGACTTCGAGAACCTTGGCGCACTGTTCCGCAACGCGGCCGCATTCGGCTTGGACGCCGTGCTGCTCGACCCCCGCTGCGCGGACCCGCTCTACCGCCGGAGCGTGCGTGTCTCGATGGGGCACGTGCTGCACGTGCCGTTCGCGGTGATCGACGACTGGCCGGGTGGGCTGAAATCCCTGCGCGACCGGGGTTTTGCGATGCTGGCGATGACGCCCCGAGCAGCGGCTGTACCTCTGCGTATGGTGGCCCCGCCGCGGAAGTGGGCGCTACTACTCGGCGCGGAGGGTCCGGGGCTGAGCGACGCGGCGCTTGCCGCCGCCGACATGCTGGTACGCATCCCGATGGCCCCGGGCGTCGACTCGCTCAACGTAGCCACAGCCGCCGCCGTCGCCTTCGCTCAGCTGCGATGAGCGCTCGCGCGAAGAGCCCGCCGGCCGCGGCGCGGCCCGCGCCGAAGGCGCGGAGTGGCGTGAGGTATCCGCCCCTTGGGGGCGGTGCCGAGCGTCACGCCCCGGCGGATTAAATGCAGTGCCGGTCCGCCACGGTGAGCGCATCGTCGAGGATCGCGAACCCGTCGCGGAGCTCGCCCGCGCTGATCGTGCAGGGCGGGACCACGTGCGTGCGGTTGAAGTGGATGAACGGCCAAAGGCCACGCTGCTTGCACGCCGCCGCGAACTCGTTCATCGGCGCCGCGGCCGCCCCGGCGGCGTTGAACGGGACGAGTGGCTCGCGCGTCTCGCGGTCGCGCACCAGCTCGATTGCCCAGAACGCGCCCAGCCCGCGGACCTCGCCGACCGACGGGTGGCGCGCGGCGAGCTCGGACAACCCCGGGCCGATCACGTCGGTGCCCAGCATGCGCGCGTGATCGACGACACCCTCGTCCTTGAATATGCCGATGGAGGCGACCGCGCTGGCGCATGCCAATGGGTGCCCGGAGTAGGTCAGCCCACCGGGAAACGGCCGCTCGGCGAACGTGTCCGCGATCGGCTGCGACATGATCACGCCGCCGAGCGGCACGTAGCCGCTGTTCACGCCTTTGGCGAACGTGATCAGATCCGGCGTGACCCGCCAGTGGTCGACTGCAAACCACTCGCCGCAGCGCCCGAATCCCGCCATCACCTCGTCCGCGATCATCAGGATGCCGAACTCGTCGCAGAGCGCGCGCACCCCGGCCAGGTAGCTCGGCGGTGGCACCAGAATGCCGTTCGTCCCGACCACGGTCTCCAGGATCACCGCAGCCACCGTCGCGGCGCCTTCGAGGGTGATCACGTCGCGCAGGTGGGCCAGCGCGCGGTCGCACTCGTCCTCCGGCGTGGTCGCGTGAAACGCGGACCGATACAGGTACGGGCCCCAGTAGTGCACGACGCCGGGGATGCCCGGCTCGCTCGGCCAGCGCCGCGGCTCCCCGGTGAGCGCGACCGCTCCGGCCGTGCCGCCGTGGTAGCTGCGGTACGCGGCGAGCGCCTTGTGCCGGCCCGTGTGCAGCCGCGCCAGCCGCAGCGCGTACTCCACCGCCTCGGCGCCACCGTTCGTAAACAGGACGACGTCGAGATCACCCGGCGCCAGCTCGGCGATCAACCGGGCCGCCTCGCTTCGCGCCTCGTAGGCGAACGTCGGCCCGACCGTGCACAGCTCCCCGGCGGCGTCCTGGATCGCCGCGACGAGCCGCGGGTGCTGGTAGCCGATGTTGACGTTGACCAGCTGGGAGGAGAAGTCGAGGTACCGGTTGCCCTCGTGGTCCCAGAAGTACGAGCCGGCGGCACCGGCAATCGGCAGTGGATCGATCAGCGCCTGCGCCGCCCACGAGTGGAACACGTGCCTCAGGTCGTCCTCGCGGATTCGGCGGGCGTCCGGGGTCACCGGTACACCATCTCCGACGCGCCATGCAGTGGCTCCAGGTCGGGACGCTTCGGCAGGTAGCCGTCGCCCGTCGACCGGCCGCGCAGCCGGCGGCCCAGCCACGGCAGCAGGAACTCCCGCGCCCACTGCACGTCGTCGCGCCGTGTCTTCGGCACGGCGAGATCCGGCCAGTCCTCGTACGGGTCCCCCGCGTCGATTCCGAGTTGCCGCGCCACCAGGCGAGCCACGAGCTCGTGGCCGTGCGACGAGAGGTGCACCCGGTCGCGGCCCCAGGCGCGCGGGTCGCGTAGCGGCGTGAGCCCCCAGGTGTCGACGACCTCGCAGCCGTGCCGGGCCGCGATCGCCCGCAGATGCTCGTTGTATATGGCGGCCTTGCCGCGGACGAGCCGCAGCACCGGCGTGCGGCCGGGATCCATGCCGGTGACGACCAGGACGCGAGCGCCGCTGGTGCACAGCGTGGCAAGGGCTGCTTCAAAGCGCATCGCCGCCGCATCAGGGTCCGAGCCGGGCCGCAGGATGTCGTTGCCGCCCGCGGAGAATGCGATCAGGTCCGGGCGCGTGGCGATCGCGAATGGGACCTGATCCGCGACGATCTGTCTGAGCACCTTGCCACGCACCGCAAGGTTGGCGTAGGCGACACTCCCCTGGCGGTCGGCGAGAAGCTCGGCCACGCGGTCGGCCCAGCCGCGCACGGTGCCGTCCGGTCGGAAGTCGTCCAGTCCTTCGGTGAAGCTGTCGCCGATCGCGACGAACGTTCTAATCCCGCCGTGCGCGCCTGCCGGCGCGGCCGCGCCACGGGGGCGCGGCTCTTCGCGCGAACGCTCATCGCTGTTCACACCGAGAATTAGACCAGGGAGTCGCGCCAGGATTCGTGCAGTGCGGCGAAGTCGCCCTCGTCTTCGGCCACCAGCACATCCGGAGGGCCGTCTTCGACGACCCGTCCGGCCTCGAGGACCACCACCCGGTCCGCGATCTCGACCGTGGAAAGGCGGTGCGCGATGATCAGCGCGGTGCGGTCGCGCAGCACCGTGCGCAGTGCCCGCTGGACAAGGCGTTCGGTCGGGACGTCGAGCGACGAGGTCGCCTCGTCCAGGATCAGCACCGCGGGGTCGGCGAGGAAGGCCCGGGCGAACGCGACGAGCTGCCTCTGGCCGGCGGACAGCCGGCCCCCGCGTTTGCGCACATCCGTGTCGTAACCGTCGGGCAGCGCGCGGATGAACTCGTGCGCGCCCACGGAGCGGGCCGCCTCGACAACCTCGTTCCGCGCGGCACCGGGCCGGCCGAACGCGATGTTGTCGGCCACTGATCCGGAGAAGAGGAAGCCGTCCTGGGTGATCATCACGATCGCCTCGCGCAGGTCGGCTTCCCGGATCCTGCGCAGGTCGACGCCGTCGAGGCGCACCATTCCGGAGGTCGGGTCGTAGAACCTCGAGATCAGCTTGGCGATCGTCGACTTGCCCGCGCCGGTGGCGCCGACGAGCGCCACCGTCTGCCCGGCCGGGACATGCAGGTCGAGCTCGGAAAGTACGGGGCTGTCGGCGCGGTATCCGAACGCGACGGCGTCCAGGTCGAGTGCGCCCCGGATCGGCCGTTCCAGAGGCGCGGGCGACACGGACTCGGGGACCGACGGCTTCTCGGCCAGCACCGCGGAGATCTTCTCCAGCGCTGCGGTCGCCGATTGGAGCGAGTTGTAGAACACCGCCACGTCGTCCATCGGATCGAAGAACTGGCGCAGGTACAGGATGAACGCGGTCAGCACGCCGAGCGCCAGCCCGCCGTCGGCGACGCGGTACCCGCCCACGAGCAGTACCGCGACCATGACCAGGTTTCCGATCAGGGTCGCGCCCGGGATGAACACGCCGAACAGCCGGAACGCGCGCTGGTTGGCATCGCGGTAATCGTGGTTCAGCTCGCCGAACAGCCGGTCGTTGCGGTACTCACGTCCGAACGCCTGCACCGCGCGGATGCCGTTGAACGTCTCGACGAAGTTGACGATCAGGCTGGCGACCGCCTCGCGGGTGCGCCGGAAGGCGACCGCCGCCCGGGACGAGAACCACCGGTACAGGAACCACAGCGGGACGAACGACCCGAGCGCGATCGCAGCCAAGGGCATGTCCAGGAACAGCAGCAGCACGCTGATCGTCGCGATGTTCAGCACGGCTGTGATCAGGCCGTCCAGGCCGGAGTCGAGCAGCTCGGTGAGCGTGTCGACGTCGGAGGTCAGCCGGGAGATCACCCGTCCGGACGTGAACCGTTCGTGGAACGACACGGACAGCGCCTGCGTGTGGTCGAAGGCGCGCAGTCGCAGGTCGAACAAGATCGCCTGGCCGATGCGCCCGCTGCGCCTGACGAAGATCGCCCGCAGCCAGCCCGCGAGCAGCGCACAGCCGACCATCGTCGTGGTGACCTCGGCGAGCGACGCGTAGTGCCCCTGCTGCGCCTGCGGCAAAGACTGGTCGATCGCGATCCCGACCAGCCACGGCCCGGCCATGGTCGCGGCCACCTGCACCAGCACGATCGCCACGACGAACGCGATGGCGCGCCGGTGCGGGCGCACCAGCTCGCCGAGCAACTGCCGTGCCTCGCGGTGCAGCTTCGGGCGGCCGGTGACGAGGACCTGCTCCGCCTGATGAGCCGCCTCAGCCTCAGTGGTGAGCCGCCCGCGCCAATTGCGCCTAGCCTCTGCGATTGCGCGAGAATTCCTCGTCCCAGCCGAGGAATTCTTGCGCAATCGGGGAGATGCCTTGCTCACGGCGCTGGCTCCAGTTCGGACGTCTGCGCGAGCAGGTCCCGGTATTCGGGAACCGTGTCAAGCAGTTCCCGGTGCGTGCCGACGGCGGTGATGTGGCCGTCGGCGAGCAGTGCCACCCGATCCGCAAGCAGCACGGTCGACGGCCGGTGTGCGACCACGAGCGCCGTGGTGCCGCGAAGCACCCGGCGCAGTGCCTCCTCGACCTGTGCCTCGGTCTGCACGTCCAGCGCGGACAACGGGTCGTCGAGGACGAGTACCGCGGGGCGCCCCAGCACGGCGCGGGCCAGCGCGAGCCGCTGCCGTTGCCCCCCGGACAGCGACAGCCCCTGCTCGCCGATGCGCGTGTCGAGACCGTACGGCAGCTTGTACACGAAGCCTGCCTGCGCGATGTCGATCGCCTCGGCGACATCGTCATCGGTGACGCCGGGCCGGCCGAGGGTGAGGTTCTCGTGCACGCTCGCGGAGAACAGCGTCGCCTCCTCGAACGCGACCGCTACGAGCGTGCGCAGATCGTCCAGCGCGATGTCACGTACGTCGACGCCGCCGACGGTGATCGCTCCGCCGGTAACGTCATACAGGCGCGGCACGAGCTCGGTCAGCGTCGTCTTGCCCGAGCCGGTGGCGCCGACGAGTGCCATCGTCTCGCCGTGGCGGATCTCGAGGTTCACGCCCCACAGCACGTCCTCGGACGCATCCGGGTAGCGGAAGCGCACGTCGTGGAACCGCACCGCGGCCGCACCCGGCCGGGCTGCGGGCTGCACCGGGTCGACGATTGACGGCGACGTGTCGAGCACCTCGAAGAGCCGCCGGCCGGCGCTGGCCGCTTCCTGGGTGATCGCCAGCAGCCAGCCCAGCGAAATGATGGGCCAGATGAGCCGCAGGTACAGCGTAAGGAACGCCACGAGTTGGCCCAGCGTCATCGTCCCGTGCGCCGCGGCCAGCACGGCGCCGCAGGTCACGCCGGCGAGGATCAACTGCGGCTGTCCCTCGAGCACTGCCCAGAATCGCGCCAGCGTGCCGAGCTTGGTCAGTTCCGCGCGCCGCAGCACCGTGGCGTCGTTGGCGAACGAGGCGAGCATCTGCGGACGACGCCCGTACGACTTGATCACCCGGATGCCCAGGGCCGACTCCTCGACGGAGGTCGCCAGGTCGCCGGTGAGGTCCTGAACACGTCGCGCGTCGCGGCTGTAGCGCAGCTCGAACTTCCGGGTGAACGCCGCCAGCGGGGCGATCGCCGCCACGACCAGCAGCCCGAGCAGGGGGTCGATGGACAGCAACAGGCCGAGGACGACGAGCGTCGTCATCGTGTTGGCGATCAGAAACACGAAGCCGAAGCCGATGAACCTGCGGATCGTCGACAGGTCCGTGCTCGCCCGGCTGAGCAGCTGCCCGGACGCCCACCGGTCATGGAACCCGACGGGCAAGCGCTGCAGGTGCGCGAACAGGTCGCGGCGCATATCGGTTTCGATGCCGAGTGCGGCCAGCGCCATCGCGTAGCGGCGCACGAAGAACAGCACTGCCTCGGCCAGCCCGAAGGCGAGGGCGAGTCCGGCGAGCGGCCAGATCGCCGCGGTGTCGTGGTGGCGGATCGGGCCGTCGACGATACGCCCCGTGACCAGGGGGATCAGCGCCTGCGCTAGCATCGCGCCGCACGCAGTAGCGATCATGACGATGATCGTCTTGCGATGGGGTGGGGTCCAGCGGCGCAGCCGGAGAAGGGTACGAACGGATCCGGCCGCGCTGGTATGCGACGAAGCGTCCTCCCCAGCCACGTTGCCTCACGTTACGTCGCAGGTCCGACGCAGAGCGAACTGTTTTCGCTGGCGGCAGAGTCAATCTCGCTTGCGGCGCACGCCCAGCAGGATGTCGTCCCAGGACGGGATGCGGGCGCGGGCCGCCTTCTGCTCTTCGGTCTCTTCGACGACGTGCAGCGGCGGGGCTTCAGGAGTGTCGAACAGGTCCTCGTCGCCGGCCGCGGGACGGTCGACGGTGAGCGGCAGCGGCCCGGTGATCGCATCGGGGCTCGACGTGCGTGCCGCCTGCGGGCTGCTGGGCACGGCGCTCACCACCGGGCGGATCGGGCGGTCGGAGAGCAGGTCGGCGGCCGTCTCGTCCAGCGGCGTCACCGCTCGGGACGCGAGCGAGAACGACCACTCGGCGCAGCGTTCCGCGTCGCCGCCGCGCCAGCCCGCGCAGACGACCCACTGGCCGTCCTCGCGGCGCAAGGCATCCCATTGCACCGACGCCGGATCGATGCCGTGGGCGGAGAAGCGCTCGTCGACCGTCTCCCCGAAGTTCACCAGCTGGCCGTCCGGCGTCGAGCGCCGGGCGCGGGCACGTCGCGCCTCGTCGGCCATCCGGGACCGCTCGTCGAGGACCGGCGCGGCGAACAGCAGCACGCGGTCGATCGAGACGCCGGCCTCTTCGGCGAGGGCGTTCGGTTCCTCGCCGGAACGGACTCGCCTCTGGATCTCGCGCGGCGGGATCCGCATCGACGGGGGGCTGGGGGACTCGGCCTCCTCGGGCAGGACGCGGCGCAGGTCGTCGATGCGCAGGCTGAATCGCTCCGCACCGTCGACCGTCTCGACGACGACGTGGCCGCGGTCAGCGCCGGGGCCGACGAGACGAAGCTCCCGCATGCGCCGACCATACGGAGTCGACAAGCCGATTCCCTGGAGCACACGCCGTACGGCACGCTGCTAAAGGCGCTCGACCACGTAGTCGATGCATGCTGTCAGCGCCGAGACGTCGTCCGGTTCGACGGCCGGATACATGCCGATACGCAGCTGGTTGCGGCCGAGGGCACGGTACGGCTCGGTGTCGACGATCCCGTTAGCGCGCAGGGTCGCAGCGACCGCCGCCGCATCGACAGCGTGGTCGAAGTCGACCGTGCCGACGACCGGGCTGCGCCGCGCGGGGTCGGCGACGAACGGGATCGCATAAGTCGAGGCCTGTGCCCACGCATACAGCCGCCCGGACGAGTCGGCGGTGCGCTTGGCGGCCCAGGCCAGGCCGCCTTGCTCGAGCAGCCAGTCGAGCTGGCGCACGAGCAGGAACAGCGTGGCGATGGCCGGCGTGTTGTAGGTCTGGTCGGCGCGGCTGTTCTCGACCGCGATGCGCAGGTCGAGCGACGGCGGCACCCAACGATCGAGCTCTGCAGCCCGGGCAAGCGCGGCCGGCGACAGGACGGCCAGCCATAATCCGCCGTCCGACGCGAACGACTTCTGTGGGGCGAAGTAATACGCGTCCGTCTCCGAGACGTCGACGCTCATGCCGCCGGCGGCCGAGGTCGCGTCGACCAGCATCAGCGCGTCCGGCGCCACGCGGCCTACCGGCAGCGCGACGCCTGTGGACGTCTCGTTGTGCGGCCACGCGTAGGCGTCGACTCCGC
>JBKPQY010000038.1:0-20431 GCA_046734315.1 Actinomycetota bacterium | reverse complement strand
GCATACGAGATAGTGAGTGAAGTCTCGTGGGCTCGGAGATGTGTATAAGAGACAGGTAACTTGGAGGACGTGTGGTGGAGCCGATCGTCGCCGACAGCGCGCTCAAGCACGACCTCTCGCGCGAGGCGATCCTGCACGCGTTCCGCAACCCGATCCGCGCCTACAACCTTGGCGACGGGTTCACCATGCTCATCGGACCGGCGCCGGATGCAGACCTGCTCGAAGTCGGCGTCGTCGGCGGAACCGAAGGACCTGTGGTCGTTCACGCCATGCTTGCCCGTCGACGCTTCCTCGAGTGAAGGGTGATCCGCGATGCCGCGATCGACCGAAGAGATCCTGGCCCACGCCGAGGAGCTGGCGAACAGATTCGAAGACTACGAGCCGGCGGAGGGTGAAGGTGTTGATGCTCGATCTCTCCGCGACATCCGCCATGCGTTCTTGCGCCGGGCCCAGGCCGAGCGCGATATCAGCGAGGCAGTGACGGTGGCGCGGGCCGAAGGACACTCCTGGGCGGCGATCGGAGCGATGCTTGGCACGTCCGGCGAGGCAGCGCGGCAGCGCTACGGACATCTAGCCAGGACCTGAGCCGACGGCCGGAGCAGAGTTGATCTTCATCGGTCCGCAAATAGTCCGCAAGAATTCCAGCGACCACCGCGAACGGCCGTCGACGACCAACGAGACCAAAGTGTCTACAGGCCAGTTATTACAGGGACTACAAGCACTTGACGGCACCGACCAACATCAGCCAACACGGCGTTGTATCGCCCTCCGGAGGCGGGAGCGCAGGTTCGAATCTTGCCGGGGGCGCCACGAATCTCCAGCTATATAAGGAGATTCGGGTTCGCTGACCAGCGCCGCAGCGATCAGCAGCAGTAGGCTGACCCACGAGTGCCGAAGCACACTGTCCGGCGCGCCCGGGCAGCACGATTCCAACGCCGATTAGCGGAGTCCGCCCGCGTCGATCGTGGTGGCCTGTTCGGGTGCGCTGGACCAGGTCGCCGATCAGCTTGTCCAGCGCTACGCGGTATTGGTGACTCGACCAGGCAACTTGTCCCCCAGGTCTGGTCGTAGGGGCTCGCCGCCGGCCCACTCGGCGGAGGTCGCGCTCCCTCGCTGGTGCACGAGGGAGGCCGCAAGTGACCTAGAAGTAGGGCTGGAAACCACACTCCAATCGGAGCCTCAGGGTGACAGTGCCGGAGCCGTTGCGCTGGTGCGCCTTGATCACCAGGAACCACTGCGAGCCGGTGTTGCCTGCCGTGGTCTGGATGTACGGCACCGGGGTTTGCAGCATCAGCTGCGTGTGCGGAGGCGTGAGATAGGTGAGCTCCTGGACTGCGGCGTGGGCCCAGTCGAGCTGGGTGTCCACCAATGCGTTGGCGTACGAGGCCCACTGCGCGGGCGGGACGGCTGCATTGGGGTTGGTGCCGTTGATCCGGGAATCCAGGGCCGCCCACAGGCGCTGGTCGCCGCCGATGCTTGGGGTCTCACAGAGGCGGAGGCGAAGCACCTCGGCCGCATGCGCCCGGTCGACCGGCGGCCCGAAGGTGTTCGGCGCCGTCTTGGGGCGGTCGAGGGTGTAGAAGTGCGCGACGAGGTGGGGCGTCGGGATGCACTTGACCGTGGCCGGCGTGCCCTGGGTCTTGGCAGGTTTGGCGTGCGGGGGCGCCGCGCCCGAGCGCGAGCTGCCGCGCGTCAGGATGCCGATCAGCGCCAGGATTACCCCGGCTGCGATGGTCGCCCAAACGATGTACGGGAAGGCGCCGTCATTGTTTGGCTTTTCCTCGGGAGCGCTTACGTAGTGATGGCGCTCGGCTGGACGCTCGGGCTGGGACATGGCCGGGCCTCTCTGCCGAATCGGCCCGCAGCGTTTCAATCTGCGACTGGACTGCCCTCAGGTTGCGGTCCTCGACCTGCACCTCGGTCATCGTGACGAGTACACGCCCGGTTCAGGTGGACGCCCCTGTTCGATGTCAGACATGCCCCCTTACGCGGTGTCGCAGTATTCTCGCATAGCGTCGCCATGTCGGGCAGTGGTTGCAGGCGGACGCACACTGGGTCCAGCTGATCTTTCGCTTAGGACGCAGGGTGACCACGGACGGCCGCAGCGCCGTCGCCCGCCACGTCCGGTCCTGTTCGCCGAGCCGGGCGAGGTGTGCTTGCACGTGCAGGAGGCGACTAGCCGACCGCGCCGCCAGCGACGGCCGGAGCAGCGCCGGAGGCGGTCGGTGCAGCGACGACACCGGGATCGCTCCGGCCGCTCGGCGCGGCCTGTCCCCGCAGGCCGTCGCTCCAGAGCTCTGAGGTCTGCCACCCCCAGAACACGGCGAACAACGCGATGAGGGTGGATTCGATCCAGATGATCCAGTGCGACCAATTGAATATCAACCCAACAATGCCCCAACTAATTGCGTCGGCGATCATCGCCAGCGCGATAACCGCGTAGGGATTCCGCCAAGACAAGAACGTTGCCTTCACTTTGCTCGGAGCGGGTTGCGCCGCTATGGCCGGTTCCTTGTGAACTTTGTAACTGATTGCATCGAGCATGACGACAGCCAAGAAGCACACGAACATGGAGATCGCCGCAGAGTAATGCGCTGTGTCCCGGAAGAAAGTGCGGAACCACGCGAACGTCACGACTGCGTACACCCACACGACGAGCGTCAGGCCGTACCCGATGAGGCAGGGCCGGGGCGGCCAGCTTCCGCGCCTGGCCCGTCCCACGATGGATATGACCGCAAGGACTACGAATCCCGCCGCCCCGACCGTAAGTAGCACGAACACGTTGTTGCTGATGTTGACATCTCGGTTGTCCGCGGTGGTGAGAACCGAACCGCACGTGCCGGTGCCTGGTATTGGCACGAGAGCGACGACGGGAGCGAACATACCGGCGAGGTTCAGGAGGATGTCTTCAGCATCGGTGTTGCCCCGAAGGCAGATGAGGCACGTGCCGACCGCCACCAGCGAGCCGATGAATATTCCGTGCACCGGCGTGTAGTAGTAGGCGCTGATCGATGTTTGGAAGCACCCCGGTGCCTTGGACCGTTCGAACCCGACCCCGATAAAGATGGCAAGTACGAATCCGATCATCGAAGCGCGTAGGTAACGCCACGTCTTGATCGCGAATATCTGATCAGTACCATCTTGTCGCTTGAACTGCGTCGTCGTGGACATGGGAGGTCTCCTCGGCGAGGTCTGATCGGGCAATGGTTCCGGTCTCGCTCGTCCGGTGTGGGAGGCTCGCGAGAACTGCCCTGCGCAACCGTGTACGGGTTCCGGGCCCGTCCTGATGCGAAGACACATCCCGAGCTGGCCGAGCAGTGGGCACGCAGGGTCGCTGGACGGGGCCGGCGCATCGATCCGCAGTTCGTGCGCAACGTTGGCAAAGTGCACGGCCCGCGGCGGCGCAGTCACGGCCACGACAACGCCACGTCCACCAACTGGTCCGGCAGCGTCGTGTTCAACGCCGCCGGTACGACCATCGGCTGGGTCGAGGGTGAGTGAACCGTTCCCGACCCGGACGACCCGCAGGGCGGCAAGTCGTCCTACTACTCGTCCGCGTGGGTTGGCATCGACGGCGACGGCTCACCGGACGTGCTACAGGCCGGCACGGAATCCTCTTTGATCAACGGCACAAAGTCGGTGTACGCGTGGTGGGAGTGGTACCCGGACTTCGAAATCGCGATCTCGAACTTCCCGGTCTCGCCCGGGGACACGATGTACTGCCTGATCTGCGCGAACAGCAACAGCACCAGCGCCAGCATCTACCTGACGAACGACAACACCGACCAGCACACGTCGTTCAACATCACTGCGACGGGCGGCACCACCCTGCACGGCAACTGCGCGGAGTGGATCGTCGAGACGCCATCGGTGGGCGGCAGCCCGACCACGTTGCCCGACTACGGCACCTGCTACTTCGACACGGCCGTGGCCGGCCAGCGCAACGGCTCGTTGCTCGACGGGTTCACCGGCACGCCGATCACCCTGGTGAACTCATCCAGCACGCCGTTGTCGGTGCCCACCCTGGAGAAGGCCCAGCTGGTGAAGCTGACCTACCGGGACGTCTAGCGCCCTGATGCGCCAGCCACCGGCTCGCCGCGCTGCGGTCCACGTACCGTAGCCGTCTCGGGCCGACATCACGCGGGGACTGCTGATGGTGGCCAGGGCCCGATGGGCTTGCCGATTTCCCACTCATGCCCGAACGGATCTGTCACTCGCCCCACTCGCCAGCCATGCTCCAGATCGACGGCAGATTTCGGCGAAGCTCCCGCCTCGACCGCCCGCGCGTAAACAGCGTCCGGGTCATCCACCACGACAAGCACCCGTGCGGTGGATGCACCGATCGCCCGGGGAACGAGGCGCTCCGAACCCTCGCCTACCGTCGCGATCCAGAAAGCAGCCTCGCCGATCGCCAACTGAGCGACGATCTCTTCGCCCTCACCCACCACGTGCACCACGCGGGCTCCGAAAGCCTGCTGATAGAACGCGAGTGCCGCCGCCCCCTGGTCGACCCAGAGCTCCGGCTGTATGGACGTCACGACGTCGGAGTCTTCACCCTCACCCAACCGAGATCGCGACTGGATCGGACGCCACCGCACGCGCAGCGGCAGTCGTAGCGTCTGGCTAGTGCGTCGTCGCGAGCGTGACGTCGACGGTCAGCCCGCCGTCCGGGTTGGCGACGGCGCCGATGCGGCCGTTGTGCGCCGCCACGATCGAGCGAGCGATGGTCAGACCGAGGCCGACACCGCCGCCGTGGTCGAGGCGGTCGCCGGACTGGCGGCGGAACGGCTCGAACAGCCCGCCGACCTGGTCCGGCGCCACCACCGGGCCGGTGTTGGAGACGCTCAGCCGGCCCGGCTGGGCGACGGCCACGTCCACCCGGCCGCCGTCGACGTTGTACTTGATCGCGTTCTGGACGAGGTTGCCGACCAGCCGCTCGAGCAGCGGGCGCTCGCCGACGACCCAGGCCGGCGCGAGGTCGGCGGCGACGCGCACGCCGCGCTCTTCCGCCGCCTTGGCCAGCGTGGTCAGCGTGTCGTCGGCGATCTCGTCCAGGCGCAGCGGCGCCGCCGACACCAGGCCGCGTTCGGTCTCGGCGAGCACGAGCAGCCCCTCGATCAGCTTCTCGTTGCGCTCGTTGGTGGCCAGCAGCTGGCGGGACAGCAGCTGCAGCTGCTCGGGGGTGAGCGCGTCGGCCAGGCTGACCTCGATCAGGGTGCGCTGGGTGGCCAGCGGGGTGCGCAGCTCGTGCGATGCGTTCGCGGCGAACCGGCGCTGGGCGTCGTAACCGGCCGCGACGCGGTCCAGCAGCTGGTCGATCGCGTCCGACAGCTGCCGCGTCTCGTCGCGTGGCCCGGTGGCGCGCAGCCGCACGTCCAGGCTCGTCGGCCCGAGCTTGGCGACCGTGCCGGCCATAGCCCCTACCGGGAAGAGCGCCCAGCGGGCCAGCAGCCAGCCGATACCGAGCACGATCAGCCCGACCAGAACGAGCTCGAACCAGGCCAGCCCGACGCTGAACGACGCGCCGCAGTTGTTGCCCAAGTCGTGCCAGTAGCTGTCGCTGCACCTGCTGTACCCGCCGCTGTACTCGCGGAAGATGTTCCGGCCGGTCTGCAGCCCCCAGACCACGTAGATCCACCCCACCGGTACCGCCACCACGAACGCGACCAGGACGCGCAGGCGGGCCGTCAGCCGCATGCCGCTACCCGCCGAACCGGTAACCGACCCGCGGCACGGTATGGATGAGCGGCGGGTCACCGAGCTTGCGGCGCAGCGTCATGACGGCCACCCGCACGGCGTTGGTGAACGGGTCGGCGTGCTCGTCCCAGGCCTGCTCGAGCAGCGCCTCGGCGCTCACCACCTGACCGCTCGAGCGCATCAACATCGACAGGACGGCGAACTCCTTCGGCGTCAGATCGAGCAGCTCGCCGTCGCGGAAGGCCTGGTGCCGCGGGGTGTCCAGCACGACGCCGTTGTCGTCCAGTACCGGCGCGAAGGCGGCCGGGGGTCGCCGGCCCAGCGCCTGCACCCGGGCGGCCAACTCGGCGAACGCGAACGGCTTGGTCAGGTAGTCGTCGGCGCCGAGTCCCAATCCGTCCACCCGGTCGCGGATTCCCCCCGCCGCGGTCAGGATGAGGATCCGGGTACCCAGCTCGGACCGGACGATCCACTGGCACACCTCGTCGCCGGTGCGCCGCGGCATGTCCCGGTCGAGCACGGCCACCGCGTACTCGTTCACGCCGAGCCGCTCCAAGGCGGCGTCGCCGTCGTAGCAGACATCCACCGCCATGGACAGCTTGCGCAGCCCGTCAGCGACGGTGTCGGCGAGCAACCGCTCGTCGTCAGCCAGCAGTACACGCACGGTTCGAACTCCCAATCTGATCATCGACCGCACCAGGATCGTCGGCCGGGCATAAGGGCGTCATAAGCACGACTCGTACGTCGACGATAGCGGCCGTTTGCGAACCTCCGATTCGTGATCAACGAACGATTCGGCGCGACAACCTACTACCGGCACGGATCCCGGAGGCGGCGCGGGCTGCCGCAATTCGTCGTGGTCGCCGCAGTGCTAGTGGTGGCCGGCATGTACGCGGGCTTCGTGATCCGCAGCCACCGCGTATACGGCCCGCGCGGACCGGGCCAGACGTCCTACCAGATCGGCGACGGCGCGGTCGTGTCGAGCACCGGCCAGCAGCCGGTGCCGATCGCAAGTCTGGCCAAGGTTATGACCGCCTACCTCGTGCTGCGCGACCAGCAGGACGCGTCGGTGACCGTCACCGACGACGACGTCGCGGACACCGATCTCCGGGCCGCCCAAGACGAGTCGATCGTCCACGTCGCCGCCGGCGAGACGCTGACCGAGCGGCAGGCCCTGATCGCGATCTTGCTGCCGTCGGCGAACAACGTGGCCGCGATGCTGGCCCGGGCCTCGGCCGGCACCCAGCAGGCGTTCGTCGCCCGGATGAACGACATGGCCCACGCCCTGGGCATGCGGCACACGACCTACACCGATCCCAGCGGCTTCGACGACCGCACCCTCTCGACGGCGGACGACCAGCTCATCCTGGCCCAGCACGCCATGCAGCTGCCCGAGTTTGCGTCGCTCGTGGCCCTGCGCAGTGCCGAGCTTCCGGTGGCCGGCACCGTGCACAGCACCGACTCGCTGCTTGGCAAGGACGGCTTCGTCGGCATCAAGACCGGCTCGGACGACGCCGCCGGCGGCTGCTTCATGTTCCGCGTCCGGCGCCCAGGCGGGGACCTGACGGGCGTCGTGCTCGGCCGGCCCGGCCACGACCTCATCACCGCCGGGCTGAACGCGGCCCGGGACCTGGCCGCCTCGATCACCTGAGTCCTCCCTTCCCGTCCTGACCGAGGAGGTTTCCCGCGCATGGATCTGGTCACTCGACATCGGCCGCCTGCCGCTGAATTCGACTGTGTGCGCACTCGCGGTTGTGCAAGCGGCCAGCGCAACGCAAGCCATCGCCGCGTCCCATCCCACCGCTGGACCACGAAAGATCTGGCTAGCAGGTGCTCGCGACACCGGGCTAGCGTGAACTCATCATCCGATACCTCAACGCGGAAGGCGCTGCCATGGCTGAGAAAGAAGTGGTGATCGTTTACGCCGCAGCGTACGAGACTGTCGAAGCCGCGGTGGCCGACATGAACGCCATCGAGCAGCTGCACAAGGACGAGATGATCGGGCGGTACGACGCTGCCGTGATCGACAAAGAGGACCACCGGCCGCGCATCGTCAAGCGGATGGATCGCCCGCACCTCCGTGTCATCCCGGAGTGGTTCGGGGGCGGGTCCCTGCCCCGCAAGGAGCTTTACGAGGCAGCTGAGCACCTCACCTTGCTCGAGGCGGGACTCATCGTGGTGGGTGAGCCAACCATCGAGAAGGGACTGGACATGGCGCTGACCAAGGCCTCGAAGGTCGTGAAGCGCACGGTGGAGGCCACGACCGACGAGATCACCAGTGAGCTCCAGGAAGCGCTGAAGGGCTGACTAGTTCGCGTGGCCGGCGGCTCGACCGCTTACGGTACGGTCCAGCGGCGTTCCTCGGCCGCGAGCTGCCGCTCATAGAGCACATGCAATCGCGCGTCTTCGGCCTAGGAATCCGACCGGCGCATCTCCGTGCCCGCCACCTCCAGCGCAGTCTCTAGGACCTTGATCTCCAACTGGAGATCCCACCAGTTATGGATGTCTCTGTCCGATCGCCTGTAGACCTGGTCGGGACTGTCCAACGGAACGTCCGAGCGACCGATCGCGTCTCGCTCGGCGAACTTGGCCTGGAGCGCGGCAGCGAGGCCGCTTCTCGTTAGCGGGTCGTCCTCGTTAGGCACGCGGCGAAGCGTAGGACCATCGCTCGCAGGGACGATCGGGGTCACGGCCGATTCAAAGCGTCCACATAGCAATTGCCGGCCAGCCGGTGCCGCGTCAGCCGAAGCGTCGAAGGTCTTGGATGGCCCGCACTTCGGCGGGTGTCTGCTCGCGGTGGCAGGTGCGGTGCGCCACGAACGCCGCTATCCGCGCTCACGCCGGCGAGATGCCGAGGACCGCCGCGATCTCCGCGTCGGGCAGGTCGCACAGGTATCGCAGGACGAGCACGGCCCGCTGCCGACGCGGCAGGGCCCGCAGCAGCGGCAGGAGACTCTGCCGGTCGTCGACGCCGGCGGCCTCGTGGACGCCGGTCGCGACGTCGGGCGGTTCCGCGACGGGCAGTTCGGCACCGCGGTGGCGGCGCCACCGGCTCACGTGGGCGTTCGCGATCGAGCGGCGCAGGTAGGCGAGCGCCTCCTCAGGGCGGATGCGCTGCCAACGGGCGCACGCACTGGTGAGCGCGGTCTGTACCAGGTCCTCGGCCTCGTCCCGCGAGCCGCTGACCGCGACCGCGATCGTCATCAGTTGCGACCAGTGCGAGCGGACGAACCGCGCGAACTCCTGCTGCCGCTCCCCGTCCGCCACGTGCCGCCCCTTTCCCGGGTCCTTGACGACTGATACGCAGCAGCGCCCGGATCCGTTGCACGTGGGGCAGTCCCTGCCTGCTCAGCGGCAAAACGCGCACGCTCAGCGGCACGTCCGGGCATCTTGATGGCCAGCCTCGATGAAGCGCCTGGACAGTCCGAAGCTTGGGTTCGGGTGCGGCGCTCAACCACCGCCGGGCATCCCTTCACATCCTGTACGCACCCGACCCGGCCGCTGACCCTCCACGGCGCCTGCGCAGTCGTCCCCGGTAGGGCTCCGTCGGTGATCCATCACAGGGCTGGTGTGAGGACGGCCTCGGCCTGGTCGCCTGAGGGGAGGGCCGGGGCGATCGCCACGGCAACCATCTTGAAGCCCACCCGGCCGACCAAGCAGGATGCGGCGCACACCGCCGGGACGATTGTCATGTGCTGACGGATGATGAGGCATGGCTTTCGACTCGGACGGCGTCGAGTGGCTGAATACCGAGCCGCCGCCGAACCCTCCCGCCGGACCCGGCTGGCAGCGCCGGACGTGGTACATGCTGCTCGGCGCAGTGGTGGTGGTCGTCGGGCTGGTGCTCGTGCTGACCCGGCACTCCGGCAAGCATGCGGCGGCACCGTCACGGACGGCTACCCCGACGCCGCGGAGCTCGAGCGTATCCACTTCGAGCGCATCGACCTCGAGCGCCGTGCCCGAGTCGAGCGTCCCGTCCACGCCGTCCGTCTCGGTGACCAGCATCGGCCATCCCCTGCTGGATGTGCCGACGAGCTGGCAATTGATCGCCCGCGGTTCCGACGCGGTCTACCGGATCCAGCCCGCCACCGGACGGATCATCCGTACCACCGCCCCGATCACCAGTAGCGGGCCGCCCACGCTGCTGCTGGTCGGGCCGCACGAGGTGCTGGTTCATGGGTGGGACAGCGGTGGCGGCTGGCTGGTTCGCGACGGCCGGCCGGCACGGAAGTTGCGCGGCCTGCTCGGCAACGCCGGACCGGCATTTCCCGGGCCGAAGCCCAACCAGGTATGGGTGCAGACGGGCGACGGGCAGAACCAGAGGATGACCCTTGTGGGCCTGGACGGCCGGTCGACCGGCGTTTCGCTGCCCATCCAGTACGGCGGCCCGGACGGTGCGGGCTACCTGCTGGCGACCGTGGTAGGAGGAACGTACGACGCACGGCCGGACGGGCTGCAACGGATCACCACCGGAATGGTCCTGGCGGTCGGCCCGACCGGCTGGCTCGCCGAGGAGTGCGACGACCGCCACCGCTGCACCCTGGACCTCATCGATCGGCACAGCGGCGAACGCCGCGTGCTCCGGGCGACACGCGACGACCAGTTCAGCAGTGGTGTGCTCTCGCCGGACGGGACCCTGGCGGCCATGGCCAGCTCCACCGACGAGAGTGGCGTTACCGCCCTGCATGTAATCGACCTCCGATCTGGCGCGGACCATCGGCTGACGATCATGGTCAACACGAACGTCGGGGTCGGCTACGGGTGGGTGTGGTCGCCGGACAGCCGGTGGCTGTTCGTCGCCGACACCGCCGGGCACATTCGCGCCGTCAGCCGCGATGGACACACGCACACACTCGACACTCAGCTACCCGCGATCGAGCAGCTCGCGATGCGCTGACCGTCGCCGATCCGCCAAGGTGTCGGTGTTTCGAGCTCTGCCGTGAAACGACGACGACGCTGAAGGATCAATCATCGACACTCGTATCTGCGGAAGGGTGTGCTGCGCCACGCGCTTGAGACGGGTCAGCGCGGCTCGATGCGGAACACGGCGGCCTTCGCGGCTCCTTTCTCGAAGCCCTCCGGGGTAGGCGCCTCGGCAACGCCTGTCTTGACGAAGAAGCCCACCCCGCGTGGTATCTCGGTCGGAAACGCCCGCATGATCGCGCCGCGCTCGGATTCGGGCAGCTCGACCAGCCGGACGGTCTCTGCGCGACGGCCGTGCCGAAGCGTGGCCTCGCCGTTCGCGCGCGCGTTGGCGACCCAGTCCCCGTTGGCAAAGCCACCGATGACATAGCGCTGCCCGTCGACCGTCAACGGAGTGACCGGCGTGGTTCGCGGCATCCCCGACCGCCGCCCGCGCAGCGTCAGCAGTTGTGTCGGCCCCAGTGGGACGCCGAGCCGCTGCACACCAATGTTGATCTTGTTGAAGAACTTGAGCCACCACGGCGGGGCGGTCCATTGCGCGTCGGTCATGCTCCTTGCCTACCCCGTCGCGGGCGCTGCCACAATCTCCACTCCGCTCGTGGCTGGACTGCAGCACGCAACACACGCCGCGTCACGGGGTCGCGGGCATCCGGGCCGGCCCGAGTCGAAGTTCCGAGCGTGCGTTGGCGTGAAAGGCTCGGAGGCGTGACGTACGCGTGGAGCGTCGAGTGTCGGCTCAACGACCAGTGCTAGGCCCGGCACCCGACTGGCGCGTGTCAGCCGACTGTCGCGTCATCCCCACCAGGTGGGCGGTCACGGACGCCGGAGACCTTGACGCGGTGTCGAATCGGGCCGCCGCCGTTCGTGGAGACCGTGGAGGGTGGCCGTACGGGACCACCCCGGCAAAGGAGGAGACATGACCGAGTACCTCATCGCCTTCAACGACGAGTGGGTGCCCGAGCACACGCTCGAGGAGCTGCGCGAGAAGTCCAAGGCTCTCAGGCCGTTGCTGGCAGAGATGAGGGCAGCCGGGGTCCTTATCTTTACCGGCGGCCTGGATGATGCTGCCCCCGTGTTCAGTGTCGATGCGTCGAGCGGCACGCCTCTGTTCACCGACGGTCCGTACATCGAGACCAAGGAGCACCTCGGGGGGTTCGCCGTCGTCGATGTGGCCGACGAGGAGGCGGCGCGGCTGTGGGCCGGAAAGATCGCGGTAGCCTGCGGTTGGCCGCAGGAGGTGCGACGCTTCCAGGTCCCCATGCAACTTCCGGAGACTTCTTAACCGAGTCGGCGGCGTTCCAGCCGCGAGGCCTACTACGTGCGGTCCGAGTCGTCGCCGGATCGCATGCCGTTCGAGTGCATCCCAGGCGGTCTCTGGCCGGTGCATCACCGTCCTGGACGGGCTGGTGCGTATCTGAGTGCAGGGTCCGGTCGTTGAAGCGTGTGGTGGGAGCGGCTGAGGGGTTCCGTCACCTCATCGGCGTTCCCCTGGCCGGGATCGGGGCGCCAGATGCATCGCTGTGCAGCGACGGTTACCGCCGCGGTATGCCTGCTGGGTACGGTCACGGCCTTCGACCGCACCGGTAGCCCGCCGGCCCGCGCCGCGATTGCGAATGCCGCTGTGCGCGTGGTCCGGTTCACCGCGGCCGGGTCAGCTGTGGCTGTGCAGTTCGCCGGCTACGCAGGGGGCGGCCGGACCATGTCCGTGCCGGCGGGAACTACGCCCACCGCGCGCGGCTACGCGCCGCTGGCGCCGGGACTGTACGTGATCACGGTGCGCTCTGCGCCGGTTTCGGCGGTGCTCACGACGAGGGTGCAACCGGGCGCTGCGTACACGGTGGGTGTACTGGTCCGTGCGGGCACGGTGCAGGCGGTACTCGTGCACGACGACCTTACCGCCCCGCCGCCTGGCTTCGGGCGCGTCCGGCTCGTCCTGGCCGGTGCCGTGGCCCCGCGTGCCGCGGTGACTTTGGCACCAGGCCCGGTGCTGGCCGACGCCGCACCGTTCGGCACCGTGACCGGCTACCACACGGTGCGGGCAGGGAGCCGGCGGGTGACCGTCACTGCGGCGACGGCGGCGAGCGGTGTGCCGCGTCGCCCGACCACGCGCGCCGTCGCCGAGGTGGCGATTCCGTCAGGCAGCCTGACAACGCTGGTAGTTGTTGATGCGCCATCGGGCGGGCTGGCGGTGCGCGCGATCATCGACGCGGCCGGCGCTAGGCGCAGTCCCGGAGGGCCGGTGCCGGCGGGTGCGGGCGGCATGGTCGCAGGACCGGCCGACCGTCAGAGCGGGCCGTCGGCCGCCGTCATGGGGGTGCTGGAGCTGCTCGGCGTGTTCGCGCTCTGGGCAGCGCTGCATACCGCCGTCGTGGCCACGCGGCGGCGCCGCCTAGCCAAGCGAAGGAGCGCCTGGTGAGGCGCCTCGCTGCGAATGGCGTGTTCCTTGCGATCCTGCTGTCTGGGTCGGTCGCGGCTGCGGTCACCGGCGTCGGCTACCAGGTGATCCAGTGGTCGATGGTCCACCGATCCGGCGCGGCGGGCGCCCGGGCACCGGGCACAGTGGCGCTACCGCCCAGCGCACCGGTGCGGCTGCGCATCTCGGCGATCGGCGTGAACGCCGCCGTGCAGCCGCTGGGGCTTCTTGCCGACGGCACCCTGCAGCCGCCGAGCGCGTGGCAGGCCGCCGGCTGGTACGACGGAGGTGTCATGCCCGGCGACCTCGGGCCGGCGGTCATCGCCGGGCATGTCGACTCGATCTCCGGGCCGGCGGTGTTCTACCGGCTTCGCCAGCTGCGTCCGGGCGACCATGCGGTAGTACAGCGCCGCGACGGGCGGCTGCTGACATTCGTCGTCGACAGCCTCGCTGTATATCCCAAGGTCGCCTTCCCCACCGCGGCCGTGTACGGACCAACACCACTGCCCACGCTGCGGCTGATTACCTGCACGGGGGACTTCGACTGGCACGCCCACGCCTATCTGGACAATCTCGTTGTCTCTGCACATTTGCGCACGGGGCCTGGCATCAGGGGTGGTGATAGCTAGTGCGCGTCGTTGCGGCGGCCGCCGCGGCCACGACCATCGCGCTCGTGGTGCTACTAGCCGGCCCTGTCCACGCCCAGCCGGTCATCGTGCCGACGCCGGCAGCACCGACGGCAACGCCAGCAGCCGTCCCGGCAAAGCTCCCTCTGCCGACGGCGGGCACCTCGCTACCGGTCACTGCGTCGCTGGCGGTGCCCACGGCGTCGGTGCCAGTGACGACCAAGCTCCCGACGACCGCAGTCCCGCTGCCGTCCGTGAAAGCATCCCTTCCGCCGGTGAGTGTTTCCGCTGGGCCGGTACAGGCAACTCTGCAGCCGGTGACCGCTTCGCTGCCACCAAGGGCCAGCTCTCCTCCCTCGGCGGCGACGCCGACCCGGGAGGGCAACAGCGGTCCCGCCGTGGCGGCTGCTCCACCGATGCCGAGAGGCGGTCGCGCCACCCCGCCGCCGCTCGGTTACGACTCCGGCCCTGATGCCGCACACCGTCTGGACAGCCTGCCGGCCGCCCTTCTGTACCCGAATGCGCCCAGCGCGGGGCTCACGCCGAACCGGCAGATCCCCGGCGCGGGCAGCAGCGGAGTAGCAGGACGGCAATCAGTCGCGGCCCCCTCTCTCACCCAGTCTCCCCCCGCGATGGCACGCGCCCAGCTCGTGCTGGCAGTGCTCGCAATCCTGGCCTTGTCGGTAGTCACCGCTGAATACGCTCGCGGCGTCCTCCTCCGCCGGCGTCCCGCGCGCTGATGTCGTCGGACGACGTCCGCCGTCACGCCGCATCGCGGCGGGTGGCTGGTGTGCGCCCGTCGCGCGACATGACGCTCCTCGCGGCGTCCTCGGTGCCCGCACAACGCCAGCTGGCCGCCCGCGAGCCACGCATCACATTGCATCTGGCCGGTTCTGCAGCGCAGACGGACCGGGAGCCGCCTAACCGTGCCCGTTCCGAGTCATCGATTCCGCGGCCTGCCGCCGGGCAGTCGCGGCAGGCTGGCGGCGAGCCGGAATGGTACGAGCCAGATGCGCCCGGGACGATCGTGGGCCGCGTTCCCAAACCGATCCTTGTCGCGTGCACGGTAGCCGTGGCTGGCCTGGTCGCCGGCATCACCGCATACCTCGTGCCCCGAGACGGTGGATCCGCGCACGTCGGCGGTGCGGTGCCGTCCTCCGCGCACGGTCGGACGGTAAATACAGCGGTGCAGCAGGCCGAAACATGGGTCACGGCCAACGTCGCTGCCGACACGCCGCTGTGCGCCGACCCCGCGCTGGTACACCAACTCGGCAAGTCCGGGTTCACCGCGGTGAGCAGGTGCCGACCTCACGACTGGGGGAACGAGAACCGCTTCGTCGTGGCGACGCCGGACATCCGAGCGGCAGTCGCCGGCAGTCTTGCGGCGGCGGTCAGGCGGCGGGCCTCGCTTCCAGTGGCTGTGTTCGGAAGCGGCCCCGCGCGTGTCGAGGTGCGGATGGTCGTGCCTGGCACGCAGGCTGCACTGTCCGCCCGTATCGCACGCGACATGCGCGAGCGCGCGCTCGCTGCCGCCGCACTGCTGCACAACCCGAGAGTGACCGCTACGGCTGCTGCCGGGACGGCAGTGCACCGAGGCCAACTCGACATGCGCGCGGCGACGCTGCTCGCCCTGCTCGCGGCGCGGACCCCGGTGCGGATCGACACGATCACGATTCGCCCGCCCGAGGCGGCCGCTGGGCGCCCTGCCCGCAGCATCACGCTCTCCGTCACTGACCCGGCCGCCCTCACGGCCACGACGCGCATGCTGACGGGTGACTACGTCCCCGCACGTATGACAGCGGTGGCCGGCGGCGCCACACGACTGGACTGGCGCGTCGGTCTGGCTCCGAACGCCGGCTTCGGCTGACCCGCCGCACCACAGGCTGCTGAGCAATGCAGGGGCGGCCGGCTTCAGCGCACGGCCACGGAATGTGTCGCCGATGTAGCGTCCAAGCTGTCCGCGACCACGGCCTGGATCTGTTCGGTCGTCGCGGCGATTGTCGTCGCGGTTCGACTCGGTGTGGCCTGTGCCGCGCGGGCCCCGGTCGTGCTCGGCGAGGCTGTCGGTGTGAGCGCCGCGGCGAACCGGTCGTACAGCGCTTCGAGGGAGTCGAGCTGCCCGGGTGTCAATCGTCGATCGGAAGCTGCGATGACGACGATCTGCACAGCGGCTGCTCTGACAGTGCAGTGGTCGCAGACGGTCGTGAACGAAAGCGCGCGGTTGGCTGCGGTAACCGCGCCTGCTGATCGTGCGACGACAATTTGCAGCGACACTGCCCAGCCGCTACAGCCTGCACATTGCGAGGCCCATGCCGTCGCGACGTTATCGGCGATCACCGCGCGAGCTCGCGGCGCATAGGCGATCTGCACGGTGAATGCGTGTGCGCTGCATCCGTCGCAGCCGAGGGACGAGGTGGCCACACCGTCGATCTTCGCGCTGAGCCCGTGGGCCGTCGCGAACCGGATCGAATCGTCGTCCGCATTCGTTCCCGGCAGGACCGGGATCGCGACGGCAGCAACCGTGAAGTCGTGCCACGGCGGCGGGTCGGCCGCGGTCGAACCTGCGACGACGACTGCCGCCACCGTGCCGACGGTGCATGCAGCCGCGACGCGAATCAATCGGGTGTGGGTCACTGCGACACCGGCCTTCGATCGACGGTTCGGACGGGTACCTCGGAGGAGAAGTGGTCGGCTACAGCGGCTGCGACCTCGGTCAATGCGTCGCGGGTATGTTGGTGCATTGCAGACAGAGCGGTCTGTCCACCTGCTTCCAACGTCCGGTCCCACGGCACCGATATCACCGTGGCGCACCGCTTGGCAAAGTGATCCTCGATGCGCTCCAGCGGAATCCCACCGCTGCGCCGCACGCCGTTGATCACCACGACGGCGCGCGCGACCAGTTCACGATGGCCATGTTCACCGAGCCAGTCGAGCGTCAGCGCGGCGGCACGTGCACCGTCGAGAGCAGGACGCAGCACAAGAACACGCTGATCAGCCTCGGCGAGCAAACCCTGATTCGCGCTGTCGAGGATGCCGGTGCCGGTGTCGAGCAGGATCAGGTTGTAGTAGTGGTCGAGCAGTTCGATGACCCGGTGGTACGCCTGACGGTCGAGCGCGAGCCCAATGCGTGGGTCGTCATCGGAGGCCAGCACCTCGAGCCGAGACTCGGGGGCCTGTGCGGTGTAGCAGCGCAGATCCGAGTAGCTCGAAATCAGCTCCATCTCGTCGAGCAGGTTGGTGATCGTGCGGGAACACGGCTGTGAGACCCGGTGCGCGAGATTGCCCGCGTCTGGGTTCGCGTCGACAGCCACCACGCGGTCACCGCGCAGGGTGGCATATGTGCTGCCGATCGCGAAGGTGATCGTTGTCTTGCCAACGCCGCCCTTTCGGCTCATGACGACGACGCGGCGCGAACCCTGGATGGGTGCGGTGACGCGCGCCAGCAGGGCGGCGCGCCTGCGCTCTTCAGCGCTCGGGCCGGGGTTGATCGCGCCGGAGGTCGTCGTGTAGACGAGTCGTCGCCACCCGGCGCCCGGCGCCTGGCCACCGCGGGGGCCGAGAATCGCCTCATCGGTGAACGCTGCCGCGGTCAACCCGTCGTTCGGATCTGTGGACACCATGGCGATCTCCTTCGGTGCACGGGCTGCCCGCCGGCCGGCTCGGACCGCCCGGACGCGTCGCAGAGGTGGCACGGAGCGCACGAAGATCTGCCACAGCAGAGCGGCGATGCCGAGCATCGGCACAGCGAGAAGAACGATCGAGAGCATCGATAGCACAACTATGGCGATCTCGTGGGAGCGCCACGCCGCGGTCAACTGGTTGGCCTGGTCGCCGATCGCGCCGACCGCACGACGCACCAGGTTCGGCAGGCTGTAGAGCAGAAAGCCGAAGGCGACGGCTAGCAGCGGCACGACGACGAGAACCCAGCCGGTAACGAGGCGCCGCGCCGCCGGGCGAAGCTCACGTACGCGCGGATCGACGGCATGTCCGGGTAGCAGGCTCCGCAGCACCGGCCGGACACGGGCGAACAGGTCAGGTACACCGGCGAGGTCGGACAGCACGAAGTAGCCGTCGAAGCGGACCGCCGGTATGAGTTGCTGGAGCATCTCGAACTGCATGACCAGCGCGGCCAGCAGGAAGAGCCCTTGGTTCGTGGAGAGGGAGAGGCTGCCGAGGACGAGCAGACACCAGAGGTTCAGATATAGCCCGCCGAGGTCGGTGCGAATGCGACCGGCGCGGTCGAGGCGATACGAATCGGTGACATTGGTGAAGAACGACGGGAAGACCAGGTAGACACCCACGCCGACCACGCCCGGCTCGGCGCCGCCGTACGTACAGGCAGCGGCGTGGCCCAGTTCGTGCACGAGCGCGGTGAGAATGACGATGCCTAACAGCGCGAGCAGGTATCCAGGTGTCGCGAACGCCTGATCGAGTGCCCCGCTCACGCTTCTGGTGCGGATGAGCACGATGTCCAGCACGACGGCGGCGACAATCGCAGCGAGCACCACTCCTGGGTGGAACAGTGGCGCCATGACGCGGGAGCATGCCCGCACGGCACGTGCAGGCAGCAACGTGCGGTGAAAGCGCAAGGAGAGCAAGGGATTCGCCCGGGGCGCGCCGGCCGGTCGTTCACGCGCCGCGAGATCCTCGACCAACCCCATCGGCGCGAGCTTCTGTGCGATCAGCCGGCGCAGACCGTCAACGGTCAACTCGCGTCCGCACGCCTCGCTGACCGCCGCCGCAACCTGCGCATCGTCGCGCGCCGCGGACAGCTCGCGGACGACAAGGTGCAGCAGTTCCGAGACCTGTAGCACCTGGCCGTCGCCGCGACGCACCAGGTACGTCGGCTCCCGCAGGCCTGAGCCCTGCACCTGGCCGAGCTCACGGAGCCCGCTGGCCCGACACCAGCGGTCGTCGGCCGCACGCGGGCCCAACGCCGGCACGGCGCTCGGGAGCTCCTCCGTCGGGTGATCGGTGGGTGGGCTCGCCCTGACGAGCCCACCCGTGGGCGATGTGTCCACCGGACGGTCAGTGCATCCACACGGCGAGCTGTTGTCCCGCGAAGGCGGACGCCGAGCCGTTGATCGACGCGGCGTTGACGGCGATCGCGAGATTCACGCCGATTACGTTGACGACAGTGACTGACCAGAGCGTCTCCCGTTGCGGGAGAAGCTCCGCCCTCTGTGCGTCGAGCTCCTCGTCGCACAGGACCGGATACCGATCCATACGGTTCACCTCCGTGAGGCGTGCGGGCCGGCCTGGCGCAGGACGGCCCGCACGCACGATCTCGTCAGCTCTAGCCGACTACGATCGTCTGCCCGGCCCATGCCTGGGCGTTGGACTGGATGGTGTTCACGTTGAACGCCAGGGCCGAGTTCGACGCCCAGATGTTCACCACGCTGCCGAACATGTGCAGGGTGTCCCGTGCCGGCAGCAGTTCCACGCGCTGGTCGTCCAGCTCGCTCATCGTGAGTTCCTCACGCATATCTCATCACCTCCCCCACGCGCTCGGACACGCTCAGTACGCCACGGCTCGCGTGACCCGAGAGTGATCGCAGCGTTACTTCCGTGGCGACTACTGGCACCGCCGCGCCTCGCCCCCGCACACTGCTTGGCAGGCTCGACATGTGAAGCGGCAAGCCGGGGGGATTGGCAGGACGAATGAGATGTCGGATGATCGCGCCGCCGCGCGTCTCGGCGTGCTCGTCATCCAGGCCTGGCGGGAAACGGATCCGGAGCATCCCTTTCGGGCACGGGTGACCTACGGTCGTACGAACGACGACGTGCCGACCATGATTATTACTACTGATCCGGACGAGGTGGTCAATACCGTACAACGTTGGCTGACGGAAGTGTCCCCTCCGGGCACAGATTATTGACAATGCGTTGTACGTAGAGAGACCGTATGACTGCATCTGGGTCACTGGCACGGGGCGGGGAGACGCCATGACCGCACGACGCCTCAGCGATTCGCCGATCACAGATCCGTTATGGAGCCTTGAGCTATTCGACTCGTGGCGCTTGTCCCGGACGGGCGCGATACACGAAATGCGGACTCGCGAGCAGCGCCTCGTTGCGCTGTTGGCGTTGCACGGCGCCCGCCGTCGCAGCTATCTTGCCGGCATCCTCTGGCCGGACAGTACCGAGGCCCATGCCGGAGCCAACCTGCGAGCCACGACATGCCGGATAGATCAGATAGTGCCTGGTCTGCTGTTGCACGATCGTCACGACGTTGCGCTCAGCACGAACCTGCGGGTCGATGTGCGCGATTTCGTTGACTACGTCTGGCGCCTTTCCGGGACACGACAATCTCACGCCGTATCCGAAAACGAGGTCACGACTCGCTTGCCGCTGTTGCTGCGCGGCGACCTACTTCCGGGCTGGTACGACGACTGGGTCATATACGAACGGGCCCGGTTGCAGCAACTGCGCGTCCAGGCCCTCGAGCTTACGGTGGGCCGGATGCTCAAGCACGGCGATGTCGCGGCCGCGCTCGTCGCCGCTTCCGCGGCAGTCGCGATCGAACCGCTTCGCGAAAGCGCGCAGCGAATGCTCATCCGCGTCCACATACACGACGGCAACTATTACGCGGCATTGCGTGACTACGACGACTTTCACTCCCGGATGCTTCGCGAACTCGGTATCGCGCCGTCCGATCAGATGCGGGCCCTCGTAAACCCGATTCTGCGGTTGCGGGCAAAGACGCCGGTGGCCTCGACGGACCGTGCATCCGGTCGCTCGCCTTCGGCCCGTGCCCGTAGCACGTGGTCGA
>JBKPQY010000037.1:0-7351 GCA_046734315.1 Actinomycetota bacterium | reverse complement strand
CACCGGCAAGCCGGTGATCGTCGTCGTCATCGCCGGACGTCCGGTCGGTCTGGGTCCCGATGCCGAGAGCGCGGCCGGGATCCTGATGGCCTACCAGGGCGATACAGAAGCCGGCCAGGCCGCCGCCGACGCGATCTTCGGCAAGGTCAACCCGAGCGGGAAGCTCTCGGTCAGCTGGCCGTCGGACGCCGCCGCGCCGGGCGGGGACTTTGACGGCGGCGCAGCGTCGCCGCTGGGCGACCAGCCGAAGTTCTTCGACCAGCTTCCGGGCACCGGATTCGGGCAGGGACACTCCTACAACCCGCTCTACCCGTTCGGGTTCGGCTTGTCCTACACCACCTTCACCAAGACCAATTTGTCGGTGACACCGTCGGTTTCCAGCCACGGCAGTGTGACGGCGACCTTCACGGTCACCAACACTGGATCCCGCAGCGGCACCGAGATCGTTCCGGTCTACGTAGCCCAGCCGGTCAGCAGTGTCGTCGTACCGCCGCAAAGGTTGGTCGGGTTCACGCGGGTCACGCTCGACGCCGGCCAATCCAAGACCGTGCACGTTCAGTTCCCGGTCTCCAAGCTGGCTGAGACCCAGGGCGACATCAACGCGTCCGGGCCACCGACGGTCGAGGACGGTGGCTACATCGTCCAGTTGCCCAAGGACAACATCGGCCCGGAGGCGACGGAAAACGTCTCCCGCCACTCCTATGACGTCGAGGTGTCGGCGCCATTCACCATCAGTTGATCGACTGACTGCGGGCCCCCGCCACGTCCGTTGCGGCGTGGCGGGGCGCCACTACGACGGCGCCTACTGCGGCGATGCGTAGGGCTTGGCCCAGTCCTCTATCGCGCTGAGCGCGGCCGGGGCGAGCGGCTGGTCGTTCTCCGGCGTCCCGGCCACGTGCAGGTAATGGTCCAGGCCGCTGAGCTCGCGCAATCCCGGTCCGCTGGTCCCTGCGGCGCTCAGGGCTTGTGCCAGTGGCCCGATCGTGCTGGGTGGGACGTTCGAGTCTGCGGTGCCGTCGGTGACGAGCACCCCGGTGCCTCGCGGCAGCTTCGCCGCGAGGCCGGGCGGGTAGATCGCGTCGTCGCTGCGCATGTAGGTCGCGGTCGTTCCCACCAGGAGCGGGTTCAGCAGATTCGCGATGCCGGGCAGCAGACCGCTGGTGTCCACCGGCCGCGCCGCGCGGAAGTCGCCGATCGCCTGCTGTACGGCCGCGGCGTTCTGCCGTGCGGTCGCTGCCGTGATCGTCGCCTTGCGGACGGCAGCATCGAGTTGCTCGCCGATCTGCAGCTGGAGCAGGCTCAGCGCCCGATCATCCTGCGGCTCGATCAGCGCCAGCCCGGCGGGCCGCGGAGACACCGACTCGGCGACCAGCAGGGCATACATCCCGCCCTCGCTGTGCCCGACCACCAGCATCTCGTCGCCGTCGGTCTCCGGCTCGCCGCGGAGCAGGTCATACGCGGCGTCGGCCTGATTGATGAACGCTCCTAACGTGATCTTCTCGGCAGCCGCGGCGTAGGCGCCGCCGCCGGTCCGGCCACTGAAGTACTTGTCGAACCTCAGGCTGATGACGCCCATCTCGTCGAGGGCCTTGGCGATCAACTGCAGTGTGTGCGGCTGCACCCCCGCGCTGGGCTGATCGCCGTTGCGGTCCGTAGGGCCACTGCCCGCCAGCAGCAGGGCTGCCGCAAGCCGCTGCCCGGCGCGGTGTCTGGGGACGTCCAGGGTGCCGTACGTGGTCGTGCCGTCGACGACGAAGGACACCTCACGATCCGCCGCCGGAACCAGATGGGACGAGGTGCTGGCGCTGCTGCTGCAGGCGGCGAGGCCCGCGCAGACGGCTGCCGTCACGAACAGACGTCTCATCGTCCCTCCCGTTGCCCGGCTGCCGATTCCGTCACCGTTGCGAGCAGTATCGTCCAGCCGTCGGCATCGTCCCTTATCGGCAAGGAGGCTCGCCGTGGCCGTCTTCGGTGATCGCATTCTGCGCTGCACGGACGGGCACCTGTTCGTGTCGGGCGCCTCGTCGCGATTGTTGGGATCCGTCCACCTCGGGCCGTTACGGAGGATTCAGTGCCCCGTGGACGGCAAGATCGTCACTGCGGGCAACGTGCGGGCGAGCAGCCTGACGCCGGAGCAGCTCCAGGAAGCCCGGAAATACCGGACCTGAGCTGCCGGGCGCCTGCCTGCCGCTACAGGCGAACAGTGCCGCCGCAGCTGCGGGCGCCCAGGGTGGCGTGGGCGCGGATGGTGTCGATGCCCGGACGATCGGGCGGCCGAACACTGACCGTGAACGAGCCGCTCGGCGCCACGGTGCGTCGTTGACCGGCGAAGATCCCGACAGCGCTGTCGGCGAGGACGACGTGCCAGAGCTGACCTGGCCGATTGGTGTCGACCTCGTATTCGACCTCGATGCGGCGGTCGTCGTGCTTGGCCGAAAGCTTCCAGCTGCCCCCGCCGACGCAGCTGCCGCGAGCTTCGACGGTCGGGCTGCCGCCCTTGGCTCCCGCAGGTGTCGCGATCAGCATGGGTGCCGCCGCCACAGCCATCAGGAGCCCGAGTGCGCCTGCGTGCCTGGTCGTGCGTGTCATGGTTGATCCCCTTCGACTCGGTGCGGTACGGACGGATCGAAGGGTGCGCGGCCCCATGGTTGAGCCACCATCGGGCAATCGTCGTAGTACCTGGTGATGAGACTCCGACCGGTAGCGGGGCACGTACTAGTCCCATCGTCCGATGGCGACTGCGACCACCTGTGCGGCACAACTGACACGTCCGATGTCCCGATTCGCACAGGAGCCAGGAAATGAAGCGCCTATTGATCTACTCGGCCGCCGCGGCAGCCATCGCCGCAGCCGGCATACCCGCGGTGGCCGGTCTGGCCGGCAACCCGTCGTTCAGTCACAAGCTGCCGGTCCGCCCGCCCTCGCAGGCGCAGCTCGTCGAGTTCGACGACCACGGTCAGGCGGTACACAGCACGCGCCCCACGGCTCGGGAGTCCGAGCCGGGCGACGACCGGAGCGGTACCGGAACCCGCGCGCCGGAACCCGGCGACGACCGGAGCGGTGCCGGAACGCGCGCGCCGGAATCCGGCGACGACAGCGGCGGCCATCGCGGCGGCTCCGGCCCAGGACGAGGCCGGTAGCCGATGATCCGTGCCGCCAGGATCCGCGAGCCGGCTGACTCCCCGCAGCCGCTCGCTGGAGAAGACCGTGACCCAGTCGATCCGGCCCCGATCGGCTGGGTCACGGTCGTAGCGGCAACGGCAGACGCCCCTACCGGCGCGGAGCGCGCGGTGAACATGGACGCCTGGTTCTCCAGCTGTCCGCCGCCGCAGTCGCGGTCGGGGTGCTCGTGGCCCTTATCGGGGCTGCCCTCAGCCGTCGCATCGCGGAGCGGCAGTCCGTCCACGACGCGGCGCAGCAAACCGACATGCTCGCCGAGAGCGCCGTCCAGCCGGCGCTAACCGACCGGATGGCTACCGACCCGCGAGCGGCTGCTGGACTCGGCACGGTGATCCGAGCCGCGTCCCTGGTCCGGGTGAAGCTGTGGTCGCCGCAAGGCGTGATCCTCTACTCGGACGAGCCGCGGCTCGTCGCACGCACCTTCCCGCTGGACGAGAGCGCGCGGGCGGCGCTCACCGCACCGCAGACCACGGCGGAGGTCAGCGACGTGAGCCGGCCGGAGAACGCCTTCGAGCGCAGCCGGGGCAAGCTGCTGGAGGTCTATCGCCCGATCTGGACGCCGGACGGGCACCCGTTGCTTTTCGAGGCCTACTACCCATACGGCGTTGTCACCGAGCGCAGCTCGCAGTTGTGGCGTGGCTTCCTCGGGGTCACGCTGAGCAGCGTCGCGGCGGTGTTCGCGCTGCTCGTTCCGATCGTCGCGGCACTACTCCGCCGCACCCGCCGGGCCCCGCGATCACCTGGCTGACCAGGCTCGGCTCTAAGTCCGGTACGCTCGTCGGTGTTGAAGGGGAGTAGCCCTTCCACCGGTGAGTCGACATGCTGGGACCAGCTGGTCCCCGGCTTCCGGGCCCGCAATCCGCTGCGGGTGGGCGAGACCTTCGATCCTCTGACAGTGTTCGTCGCTGTCGCGGGTCGGACGGTCGCCTCCTTCCTTCCCGCGGCGGCGGGAAGGAATCCCGAATGGTCCACGTCGCCCTGCTGCTCGTGTGCGCCGTGGTCATCTACCTCGCCTGCGAGTGGTTCGTCAACGCAATCGAGTGGCTCGGCGCCCACCTGCGCGTAGGCGCGGTGGCCGTCGGCACGATCCTCGCCGCCGTGGGCACCGCCCTCCCGGAGAGCATCGTCACACTCGTCGCGGTGACCTTCGGCAGCCACCGGCAGGGCGCAGACATCGGGGTCGGCGCAGCCATGGGCGGACCCCTTGTCGTCGGCACCATCGCCTATGGCGTGACCGGCGGCGCACTGCTGCTCCGCAGCCGCGCACGAGCCCGCGTTAGTGCCGGGGTAGGGCGGAGGACCGGTGCCGACGCCGGGCCGGGGCTGGCTGTGTTGCCACCCACCGAGACCGCCAGACTCGCCAAGGACCAGACCTGGTTTCTGACCATCTTCGCCGTCAAGATAGCCCTCGGCCTGATCGCGTTCGCGATCAAGCCCTGGCTCGGGCTCCTGTTCTTCGCCACCTACGGTGTGTACTTCTGGCGCGAGATGCACGCCGAGGGAGAGGACGCGAGCAGCGCTGACCTCGAGCCGCTCAAACTGCAGCGACGCCGCGCGACCCCGGCGCGGTGGGCGGTCATCGCACAGACCGTCGTCACCCTGGCGATCATCTTCGGTGCCTCGCAGCTGTTCGTTCGCCAGCTCGAATGGGCAGGTCCCGCGCTGGGGCTGCCAGCCGTCGTGGTCGCGTTGTTGCTCTCCCCCATAGCTACCGAGCTGCCCGAGGTCCTCAACGCGATCATCTGGGTCCGCCAGGGCAAGGTGCACCTAGCGCTGGCGAATATTTCCGGCGCCATGATGATTCAGGCAACGGTGCCCTCGGGCATCGGCATCCTGTTCACCCCGTGGAAGTTCGACGCCGCACTCGTCCTCGCCGGCATCGCCACCGCCGCGGCCATCGGCTACCTGCTACGGCTGCTGCGCACCGGCCGGCTCACCGCGGCTCGGCTCGCGGCAGCCGCGGGCTTTTACGTCTCCTTCGCCGTCGGCCTGGCCCTCACGATCTAACTGGTGCACGTCATTGGAGTCCGCGGTTGATCACCGCCAGGACGGTGGTGATCGCGTACTCGACCTCGGGTTCGGGCAGGTCGCGTAGCGGTCCGTCCAGCAGCAGGCTGGACAGGCCGTGGACGGCGGACCAGGCTGCGTACTCGGCACCGGGGCGGCGTTCTGGGGTCAGCGCACCTACGGCGACGAGTTCGTCGAGCCGCTCACTGAGCAGGCGATATGGGCTGGTGGTCTCGTCTGCCTCCGCTGCTTGCGGTGGCTCGGCCGCCGATCCGTCCGCCGGGTGGGGTCGCGCCGAACTGAACGCGGTCCGGAACCACCCCGGCTCGGTGCGGGCGAAGTCGATGTAGGCGCGCCCGATCGCCTCGAGTTTTGCGCGAGCCCGGCGGACCGACCCGCGCGCCGTGACCTGATTCGAGCGCTCGATCATGAGCAGACCGAGCTGGGTCATGCACCGCTCTGCAACCGCGGCAACCAGGTCCTCCTGATTGGCGAAGTGCCGGTAGGCGGCGTTGTGCGAGACGCCGGCCTGGCGGGAGGCCGCGCGTAGCAGCACCGCGCTGGGACCTCCGGTGCGAGCCAGCTCGACGCCGGCCTCCACGAGTGCCTCGCGCAGGTTCCCGTGGTGGTAGCTCCGCCCTTCGTCGGTGCGATTCTCAGTAACCATGTTGACAGTGTCCACACAATATGGCAGTCTCGTCAATGTTGCCAGCGTCAACATCGCGAACTTTGGGAGTTCCTGTGACAGATCTGACCCGTCGCCGGCGGTTGCTGATCCTGGCGACCGTGTGCCTGGCGGCGTTCGCCATCAACCTCGACACGACCATCGTGAACGTCGCCCTCCCCGATCTGGGCCGCCAGTTGAGTGCGACGACGCGGGGCCTGCAGTGGATCGTCGACGGCTACAACCTCGCGTTCGCCGCGCTCGTCCTGACCGCGGGCTCGCTGGGTGACCGGTTCGGCCGCAGGCCCGCGCTGCTGATCGGGCTCGCGGCATTTGCGCTCGCGAGCGGCATCGGGGCGGCCATGACGTCGGCATCAGCCCTGGTGGCGGTCCGGTTCGTCATGGGCGCGAGCGCAGCCGTCATCTTCCCGACGACGCTGTCCATCATCACCAACGCGTTCCCGGACCGCGGCGAGCGCGCGAAGGCAATCGGGCTCTGGGGCGCCGTGACCGGCCTCGGGGTCGCCGTCGGCCCCGTCACGGGTGGACTGCTGCTCGCGCACTTCGGGTGGCCGTCGGTGTTCGTCGCTCTCGTGCCGGTCGCACTCGTCGCCCTGGCGGCCACCTGGGCGTGGGTGCCCGAGTCGAGCGATCCCGCCGAGGCTCGGCTCGACCTGCCCGGCCTGATCCTCTCGTCCGCGTCGATCGGCCTACTCGTCTACACGATCATCGAGGCGCCGTCACGCGGCTGGAGCAGCCCCGCGAGCCTCGGCGGATTCGCCGGAGCAGCCGTCCTGGTCGCGGGCTTCGTCGCGGTCGAACGCCGCCGCGCCCGCCCGATGATCGACGTGACGCTGTTCCGCACGCCAGCCTTCTCGGCCGCCAGTGCGTCGGTGACGCTCGCATTCTTCGCCCTGTTCGGATTCATCTTCCTGGTGACGCAGTACTTCCAGTTCATGCGCGGCTTCGGCACGCTGTCGACCGGCGTGCGGATCCTGCCGGTGGCGATCACCATCGCGATCGGCTCGGTAAGCGGCGTCGCGCTGGCCAGCCGCATCGGTACCCGTGCCGTCGTCGTCAGCGGCCTGGTCCTGCTGAGCTCGGCGTTCGGGTGGATCGCGTTGTCGTCGACGTTCATGCCCTACGACCGAATCGTCGGCCAGATGGTCTTGATCGGGCTCGGCCTCGGACTCACGACCGCACCCGCGACCGAGTCGATCCTGAGCGTGTTGCCGCCCGCCAAGGCAGGCGTCGGCTCCGCGGTGAACGACGCGACCCGAGAAGCCGGTGGCACGCTCGGCGTGGCCGTGCTGGGCAGCATCTTCACCAGCCTCTACGCGCACCACCTCACCACGACGGCGTTCCGCGAGCTGCCGGACCACGCCGTCTCGGCCGCGCAGAACTCCGTGGCCGCGGCACTGACCACCGTCGGCCACACGCCCGGCGCCGCGCAACAGCGACTTCTGGACGGCGTGCAGACATCGTTCATGACCGGATTCC
>JBKPQY010000036.1:0-57234 GCA_046734315.1 Actinomycetota bacterium | reverse complement strand
GTGGCGTAGCAGCCGTACCGCGGCGTACGGGCACGGGCTGAGGCGCCTGCGGTGGCACGGGTCGAGGCGCTCGCGGTGGCACGGGTCGAGGCGGCCGCGGCGGCTCGGCCCGGCGGGGCCGCGGTGGCTGCGACCGCCGGCTTGGTGGGGGCGGCTTCACCCGTGGCTCCGCGTCGGATGCGCCGACGTGGCCGGCCGCTCCGGCGGCTTACTCGTCGTCGGCGTAGCTGCCTTCGTCGGTGTGGCCGTCGTCGTCGGGGTCGGCGTCGTCGTCGGCGTCGGTACCGGTACGGCCGCGGCCGGTTGTGCCGAGCCGAGCACACTCGCGCGGCCGTCCGGCTGGATCCGCAGGAAGGCCGGATGATCTGCGGGCAGCATGCCGAGCGCCGAGGCGGCGCTGCGCAGCGCCGCCGGGGCGCGCCGGGCGGCGAGTTCGGCCTTGAGTTGCTGAACGTCGTCCGCTGCATCGGCGTTCGCCTGGGCGATCGACTGGCGGCGCAACTCCGCTGCAGCGGCTGCGGTGTTGAGGGCGAGCAGTGCGCACAGCCCGCCGACGAGCAGCCCCGCGATGAGCAGGGCGAACGGAGCACGTGGCGGGCCGGTTCGTGTCGCGACGTGCGCGGCACCGGACGCGACGAGACGCGGCCGGGTCCACGCAGACGGCCGAGCGCGTGCCGCGACGACACGGGGGCGCCCCGAGGTCCGGGTGGCGCGGGCCGGCGCGCTCATGCCGGCTCTCGGATCCGCTCGGCCGCGCGTAGCCGCGCCGACGCGGCACGCGGGTTGGCCGCGACTTCCGCGGCGCTCGGCCCCTCGCCCCGTGCCAGCAGCCGCAGTTGCGGCCCCTGGTCGGTGAGCGGCACCGGCAGGCCCTGCGGCGTGCGATCGCTGGCGAGTTCGGCGAGTGCCTGCTTGACGATGCGGTCCTCCAACGAGTGGTAGGACAGCACGACGATCCGGCCGGAGAGCTGTAGCGCCGCAACTGCTCCGGGCAACGCCGCCCGCAGTGCGGAAAGCTCACCGTTCACCTCGATACGCAGCGCCTGGAACGTGCGCTTGGCCGGGTGACCGCCGGTGCGCCGAGCCGGCGCGGGGATGGCTGAACGCACCAGTTCGGCCAGTCGCGCCGTCGAGGTCAGCGGCCGAGCGCGGACGATTGCCTGGGCGATTCGCCGCGCGAAGCGTTCCTCGCCGTACTCGCGCAGCACGCGGGCCAGTTCGGTGGGCGGGTAGGTGTTGACCACGTCGGCAGCGGTGCGCCCGGTGTCCTGGTCCATGCGCATGTCCAGCGGCGCGTCCTGTGCGTAGGCGAAGCCGCGCTCGGCCCGGTCCAGCTGCATGGACGAGACGCCGAGGTCGAAGAGCACGCCGTCGACGCGTGGCATGCCGAGCGAGGCCAGCACGGCGGGCATCCGGTCATACACGGCGTGGACCAGGTGCAACCGCTCGCCGTAGCGGGCGAGTCTCCGTTCGCTTCGGTCCAGCGCCGCCTGGTCCCGGTCCAGGCCGACCAGGCGCAGCTGCGGGTGGGCCGCAAGCAGTGCCTCCGCGTGGCCACCGAGTCCCACTGTCGCGTCCACCACGACGGCCGGGCGTCCCGACAGAGCCGGCGCGAGCAGCGCCAGCACCCGGTCGAGCATGACCGGTACGTGTTCGTCCATGTCCGGCGCTACCTCCCCCGAGGGTCTTGGTGCCTGCGCCGTCCGGTCGGGTCCCCACCCGTCGTGATCCGCGCTCCTGCTTGGCACCGGGGAAGGTGCGCCAAGACGAAGCCGGCGACGGGAGGAGGCCGGGCCGGACGGCGACGTTCAAGGGCTGTTCACAACAGCCCGGGCAGCACCTCCTCCTCGGCGTCCGCGAACGACTGCTCGGTTCGGTCGAGGTAGTCCTGCCAGGCCTGGGAGTCCCAGACCTCGACGCGGGTGTTCGCGCCGATGACGACGCTGTCCTTGGCGAGTCCCGCGTACTGGCGCAGCGGCTGCGGAACGGTGATGCGGCCCTGCGCATCCGGCACCTCGTGCGAGGCGCTGGCGAAGAAGATGCGGCTGTAGTCGCGCACGCGCCGGTCCGTCACCGGCGCGGTGCGCAGCAACTCGGTCAGCCGGTTGAACTCGGCGATCGGAAACACGAACAGGCACCGTTCCTGGCCTTTGGTGATGACGAGCCCGCTCTCCAGGTCGGAGCGGAACTTGGCCGGCAACGCCAGCCGGCCCTTGTCGTCGAGGCGTGGCGTGTGCGTGCCCAGGAACATCGGCACCACAACCCCTCACCAGATCGGTCCCGCTCCCCACGGTGCCCCACCGTACCCCACTTTCAACCACCGTCAACGCCAAGAGCACCCTGCTGCGCGCGCCGTGGCACTGGTCAGCCCGGAATTTCCGGGTGAGATGCGAACTGAGGAACAGTCGTGAACCAAAACCACCGTTACCCCGATGTTTCTGTGGTCAGGGATACTCGTCGTGATGCGACGCGCACAGCGCCGAGACGAGCCGCGCCTTTTGGGGGGCAGCAGTTTGGTGGACCAGGTGGAGCAGTACCGCAACGACCGTCCGTCCAAAAGGGCAGTAGCGGCGACGAACCAGTCCAGGGCAGGGTTACAGGCTGTGGCGGATCTCGACGACATCGGCGTGGTCCGCGCTGCCGGTGGGCGGATCCTCACGAATATCGGCCAGGTCATCGAGGGCAAGACAAGCACCATCAGGGTGGGCCTCGCCGTGCTGCTCGCCGAAGGTCACCTGCTGATCGAGGACGTCCCGGGCGTGGGAAAGACCAAGTTCGCCAAGGCGTTGGCCCGATCGATCGACTGTTCGGTGCGCCGGGTCCAGTTCACCCCCGACCTGCTGCCGAGCGACATCACCGGGGTGAGCGTCTACAACTCCGAGTCGCGCGACTTCGAGTTCAAACCCGGCCCGGTGTTCGCGAACATCGTGGTCGGCGATGAGATCAACCGCGCGTCACCGAAGACGCAGGCGGCGCTGCTGGAGTGCATGGAGGAGCGGCAGGTCACCGTCGACGGGGTCACCTACTCGCTCGAGACGCCGTTTCTGGTACTCGCCACCCAGAACCCCATCGACATGGAGGGCACCTACCCGTTGCCCGAAGCTCAGCGCGACCGGTTCACGGCGCGTATCTCGATGGGTTACCCCAATCGCCGCGACGAGATCACGATGCTCTCCGAGCACGCCGCCAGTGATCCGCTCGCTTCGCTCGAGCCGATCTCGGACGCGACCGAGGTGCGCACCCTGATAGAGCGGGTGCGAGCTGTGCACGTCGCGGACGGCATCAAGGCCTACGCCGTCGACCTCGCCGAGGCCACGCGGCGCGCAGCCGACGTCCGGCTCGGCGCCTCGCCTCGGGCGACACTGCAACTGTTGCGGGCCGCAAAGGCGTGGGCCGCGCTCGACGGGCGCGACTACGTGATTCCGGACGACCTGCAGACGCTGACCGGTCCGGTCCTCGCGCATCGGCTGCTGCTCACCGCCGACGCGAGCATCGGCGGGCGTACCGCTGAAGACGTGCTGGCCAAGCTCGTGGCAACGGTCGCCATCCCGACGCCCGACGGCCATCGCTAGGCCCGCGCATGCGCGGGTTCCGGCCAGGATTCACCACGCGGGCACGCTGCCTCGTCGCAGGCGGCGCCACGGCGGCACTGTGCGGCCTGCTGTTCGGCGAGGTCGACCTGATCCGGGCAGGCTGCCTTGTCGTCGCGGTTCCACTGGTGGCCGCGATGGTCGTGCACCGTTCGCAGGTCACCATCGCCAGTCGCCGCGGAGTGTCGCATGCCCGCGCACCGGCGGGCGCCGAGGTGGTCGTCCAGCTCACCGTCACCAACCGGTCGCTGATCCCGACCGGGGCACTCATGCTGGAGGACCGCCTACCTGCACGGCTTGCCGGACGAGCCCGGTTCGTGCTGGACGGCCTCAACGGCCGCGAGACGCGCACCGTCGCCTACCACATGCCGGCACTCCCCCGGGGCCACTACGACACCGGGCCATTGCGGGTGCGGCTGACCGACCCGTTCGGGCTGATCGACACCACCCGGTCGTTCACCGCGCGGTCTCGCTTCGTCATCACGCCGATCGTCGACCACTTGCCCGACGTGCACCTGCCTAACTCGTGGGATCTGGGCGAAAACGCCGGCAGTCACTCGATCGGATCGCGCGGCGCCGACGATGCGTCCACCCGGGAGTGGCGTGAGGGCGACGACCTGCGCAAGATCCACTGGCGGTCGACCGCCCGCACCGGGGCGCTCATGGTCCGCCACGAGGAACGCCCTTGGCAGGGGCACGCCACGCTGCTGCTGGACCTGCGCGCGAGCGCACACGAGACGGGGGAGCACCCGACGCCCCGCGCCGCGGACGACCGCGGCGCGCGCAGTATCGAGTGGGCGATCAGCGCAGTCGCAAGCATCGGCAGCCAGTTGTTTTTCACCGGACGCGACATCAGCCTGATCGCCGACCTGACGGCGCGTGACCGACTGCGGTTCGCCTCCCAGGGCAGCCTCGTCGACCACTTGGCCGAGGTACGTGCCGCCGACGGCAGGACCTTGCTACCGGTCGTGCCGTTGCTGCGTCTCGCGATGCGCGACTCGACCGTCGTCGCGGTACTCGGCCGACTCGACGATGCGAGCGTGCACGCGCTCGCCGACGCCCACCCGCGCGGTTCGGCCACGCCGGCGTTCGCCGTGCTGCTCGACGTCGACTCGTGGCGTGAGGGCCGCCCGCCCGACGACGATGCCGCGCCGATCTGGACGCAGGAGAGCCGCCGCGTCGCCGAGACCCTGCGCGCCGCGGGCTGGTGGGTAGTCCCCGCCCGATCCACGGACAGCGTTCCGGCAGTCTGGACCCGGCTGCTGCGCCAACGCGCCGGTTCGTCCGCAGTGGCCGCCCTGGTCACCCCCCGCTTGAGGTCGCTGGGGCAGGTGTCCGAGTGACGGCGCAGGTGCAGCAGGTCGCCGAGCGGCTGGCCGGCCCGCAGAACGGCGCTCGCCGCACAATGGCCGGGCTGGTCGCTTCCGCGCTGAGCGTGCTGCCGCTTTCCGAGACGTTCACCGACTGGGCGTGGTTGCCCCCTGTGTGGATCGGCATGCTCCTGGCGATCGGGCCGGCCGCGCTGCTGCGGATCCGCTGGGCGCCCCGGACCATCCATCTGCTACCCGGCCTCGTGCTGGCGCTGCTCTACCTCACGGTGCGGTTCGTCCCTGACCACGCGTGGGGCGGCGTGGTGCCGTTGCGCGGTGCGTGGCTGGACGTCGCCGCGATGAACAGCGCTTTCCACGACACGATCCGCGACAGCTCGGCCCCGCTGCAATCCACCGAGCCGGTACGCATGGTGCTGGCGGCGCTGCTGGTGTTGCTCGCAGTTGCGGTCGACCTGGTGGCGGTCGTGGCGCGGCGCCCGGCGCTCGCCGGCGTGCCGTTCTTGTTGCTGTTCACCCTCGCCGGCGCGATGCCGCGGCGCGCGGTGGGCTGGTTCTGGTTCGTGCTTGCCGCACTCGGTTATCTCGTGCTGCTGAGCTCGGACACCCGAGACGAGCGCTCCAGGTGGGGGCGGCTGATGCCGCGTCCGGCCGGTGCGTCGAAGGCCGCGGTGAAGGCGCTGTCCGCCCGGCGGATCGCCGTGATCGCGATCGTGATCGCGCTGGCCGTACCGCTGCTATTGCCGGTTCGCAAGAGCAACCTGCTGGCCGACGCGCTCCACGGCGACCATGGCACCGGCGGAGGCGGTGGGGTCAGCCTCGACCCGTTCGTGCGGCTCAAGGGCCAGCTCAACCGCAAGGACCCGGTGAAGCTGCTGGACGTGTCGACGGCGCAGCTGGGCAATCGCAACCCGTTCTACCTCGGCGAACTCATCCTCGATCGCTACGACGCGAGCGGCTGGCGACAGGGAGCGCCTGGGACGACCGAGCCGGTGTCGTCCACGACGTTCGTCGCGGACCCGGACGCGTCGCGCCCCGACATCCCTACATTCACATTCACCGCGACGATCGCCAGCGCCAACCTCGACGATGTGGCGGTCCCACTGTTCCAGGCGCCCTCACATGTCGACGGGCTGTCCGACAGTTGGGTCTGGAGCCGGCAGCAGGCCACCCTGGTCGGTGGGCGGATCGGGCGGGGTGACCACTACACCGAGACCGTCGTGGAGCCGCAGCCGTCGATCAGCCAGCTGCAGCAGTCCAAGTCGCTCGCGAACGACCCTGCGATTCGCCCCTGGCTCGAGCACCCGGGCATGCCCAACTACGTCACGACAACCGTCAACACGATCATCAAGGGCAAGAAGACGCCGTACGACAAGGCGCGGGCGCTCCTCAGCTACTTCGTCGGTCCGAACAGCACGTTCACGTACAGCCTGAACACGAAGGCCGGCGACTCGGGCAGCGACCTCGTCGACTTCCTGCGCAATCAGGTCGGCTTCTGCCAGCAGTTCGCCGCCGCGATGGCGATCATGTTGCGGCTGGCCGGCGTGCCCTCTCGCGTGGCCGTGGGGTACACGCATTCCGTGCCGAACACCAATGGCAGCTTCACCGTTACCACCAACGATGCGCATGCGTGGGTCGAGGGCTACTTCGGTGGTATCGGCTGGCTGCCGTTCGACCCCACGCCACTCGTGGGCGTGGACGCCGGGAGAGCCGCCACGATCCCCTGGGCGCCGCGGGACACGGCCAGCGCGCCGAGTGTGGTGACGGGCGCCAACGGGGCAAACCCGCGGAACAACCCGACGGGCAAGCGGACCACCATCACTCCGGAGGCTCCCGGAAGCGCCGCGGCGCATGGTTCCGGCGGGCTGCCGATGTGGGCGACCTGGCTGCTGGTCGGCATCGCAGGCCTGGTCGTGCTGGTGTTCTTGATCCCGGGCGGCGTCCGGCTGTGGCGGCGCCAGCGCAGGTTGCGGGCGGCGGCTCGCGACCCGGATCCGCTATGGCGGGAACTCGCCGACACAGCGGTCGACCTGGGCTATGTCTGGTCACCGGTGCGCTCGCCCCGCCAGGTGGTGACCTGGCTGCGTCGCGAGGGCGTGGATGACGACGCCGACGGTGCGCTGCGAACGCTGGCCAGCGCTGTCGAGCTGTCGCGCTACGCGGCGCCCGGCCAGGGTGCGGGGGGCCGCACGCTGGTGGCGGAGCTTCGCCGAGTCGAGGGGTCGCTGCGGTCGACCCGCTCCGGCTGGGAGCGCACACGCGCCCGGATACTGCCGCAATCGCTCGGCTGGACACGGGTGGGCGGCCAACGGCGGCACTGACCCAATCCGCCCGCGCGCATCCGGGCCTGCACCGCTCGCCTCGCTCGGGTGCATTCCCGGCTGCGCTCCGCGCCTTACGGCGCGGGCCGCGTCGCGGCGGCGGGGCTCTTCGCGCGAGCGCTCATCGCCCGATGGTTGCGTTTTCCCAGCTCACCGATCGCGTGCCTACGGCGCTTACGCTCGTGGCTGCGCGGGTGAGTTCTATTGCTCGTCGAAACGTTTGCGGAGCCGGTCCTCCATACGGGACCGGACGCCAGGGCGACGGCTCTTCGCGCCGGCGTCGCCGCTCTCGGCGTTGCGACCTGGCTTCGAGCGCAGCATCGTCGCGACGTACACGCAAGAAGCGACAATCAACACGAAGCCGATCACACCCAGCACGACAAGCTTGGCGGTGAGCCCGACGAGAACGACAGCCAGCCCGGCGAGCACGCCGATGGCCGAGATGATGATCCAGCGGCGGGTGTGCACCCGCGAACGACCTGCACGCACGGCAGACGCGAACTTGGGGTCCTCTGCATAGAGCGCTTGCTCGATTTGCTCGAGAAGCCTCTGCTCGTGCTCGGAGAGCGGCACCGTGCCCTCCTTAGTCCTTGCGCCGGTGGCCGTCGCGACCATCAGCCGGGCGGCCTGCGATCCAATGTTGCCATCAGCTCCCGGTTGAGAGTTGACACCGTTGAGCATACGAGCCCTCCGCGCTGGGCGAAAGCTAACGTGCCCGCCGCGTGCCAGAATTCCTACCGCTTCGGGTTTTTCGCCGCTCAGCCGGCGTCGCGGCGGGCGTGACCCGTGCCAAGGCGGCGGGCCGCAACCCCGCCGTGCCGAACTTTGCCTGCGTGGCGTCGGCGACTCGATCGACTCCGGGCGGACTCGCCTGGGCGGCCTCGTCGAGCGTCGGCTGCCGAGCGGTCTGGGCTGCATCACGGAAGTGCTCCGCCTTGACGCCGACCAGCCGGATACGCGGGCGGTCAAGGTGAAGCGCACGGTAGAGCTCGAGGGCGATCGCGTGCAGCTCTGCGGTCGAGTCGACCCAGTCTGCGACAGTGCGCACCCGGGTCACGGTGCGGAAGTCGGCGAACCTGATCTTGATCCCGATCGTCTTGGCGACCCAGCCGCGCGCACGCATCCGCTGGCCCACCTCGACGCACAGCCGCAGCAGCTCGCGGCTGACGTCCGCCTCGTCCACCAGGTCGACCGCGGTTGTATGGTCGGCGCTGATCGACTTCTCGACATCCTGCGTCTCGACCTCGCGTGGGTCGTGGCCGTGCGCCAGGGCATGCAGGTGATCGGCCGCTGCTACCCCGACTGCGCGCCGCAAGGTGGTGATCGGGATGCCGGCGAGGTCGCCTACTGTGCGGACGCCCAGCCGGTGCAGCGGCTGCGCGGTTCGGGCACCCACGCCCCACAGCACCGTTATCGGCAGCGGGTGCAGGAACTCCAGCGTCTCGGCGGCGGGCACCAGGAGCAAGCCGTCCGGTTTGCAGCGTGCCGATGCCAGCTTCGCGACAAACTTCGTAGCGGCAATGCCGACGGAGCAGGTCAGGCTGAGGTCGGCGGCCACTCGTGCGCGGATCGCTCGTGCGATCTCTAACGGCGGCCCGAGCAGGCGCAGCGCGCCGGTGACGTCGAGGAACGCCTCGTCCAGTGACAACGGCTCGACGAGTGGCGTGATGTCACGCAAGATCGCCATGACCTCGCCGGATGCTTCGGCGTACGCGGCGCGGTCCGGCGGCAGCACCACGGCATGTCCGCACAGCCGCAGCGCTTGCCCCATCGGCATCGCGCTGCGCACGCCGAACCGGCGGGCCTCGTAGGACGCAGCGGCCACCACGCCACGGGTCGACCCGCCGACGATCACCGGCTTGCCGCGTAGTTCGGGGCGACGGCGGACCTCGACGCTCGCGAAGAACGCGTCCATGTCGACGTGCAGGATGGTGCAGCCTGCGTCGTCGCCGTCGGTTCGACCGGCGGCTCGCGGAATGTCGGCGCTGCGGCCCATCGGATCAGCTGGTGCGGCGCGCCAGCACGTGGATGCGGCTGGCGATCTCTCGATACGGCGAGCGGTCGGCGGCAAGTTGCTCGAGCTCGGCTAGCGCGTCGCCCGCCGGGGCCGCGTGCCCGGCGTCTGGTTCGGCTCCCGGGACGAACTCCGTGAAGACGCCCACCCCGTGCATCTGCTCGACGACGAGGTCGAGCCGGCCACACATCGTCTGTAGCGAGGGAACGTCGAGTGGGCCACCGTTCGGCCGGGTGAGCGCGCGCAGCTCCAGCAGCGCGGATCCGATGTCGCCGGCGAGTGCCCTCGCGAGCACGTTCGCCACGGGATTGGCGATCACGATGCTGACCCTGCCGGACGAGCGTGTCGCGGCCACGACGGCGGCGAGCGCTGTGTCGGGACGGTCGACCGCCTCGAGCACCTCATGCGCCAGCACCAGGTCGAACGCTGCCGCCGGCACGACCTCGCCGAGCGCCTCGACGTCACCCTGCACCGCCCGTACCCGGGCGTCGACGCCCGCTTCGCCAGCCCGCCGGCGCAACGTTGCCAACGCGTCGGCACTCACGTCGACGACCGTGACCCTGGCACCGGCTTGCGCCAGCGGGACAGCCGAGCTGCCGCTGCCCCCGCCGCAATCGAGGACTTCCAGTGGCATACCGGTCAACGACCCGGACCGCACCAGGTCATCCAGCAGACGCAGTACGGCGCGGTGCCGTTGTGGCGCTGTCCGCTCGCGGCGACCGGCGGTGTCCACTAGTGCTCCCTGCGAGGCTCGGCCATCGCTGCAAACACTAGTGCGAGACACCGACGACGGGCGGCGCGCCGGGCCGCCGCCCGATCAGCTCGCCACAGGCGCCAGCAGGCCGAGCGTGCGCTCGATCAGGGTCACGAACTGCCCCGCGGCGCACAGCTGGTCTTGGGCGTCGCGTTCAGAGACGACGCTGTGCGCGCCCGCTTCGACGGCCGCGCGCTTGCCGGCCGTCTCCGCGAAGTAGGCGGACCACTCGGCCAGCTCGGGCGCCACCGCGTCGACGAGGACCCACGCGCTGACCAGGCGGCGTCTGCCGGCGGGCCGGGCACGTTGCGCGAAGAGCGCAGCCGCAGCTCGCAACGCCGCCAGGTGCGCGAGCCGGAACCGCTCGGCGGGCTCGGTGGCCATCGCCGCGTGACGCAGCATCGATCGCGCCTGCTCGACGAGCGACGCCGCGCTGCGACTCGCCGGCGGGTGTAGTGCCGCTATGGCCATTGCCAACTCCCGGTATCGAACGCCTGTTCGAAGACTAGCTCGACCGGCCGGGCTCTGCAAGCGCGTCGACGACCTCGCCCACGACCACGACAGCGGGTGGCCCCGCACCCTGGGACACGACCTCAGCGGCCAACCGGCCGAGCGGCGCGCGGAGGATGCGCTGGCCATCCAGCGTGGCTCGCTCGATCACCGCCGCCGGGGTCGCCGGATCGCGCCCGTGCGCCACCAGGGCCTTCACGATCAGCTCGAGCCGTTCCATTGCCATCAGCAGCACGAGCGTGGACGCCTTGGCGAGCGCGGCCCAGTCGAGACCGGTATCGAGCTGCCGCCCGGGATCCAGGTGGCCCGAGACGACCGTGAAGTCCGCTGCCAGGCCGCGGTGCGTCAGCGGAATGCCGGCCACGACCGGTGCGGCGAGCGCCGAGGTGACCCCGGGCACCACGGTCACCGGCACGCCGGCCGCCAGGCACGCGAGCCACTCCTCGCCGCCGCGGCCGAAGACGAACGGGTCGCCGCCCTTGAGCCGGACGACGCGCTTGCCGGCACGTGCCCGGTCGACCAGTATCGCGTTGATCTCGTCCTGCGTGAGGTTGTGCCGGTGCGCCGACTTGCCGCAGTCGATCACCTCGACACCGGGCGGTAGCTCGTCGAGCAGCGCGCGCGGGGCCAACCGGTCGACGACGAGGACGTCCGCCGACGCGACAAGCCGCCGCCCTCGCACGGTGATCAGCTCCGGATCACCCGGACCGCCGCCCACCAGAGCCACCGAACCGGCCGCGGCAGGTCGGTGCGGGCGCACCGGCAGTTCCCCGACGTCGAGCGCTGCGGCGATCGCGTCGCGCAGCGCGCTCGCACGGCGGGGGTCGTCGCCCCCGGAGACGGCCACTGTCACGCCACCGCGGCGGGTGCTGGCCGGGGTGCGTGCCGTACCCATGCTTGCGGCGTCGGCACGAACGCAGAAAATCCGCCGGGCCGCTGCTGCCTCGGACACCGCGGCGTTCACTTCCGGATCGTCCGTGCACGCCAACACGAGCCAGGCGCCGTCGACATCGGCCGCCTGGAACGGTCGCTCCCAGACCCGGGACGCCAGCGCCCGCAGCTCAGGCGAGGCCTGCGGGGCCACGACGTCGATCGCGGCGCCCGAGGCGGCCATTCCTTGCGCGCGCCGGGTGGCGACCCGTCCCCCGCCCACAACCAGCACCCGTCGATCGGTGAGGTCGAGCAGCAGCGGAACGCCTGTCACGCGAGCCCTGCCGTACGCGGGCGTATGGCGACGGCGGACACCCAGCGATCGTTGCACATCCGGCGAGTCGCGGGCCACCGCGATGCCTCGACGTCCACCCCTCGAGATTTGCACTTCGCGAACGGCGGCAATGTGTGCCACCCTGGACACGTGCACCGAGCTCTGCCGCTCCGACTCACTGCGCGCCGGCATGTCGACCTGCTGCGCGTGATCGCTGCGGCGTGTCCGCCACTGCGCTGACCCGCGCCGGCTCCGGCGACGGGTCCCGTTCAGGCACGCGTCGTCGGAGAGGAGCTCGCAGATGCCTGCGCGCAAGGGGCAGGGCCAGTGGGCGCTCGGTTATCGGGAGCCGTTGAACGTCAACGAACGCAGCAAGCGCGACGACGATGGGCTCAAGGTCCGCGAGCGCATCATCGACACCTACCAGTACACCGGCTTTGCCGGCATCGACCCGGCCGACCTGCGGGGCCGGTTCCGCTGGTACGGCCTGTATACGCAGCGCCGCGCCGGCATCCCCGGCGGACGTACCGCGGTCCTCGAACCGGAGGAGCTCGAGGACGAGTACTTCATGCTGCGTATCCGCATCGACGGCGGGGCACTCACCAGCCAGCAGCTACGTGTCGTCGGGGAGATCTCGACCACGTACGGCCGCGACGTCGCCGATATCACGGACCGGCAGAACGTCCAGCTGCACTGGATAAGCATCGAGGACGTTCCGACGATCTGGGAGAAGCTCGATGCCGTCGGGCTGTCCACCACCGAGGCCTGCGGTGATACCCCCCGGGTCATGCTGGGTTGCCCGCTCGAAGGAGTGAGCGCCGACGCAGTGCTCGATGCCGGACCGGCACTGCGCGCCACCGTCGAGGCGTACGTCGGCGATCCGGCGTTCTCGAACCTCCCGCGCAAGTACAAGACGTCGATCACCGGCTGTGCGCGGCACTGCACCAACCACGAGATCAACGACGTGTCGTTCGTCGGCGTCGTGGGCCCGGGTGGCCGGCCCGGATTCGACCTGTGGGTCGGCGGCGGGCTGTCCACGAACCCCATGTTCTCCAGGCGACTTGGCGTCTTCGTCGAGCCGGACGAGGTCGCCGAGGTGTGGGCGGGCGTGACGTCGGTGTTCCGCGACTACGGTTACCGGCGCTCGCGCAACCACGCCCGCTTGAAGTTCTTGATGGCCGATTGGGGGGCGGAGCAGTTCCGCGAGGTGCTCGAGAAGGAGTACCTCGGCCGTGCGCTGCCGGACGGGCCCGAGCCGGCGCCGTCGCCGGCGCACCGCGACCACGTCGGTGTCGAGCGGCAGCGCGACGGACGCTTCGCCGTCGGCGCCACGACGAAGGCGGGCCGCACCTCGGGGTCGGCCCTGCGTGCCGTGGCCGAGCTGGCGGACCGGTTCGGAGACGGCCGGATTCGCACGACGCCCCAGCAGGGCCTGGTGGTCCTCGGGGTGAGCGACGTCGAGTCGCTGATCACCGAGCTCACCGGGCTGGGCCTGTCGGTACGGCCCTCCGCGTTTCACCGCGGCACGATCGCCTGCACCGGCATCGAGTTCTGCAAGCTGGCAATCGTCGAGACGAAGGCTCGGGCGGAGACGATCCGCGCCGAGCTCGAACGCCGTCTGCCCGACTTCGACACTCCGATCACGATCAACGTCAACGGGTGCCCCAACTCGTGTGCCCGCTTCCAGGTTGCCGACATCGGGTTCAAGGGCATCGTGACGCGGGCCCCGGACGGCAGCGACCAGGAGGCGTTCCAAGTGCACCTGGGTGGCCAACTCGGTGCGCAGGCGGCGTTCGGGCGAAAGTTCCGCGGGCTGAAGGTCAGTGCCGCCGACGCGCCCGACTACGCGGAGCGGATTCTGCGCGGTTACCTCGACCGGCGCGAGCCCGATGAATCGTTCGCCGCATACGTCACCCGCGCCGACGAAGCGTGGCTGCAATGACCGAAAGGGCGGCGCCGTTCTACTGCCCGTACTGCGGCGACGAGGACCTGCGCCCGTTCGGCGAGAAGCACGGCGAATGGCGCTGTGGTGCGTGTCAACGGGTGTTCCGGCTCTCGTTGGTCGGCAGCGCCCCGACATGGACAAGCGAAGCAAAGGAGCGCGCATGACCTGCGTGACGACGGATCTGGAGGAGCTGGCCATGCGCGCCGGCGACGATCTGGAGGGCGCGCATCCACTCGACATCCTCAACTGGGCGGTCGAGCAGTTCGGCTCGTCGTGGTGCGTCGCCTCGTCGATGGCCGACGCGGTGCTCCCCCACCTGGCCTCGCGGGTACTGCCAGGCGTCGATGTGCTCTTCCTCGACACCGGTTACCACTTCGCCGAGACGATCGGCACCCGCGACGCAGTGGCGGCCACCATGCCGGTGACCGTGCGGACGATCAAGCCCGCACAGACGGTGGCCGAGCAGGACGCCGCCTATGGGCCGCGGCTGTTCTCCCGTGATCCTGATTTGTGCTGCGCGCTGCGCAAGGTCGCCCCGCTCGAGGCCGCCTTGCAGCCGTATCGGGCCTGGGCGGCGGGGCTGCGCCGCGACGAGGCGATCACCCGTCGCAACGTGCGCGTTGTCGAATGGGACCCCAAGCGGGGCATGGTCAAGCTGAACCCGCTCGCCGCGTGGACACAGGACGACGTCGACGCCTACATCGCCGAGCACGGCGTACTCGTCAACCCGCTGCTTTTCGACGGCTACGGCTCGGTCGGCTGTGCGCCGTGCACCCGGAGGATCCTGGAAGGCGAGGATCCGCGCGCGGGACGGTGGGCCGGCACCAGCAAGATCGAGTGCGGCGTGAACACCTGACGCCGATAGCGTCTGCGGCATGCACCCGAACTGCCTGGCCGTCGATGCGGCGCTTGCCGACGCCGGTGTGTCCGGCCGGGTGAAGTTGCTGCCCGAGGCAGCGCCTACGGCCGCCGCCGCCGCCGGGCAGCTGGGCGTCGAGGTCGGCGCGATCGCCAACTCCCTGGTGTTCGAGACTGCCGGGGGTGAGCCGGTGCTCGTCCTGACAAGCGGGGCCCACCGCGTCGACACGGTGAAGGTCGCCGCAGTACTGGGCACGCCCACGCTGCGACGGGCGCACGCCGAGCTGGTCCGGCGGGCAACCGGGCAGCCGATCGGCGGCGTCGCCCCGGTCGGGCATCCAGCCAAGCTGCGCACGCTCGTGGACGTCGCGCTGCGCGCATATCCGCAGGTGTGGGCCGCAGGCGGCATCCCGCACGCGGTGTTCCCCACGACGTTCGACGAGCTGGTGGTCCTCGCGGGCGGCGAGCCTGCCGAGGTCGCCTAGCCACGCCGGCGCGCGGCATAGGCTGGGCGTCGTGAGCGAGCAGCCCAGGGTCGCCGCGCCGGGCCGCGGGGCACAGCTCACGACAGCGACGAGCGCTCGCGCGAAGAGCGAAGGAGCAGCGTGACTGGCCTGGTGACCATGCACGTGTGGCGCGTCACGCCGCAGCGCGTCCCGGCTGCGCTTGCTGCCGCGGCGCTCGACCCGCGCAGGGTGCGCGCGCTCGCCAAGGCGCGGTTCGCAAAGCTGCTCGGCACCAGCACCGGCTTCGGGATTCGCGGCGCGGACCTGACCCGGTGGGTGTTGCTCGTCAGCTGGACATCGGCCGATGCAGCGAGGGCTTTCGCCGACTCAGCGGTCGTGCGGCGCTGGCACGCCCGTTCCCGCGAGTCATGGTCTGCCGAACTGCTCCCATTGGCGAGCCGGGGCCGGTGGTCGCGCCGATCGCCGTTCGAGCGCGCAGCAGCCGACTGGGACGGCCCGGTCGCCGCGCTCACGCACGCGCGGCTGGCGCCGCAGCACGCCGTCACCTTCTGGCGCTCCGTGCCGCCGATCGCCGCCGATCTCCAGCACCGACGCGGACTGCGTGCCGCATTCGGTATCGGCGAGGTACCGATCGGCGTGCAGGGCACGTTCAGCCTCTGGCGCGACGCGGCCGCCCTGGAGGAGTTCGCCTATCAGGGCGCGCCGCACCGGGAGGCGATACGGCAGACGGCGCTGCGCCGCTGGTACCGCGAGGACCTATTCGCTCGCTTCGGAGTGTTGAGCTCCACAGGCCGCCTCGGCGGGGATGACCCCCTGGCGCAGCGCGCATGAGCGCGCTCCCGGCAGCTGCCGACGTGACGATCGAGTCGTGGACCGGCCCTGAGCTCGCGCAGCGCGTCAACGAGGCAATGGCTATCTACGTCGTCGCGATGAACTACCCCACCTATGCCGGCGCGCAGCGGTCCGTCACCGCGCAGGGGCACACCGGATACGAGGGCTTCGCCTGTCGTGCCGCGCTGCGGCCGGACGGCCGGTTGGTCGGCTTCGGCTACGGCTACACGTCCAAGCCGGGCCAGTGGTGGCACGACCTGGTGCGCCGCGCCGTCACCGACGAAGTCGCTGCCGAGTGGATGCCGAACTCCTTCGAGCTGTCCGAGATGCACGTGCTGCCGCATTATCAGGGCGGTGGCCTCGGGCGGCGGTTGCTGACTTCTCTGGCGGCGGGGATCCCGCATCGGGCGATGCTGCTGTCGACACCGGACGCGGATACCCGGGCGTTCCGCCTGTACCGATCGGTCGGGTTCGTCGACCTCGCCCGGGGGCACCGCTTCCCCGGCGACGCCCGGCCGTTCGCCGTGCTCGGCGCGTGGTTGCCGCTCGATGCTGCACCGCGCCGCTGACATACGCATGCGTGTGGTCGGCGCCCTGGTGCTGGCCGCAGTCGCGCTGCAGATCGCGTATGTGCTCACCGGTGGCGTGAGCCGACATCGCCTCACGGTCGGCACAGTCCTTGTGGTCGCTGGTGCCTCGCTGAGCCACGCGGTGCTGACTCGCGGCCGGCGCGGGCTCATGTGCTTTGTCGTCGCCGCTGTCGTGGGGTTCGGCGCGGACGTCGTAGGCGTGCATACCGGCGCGCCGTTCGGCGACTACCGCTACTCCGGCACGCTCGGCGTCCAGATCGCGGGCGTGCCCCTCATCGCCGCGCTGGCGTGGGCGATGCTGGCCTGGCCGGCTGCACTGGTAGCTCGACGGCTTGCCACCGCGACGCCGGTACGTGTGCTCATCGGGGCTTGGGCGCTCGCCTCGTGGGATCTGTTTCTCGACCCGCAACTCGTCGCGGCCGGCGCGTGGCGATGGGCTGACCCGAACCCGCACCTGCCGGGCGAGCCAAGCGTCGCGCTGACAAACTATGCAGGATGGCTGCTGGTCGCGACGCTGATCTCGCTTGTCGCGCAGCGGATTCTGGCCGGTACGCCCATCGCTGACGACCGCTGGATGTACGCGCTGTACGTGTGGACCTACCTGTCGTCAGTCGTCGGGCTGGCGGCGTTCCTGCACCTGGCGGCCACGGCGTTGTGGGGCGCGCTGGGCATGGGCGTGGTGGCCGTCCCGCTGGTGGCCAAGTGCTTTTGAAGATCGGCCTGGCCGCGGCGCTGGCCGGCACGGGGCATGCCGCGCTCAATGCACGGCTGTTGCGCCGGGCAGTGCCGGCGAGCGCGCTGCCCGACGTGTCCGTGCTGCTTCCCGTGCGGGACGAGGCGCCCAACATCACAGCCTGCCTGGATACCCTGCTCGCCCAGCAACCACGCGAACGCATCGAGATCATCGTCCTCGATGACGCGTCATCCGACGGCACAAGGGAAATCGCCCGAGCTGCCGGCGTACGTGTCGTGCCCGGAACGGCGCCGCCGCCTGGATGGCTCGGCAAGCCCCATGCGTGCCGTCAGCTCGCGGACCTCGCCCGGCCGAGCAGTGCGGTCCTGGTGTTCGTGGACGCGGACGTTCGTCTCGAACCGCATGCGGTGAGCAGCGCCGTCGCCGTGCTGGAGCGGCACGGCCTCGATTTCGTGTCGCCCTACCCGAGGCAGCTTGCCGGCTCGCCGGCCGAGCGACTCGTCCAGCCGCTGCTGTCGTGGTCGTGGCTGACGTTTCTGCCGCTGCGGATCGCTGAGCAGTCGCCCCGGCCGTCGTTGGCCGTGGCTAACGGGCAGTTCCTGGTGGTCCGCCGGGACGTCTACCGGCGCGCGGGCGGCCACGTGCCGGACGCCGTGCTCGACGACATCGCGCTGGCCCGGGTACTGCGGCGATGCGGCGCGCGGGGCGGCATCGTGGACGGCACGGCGCTGGCCGATTGCCGGATGTACGACGGCTGGGCGGCGCTGCAGGACGGGTACGGCAAGTCGCTGTGGGCGGCGTTCGGCTCTCCGGGCGGTGCACTCGCCGTCCTCGCCGGACTGGGCGTCGCCTACCTGCTCCCGGCCGTGGCGGCGTTGCGCGGGTCGAGGATGGGACTACTCGGCTATGCGGCGGGTGTCGCGGGCCGGGTGATCGCCGCGCGGCGCACCGGTGGCCGCGCCTGGCCGGACGCGCTGGCCCACCCCGTATCGGTGGCGGCGTTCGGCTGGCTCGTCGTCAGGTCGCTGGCCGGGCACCGGCGCGGCACGCTCACCTGGAAAGGCCGGGATGTGCACGCGCCGACGCAAGGCGGCTAAGGCACTATCACCGCATGGCGCGCGTCGTGGTGGTCGGCGCCGGGGTCGGCGGGCTGTGTGCCGCCGCCCGGCTGGCCGCGCTGCGCCACGACGTCACGGTGCTCGAAGCCAGCGACCAGGTCGGCGGCAAGGCCGGCTTCTTCGAGCAGCGCACCGCGGCGGGTACGTTCCGCTTCGACACAGGTGCCTCGGTGCTCACCATGCCCGCGGTGTTCGCCGGGTTGTTCGCCGAGACCGGCGACCCGCTCGACTCGGTGCTCAAGCTGCGCGCCGTCGACCCGTATGTGCGCTACCGCTTCGCTGACGGCACCGTGGTCACAACCACGCGCGATCTTGACGAGCAGGTGTCCCGCCTCGACCAGGTCCTCGCCGCGGGCACCGGTGCTGCGTGGGCGGCACTGGTGGCCCACGGCTCGCGCATCTGGGATGCCGTCGAGGACCCGGTGTTCGGCAGCGGTCTGACCTCAGGCGCCATCGCCCGGCGGCTGGCCCGCGTCGGCGACATCGCCGCGATCCGGCCCGGGCGCACCCTGCGCCAGGTCGGCAACCGCAACTTCGACGACCCGAGGGCGCGCATGCTGCTGGACAGGTACGCGACGTTCGCCGGGTCGGACCCGCGCCGCGCGCCGGCGGCCCTGGCCGTGATCCCGTTTCTGGAGCACGCCTTCGGGGCCTGGTACGTCGAGGGTGGGCTGCATCAACTGGTCGCCGCACTGGCCGCCCGGGCGCGCGAACGGGGCGCTGTCATTCGTACCGACGCGCGGGTCAGCCGGATCACGGCAACCGGCGGGCGGGTCAGCGAGGTATCGCTGGTCGACGGGGCGAGGCTGCCCGCAGACGTCGTCGTCGCCAACGCCGATGCGAGCACCGTCTACCAGCGGCTGCTGGACCCCAGCCGGCCGCGGCAGGCACCGCGCGCAGACTCGCTCAGCGCGTTCGTGCTACTGCTCGGCGTCCGTGGGCGCACGCCCGGGCTGGCCCATCACAACGTGCTTTTCGGCGAGGGCGACTACGACGCCGAGTTCGACGCGGTGTTCGGCCGGCCCGGCCGGCCGGTTACCGATCCTGCTGTGTACATCAGTGCGCCCGACGATCGGGCGGTCTGCCCCGCGGGTCACGAGGCGTGGTTCGTGCTGGTCAATGCGCCGCGGCACGGCGTCGACGGCAGCCGAGGCGCCCTCGACTGGGACAGCGCGGGGCTGGCGTCGGGGTACGAGGGCCGGGTGCTCTCACTGCTGACCGCGCGGGGCCTGCCCGTGCGGGAGCGGCTCGTGTTCAGCAAGGTGCTGACCCCGGCGGACCTGCAGCGGCGCACCAGCGCTCCCGGCGGTGCGATCTACGGCGCTGCGCTGCACGGCCTGCTCGGCAGTGTGCGCCGACCGGCTAACGCCGGAAAGGTGCGCGGGCTCTACCTCGTCGGCGGCTCGACACAGCCCGGCGGAGGACTGCCCCTGGTGGCACAGTCGGCCAAGATCGTCGCCAACCTGATAGGGCCCGGTTAGGGGCAGAGTCGGCCAGGAGTGGCGCAACCGCCGGGCGATGAGCGCTCGCGCGAAGAGCGCCGGCGCCGCGACGCGGCCCGCGCCGTAGGCGCGGAGCGGAGCCGCGGATGCACCCTTGCGGTGCAGACGCGGATACGCGCGGCCGGCACAGGTTTAGACATTGTCTTAACTGTGCGCATGCGCTCCTCAGTTGCGGCGTTACTCGATGAGTTCGGCGTGCCGGGCGGTGAGTCCGAGTTCGTGACCGCCCTGCGGGCCGCGCTCGGGCGCGAGCCGCGTCCCGGCGCGAGCACGCTCACCGACGCCGAGGCCGCGGTGCTCGCCGAGCACAGCGGCATCGACCCGGCGGCGGCGGTCCGGCACTCCGAATCCCAGCGCGCGGCCGTCGCAGCGGCCCGGATCGAGTTCGATCTGCTGCGCCGCTCGTACACGACGCGCGACGTCGCGGCGAAGTGGGGCGTGGACGACTCGCGGGTGCGACACCGGGTACGCAACCGAGCGCTGTACGCCAAGCGTGTCGGCCGCTCGCTGCGGCTGCCTACGTGGCAGTTCGACGACGACCTGCGCCCTATCCCCGGGCTCGCCGCCGTGCTCGCCGCGCTGCCCAGCGGTATGCATCCCCGCGAGGTCGAGGGCTTCATGACCACGCCGCAGGACGACCTGCGCGTGCGCGGACACGAGCGCAGTCCCCGCGACTGGCTGCTGACCGGCGGTAGTCCCATCCCGGTCGCAGCGCACGCAGCCGACCTCGACCGGTGGTAAAGCTCCCTCTCCCGCCCGCGCCTGAGGCGCTGACGTTGGAGGAGGGCGACCTCGCAGCAGTGGCCCGGCACACCGTGCTGTGGCGACTGCACCGGACGGCCGGCGAGAACGTCATCGCATGGAACGCGCTGCGCTTCTGGGGGCCGTCGCACGCCCGGTTCGACCCGCAGCAGCCGCCTCCCGGGCCGTCCGATCGCGGCGTCTCCTACGCGGCGCTCGACATCACGACCTGCCTGGCCGAGGTGTTCCAGGACCGGCGCGCCGTCGATACCGTCCGCGGCGCCCCGTATCTCACCGCATGGCGGCCCAGCCGCACCCTGCACCTGCTCGATCTCACCGGCACGTGCCCGATCCGCAACGGCGCGTCGCACCTGATCAACACTGGACCGCACGACTTGTGCCGGGCCTGGGCGCGGGCGATCGACAGCCGCTGGACGGACCTCGACGGACTGTGGCACGTCTCGGCGATGACCGGCGAGCCCGAGATCGCCCTGTTCACCGCAGCCGCAGACACGTTCCCGCCGCGGCCGCTGTTCAGCCGGCCGCTGTCCGACCCGGGCACCCGTGGCTGGGTCGCCGCCGCGGCGGAGCAGATCGACTACGACCTGATCTGAACGAGCGCGACGAGCGTGGCCGCCACCCAGACGGCGGCGCACACCGTGGGCGGCCAGTTCGCGTCGCTGACCGCAGCACTGAGGCAGGCGAGGGCCGTGCAGATCACCCGGGTAGGCCGCTCGGCCACAGTGATCAGCGGGCGCCGTCGGGCGGACTCCAGCCCGATGGAGAGCGCGGCCGCGAGCAGGGCCAGCCACAGCGGCGCGCCGGCTTGCCACATCACCAGCGCGAACGCCGTGTCGGCGATTCGGTCCGCGATCGTGTCAGCGACGGCGCCGGCCCGCGTGGTCCGGCCCTGGAGCAAGGCAACCGCACCGTCGAGCCCGTCGCACAGCGCCGCGGCCAGCACGAGCGCCAACGCCACGAGCGGCAGCCGGGCAGCGAAGAGGAGCGCGTCGACGGCGAGCACAACGCCCGCCAGCGTGATCGCCGCCGGCGGTACGCGGGCGGCGACGAGCGGCCGGGCCAGCGTCCACATGAGCGCCAGCCAGTAGCGCACGAGCGCAGACGGCCGCAGCCCGCGGTGCACCGCGGACCAGGCCTGGATCAGGTCGTCGCGGTGATTCGCAGGTTGGCCCATACCTCGCGGGTGGCCTTGGAGCGGTTGAACGTGATGAAGTGGATCCCAGGCACGCCTTCGTCGAGCAGCCGTTGCGCCAGCCCCGAGCACTCCTCGATGCCCAGCGCGCGCACCGCCTTCGGATCATCCGCTATCGCCGAGAACTTGGCCGCCAGCGCCGGCGGAAACGGTGCGCCGGAAAGCTGCTCGGAGCGCTCGATCGTGCGCATAGTCGTGACGGGCATGATCCCGGCAATGATCGGCACCTGGCCGCCGACAGCGGCCACCCGATCACGCAGCCGCAGATACTCGTCCGCATCGAAGAACATCTGCGTCACCGCGTAGTCCGCCCCGGCCCGGCACTTCTCCACGAACCGCGCGGTGTCCTCTTCGACGGTGGCCGAGCGGGGATGCTTGTACGGGAACGCGGCGACGCCAACGCTGAAGTCACCGTGCGCGCGCAGCATCTCGACCAGTTCGCAGGCGTAACTCAGTCCCTCGGGGTGCTTGATCCACTCCCCCATCGGATCGCCCGGCGGGTCGCCGCGAATGGCCAGCATGTTCACCACGCCGACATCGGCGAAGCGCCCGATGATCGCCCGCAGCTCGGCCACGGAGTGGTTGACCGCGGTCAGGTGGGCCACCGGCAGCAATGTCGTGTCGGACGCGATCTGCTCGACGATCTCGATGGTGTGGTCGCGGGTGCTGCCGCCGGCGCCGTAGGTAACAGACACGAACGACGGATGCAGCGACTCGAGTTCGCGGATGGTCTGCCACAGCAGCCGGTCGTCGTCGGGCGTCTTCGGCGGAAAGAACTCGAAGGAGAACGTGCGCTGCCCGGAGGCCAGGACGTCGCGTACCGTGCGTGGCATGCGGATCAGCGTAATGTCCGCGCTGTGATCGACCTGGGCAGCGTAGTCGCGCGGGTCGACGCGGAACTGGGCACCTTCTTCGACGCGCGCGCCGCCCGGCTGTCAGACCTCGGCCACGATCTGAACGCGCTGGCCGAGATCGCGCGCAGCTTCGTGCTGGACGGCGGCAAGCGGCTGCGCCCCATGTTCGCCTACTGCGGCTGGCGCTGCGTGCGGGACTCGTCCGGCGACGCGCCGATGATCACGGCGGCGGCCAGCCTGGAACTGTTGCACGGCTGCGCACTCATCCACGACGACGTGATGGACGGCTCAGGCACCCGCCGGGGTCGCCCCTCGGTGCACGCCGCGTTCACCGCGATGCACGCCCGCGGCGCGTTCACCGGCGACGCGCGCGTATTCGGCACTGCGGCAGCGATCGTCGTCGGTGACTTGCTGCTGTCCTGGGCCGACGCGATGTTCGCCGCCGCCGGCTTCAGCTCCGCCGAGGGCCGCAGGGCGCGCGCCGTCTATGACGACATGCGTCAGCAGGTCATGGCCGGTCAGTACCTGGACATGCTCGTCCAGGCCCGCGGCGACTTCTCGATCGAGGACGCGCAGCGCGTCGCGGAGTACAAGACGAGCAAGTACACCGTCGAGGGACCGTTGCAGTTCGGCGCGGCCGCCGCCGGCGCAGCACCTGAGGTGGTCGCGGCGCTGCGCGGCTACGGCCTGCCGCTCGGCGAGGCATTCCAGCTGCGCGACGACGTGCTCGGCGTGTTCGGCGATCCGGGACGTACCGGCAAGCCGATCGGCGATGACCTGCGTGAGGGCAAGCGCACCATGCTGGTGGCGCTGGCGATGGACGCCGCCGACCCGGATCAGGCGCGGCTGCTGCGTGCGGGCCTCGGCGATCGTGACCTCGACGAGGCGGGCGCGGCGGCGCTGTGCGACGTGATCGTCGCGACAGGCGCACTGGATCGCGTCGAGGCCCGCATCGGCGAGCGAACCGCGCGGGCGCGTGCCGCACTGGACACGCCGGCAATCTCCGACGACACCCGCAACGTGCTCGATGGGCTCGCCGTGCTCGCCACCGAGCGCCACACGTGAGGACCGTTCCCGGGCGTACGGATCGTGTCGTCGTCATCGGGGCGGGCCTCGGCGGGCTCGCGGCGGCGCTGCACCTCGCCGGAGCCGGTCGCCAGGTAACCGTACTGGAGCGTACGGACGGCCCGGGAGGGCACGCCGGCCTACTGTGCGATCGCGGGTTCAGGTTCGACACGGGTCCGACCGTGCTCACCGCGCCGTGGCTACTCGCCGAGACGCTTGCCGCCGTCGGCGAGGAGATGACACTCGACCTGCGCCGGCTCGACCCGGCTTACCGCGCCCGGTTCGCCGACGACTCGATGCTGGACGTACACGCCGACATCGACGCTATGGCAGGCGAGGTCGCGGCCGTCTGTGGGCCGCGCGAGGCTGACGGATATCGCCGCCTCGTCGCCTGGCTGCGCGAGCTTTACGCCGTCGAGATGCCGCATTTCATCGCCCGGAACCTGGACTCGCCACTCGCTCTGCTCGGCCGCCCGCTGCTGCGGCTGATCGCCCTCGGTGGCTTCCGTCGGCTGGCCCCGAAGATCGCGTCGTTCGTACACGACGACCGGCTGCGGCGCCTGTTCACGTTCCAGTCGATGTACGCCGGGCTGGCACCGGCGCAGGCCCTCGCCCTGTACGGGGTGATCGCCTACCTGGACGCCGTGGCCGGCGTCTACTTCCCGATCGGCGGCGTGCACGCTGTGCCTCAGGCGCTGGCCGCCGCCGCCAGTCGGCACGGCGTGACCATACGCTACGGTATTGCGGCGGAACGCCTCGAGATCCGCGACGGCCGAGCAGGAGCAGTGGTGACGAAGGGCGGTGAGTGCATCCCTGCCGACGTTGTCGTCGACAATCGCCCGCCGGATCGGCTGCGGGCGCGCTACGCGCCGTCCTGCGTCGTGCTGCTCGCCGGCGTACGGTCGGGCACCGCGGACGCCCATCACACACTCTCGTTCGGAGCCGCCTGGCGATCGACGTTCGACGAGATCATCCGGCGCGGAAGGCCGATGAGCGATCCGTCGTTCCTGCGCACCACGCCTACGGTGACCGACCCGGCCCTCGCACCGCCCGGCGCGCACGCGCATTATGTGCTGTTTCCCGCACCGAACCTGGCCCACCCCGTGCCGATCGACTGGGAAACGGAAGCGGCGCCCTACGCCGAGCGCATGCTCGAGGAGGTCGGTCTCGATCCCGACGTGCAACATCTGACGACACCCGCGGACTGGGCCGCCCGGGGCTACCCCGCCGGCACGCCGTTCGGCGCGGCGCACACCGTGGCGCAGACCGGTCCGTTCCGGCTGCCGACGCTCGATCGCCGAGTCGAGAACCTCGTGCGGTGCGGCGCGAACGTGCAGCCCGGCGTCGGCGTGCCGATGGCACTGGTGTCGGGACGACTGGCCGCTGCGCGGGTTACCGGGACTGTCACGATGGCGGCATGAGGCGCGCGCTGGTGGCAGCGGGCATCACGTCGCGCCATCTGGCGAATGGTTACCAGTTGTGCCGGCGGCTCAACGCTGCACATGGCAAGACGTACTACCTGGCCACGCTGCTCCTGCCGCCCGCCAAGCGCCCGTACGTGCATGCCCTGTACGGGTTCGCGCGCTATGCGGACGACATCGTCGACGGCTTCGGCCCCGACCGCGCGGACCGGTTCGAGGCATGGAGCGCCGAGTTCCTCGCCGACCTCGAACTCGGCACATCCGTGGACCCGGTGTGCCGGGCGGTGATCGACACGATCGGCCGGTGGGACATCCCGCATTCGTACTTCGCCGACTTCCTCAGCGCGATGCGCTCCGACCTCACCGCGACGAGCTACCAGACTCATGACGATCTGGCCGCCTACATGTGGGGCTCGGCCGCCGTGATCGGGCTGGAGATGCTGCCGATCCTCGGACGGGCCGACCCGACGATCGATCGGGAAGTGCTGGAACCGTACGCGGCCGACCTGGGCATAGCCTTCCAGCTCACCAACTTCCTGCGTGACATCGCTGAGGATCTGGCGCGGGGACGCGTTTACCTGCCGCAGGAATCGCTTTCCAGGTTCGGTGTCGACCGCGACCGGCTGTGCCGCGCCGTGCGCGCCGGAGCCGTGGACGAGCCGATCCGCAACCTGCTGGCGGCCGAGATCGCCCGGACGCGCGACCTTTACCTGCGCGCCGTCCCGGGCATCGAACTCGTCCACCCGACCTCGCGAGACTGCCTGCGCACCGCAGCCGCCCTGTACAGCCGCATCCTCGATGAGATTGAAGCGGCGGACTACAACGTGTTCGGCGGGCGGCTCACCGTACCGGTCGGCCGCCGGGCGGGGGTCGCAGCACGTGGCCTGGTCGGGGCGCTCGTCGCCCGGCGCTACGACCAAGCGCAACCCACGTGGCGAGCGTGAGCAGCACCATGGCGAAGCCGAACGCCACGTCCTCGATCGGCGCGTACGCGATGCGCAGGCCGATGATTGCGGCGGGGTCGTAGCGCACGACGGGCAACCCCGCAAGAACGCCGTTGACGATCAGCTGAAAGAACAACACGATGCCGTATGCGGTCCAGAACGCCTTTCGGCGCAGGAGACGTGTGCGCACCACCGCCAGGTCGACGAGCACGGCGGCGGTGATCCCCGCGATGGCCAGTGCCGTGTAGCTCACGACTCGTCGCCTATCGTCCACTGTGGACGCCGCCGGCGCACCGCTTCCAACGTCAAGATGGCGCAGGTGGGGATCACCACGAAGAACAGCAACTCCTCCAGGGGCAGTCTGCCGGGCAGCGTCACGCCCGTAGTCCACTGTCGGTCGTAGCGCCAGTGGTGACGGTGGATGGCGTACACGTCCCACGCAGCGAAGATCGCCACCGTCGGCGCGAGTGCGAGCAGCAGACGGAGCCAGCGCGCATACACCTGCGTATGGAGGAGTAACTCGAGCGGCGCGGCACCGACCAGGCACCCGGTGAGCAACGCCAGGTAGACGAAATGGCCCATCAGTAGCCGGCGACCTGGGCGCGGCGCTTCACCTCGGTGCCGCGATTGTCGCGCAGCGCCTGGATGGGCGTGCCCGGCAGCGACTCGTCCGCGCGGAACAACCAGGTCACGATCTCGTCGTCCTGATAGCCCGCGTCACGAAGCAACGTCACCACGCCGGGCAGGCCCTTCACGACCGCGCCTTGCTGTATGAACGCCGCCGGCACGCAGCGCTCGCCTTCGACGTCGCGCACCGCGAGCAACACGCCGTCGCGCATCCACTGGCTGATCCGCTTCGGTGGGACGCCCAGCGCCTGTGCAGCCTCGGGGACAGCGATCAGCTCCAGGTCCGGCGCCTCCTCGGGCATGGCGAATAGCCTGCCACAACTCAGTCGCGGCGAGCGAAGATTGCCTGCGTGACGTAGCGGGCGTGTACGAGCCGGTTGCCGATCGCCTCACCTACGGCGTCGAGCAGCGCCGCGAGCTGGCCGACCGGCAGTGTGCTGTGATCACTGTGTGTGCGAATGAGCGCCAGCCACTCGTCACGGGTGTAGTCGCGCTCCCATGGGTAGCGGCGGAGCTCGACGCTTGCGAACAGTCCGCTTCCGCGCAGCTGCCCGGCGGCCGGTGGGATCGTCGCCGGGCCGCCGCCGCGTACGACGGCCCGGTCGGTCACCTGCGGGGCGACACGGGCGTACGCGCCGTCGATGCGCGCGCGCAGGCCGGCGTCGATGGAGGAGAAGTTCCAGAACGGGGCAAGCAGTCCGCCCGGGCGCAGCAACGCCGCCGCCTTGGCGGCGCCGGCATCCGGGTCGATCCAGTGCCACGCCTGCCCGCTGGCGATCAGGTCGAAGCGGCGCCCGGCCGCCTTCCATCGCTCGAACGTTCCGATTTCGACGGCGATGCCATGCGAGCGGGCGACCGCTGCCATGCGCACGTCGACTTCGACGCCGAGGACCGGGACGCCCCGCTCGGCGAGCAGCTGCGCCGCCTTACCGGTACCGCAGCCGACGTCGAGCGCGTCGGCGGGGGCGCCCGCGAGCAGGTCATCGACGAGCGCCGGTGGGTAACTCGGCCGCACCCGGTCGTACGCCTCCGCCACAGCTCCGAACGACTCGGCGCGCGCGCGGTTGGTGTGCACCCGGTCAGTCCGGTTCAACGCGCCACCCCTCCTCCGGAGGACGCGGCGAGCGCATCGGCGCCGCATCGGTCAGCGGCTCCACGTCCGCGCCGACCAGCCCGTCGAGTGCCGCACCGGCCAGTACCCGCGTCGGGAACGTCGCCGACGCGGCCGCCTGCCGGACCGCCCGCAGCGGCAACCGAGCACGGCTGGCCGCCAGCACGAGGTTGCCGTAGCGGCGCTTGCCCAGCACGCCGCCGGAGCCGGTGAGCAGCAGCTGGGGTAGCACGGCCCGCACCGTCACGACGACGCGCCGGGTGTAGGCGAGCGGCGGCCCGTCGGTCAGGTTGGCCAGCAGCACGCCGTCGGGGCGCAGCACGCGGGCCGCGTCCGCGAGGAACTCCCGGGTCGTCAGCTCGCCGGGTACCCGCCCGCCCAGGTACGCGTCGACGACCATGACGTCGGCGCTGCCGGCGTGCATGCCGCGCACGCCGTCCCGGCCGGACTGTGGCCGCACCCGGATCCGGGCGCCGCGCGGCAACGGCAGCCGGTCCCGCACCAGCTCGACCAGCGCGGTGTCCGGCTCCAATACGACCTGCGACGACCCGGGGCGCGTCGCTGCGACATAGCGCGCGAACGTGCACCCACCGCCCCCGACATGGACGACTGTGATCGGGCCGGGGGGCAGCGCGTCCACGACGTCAGCCATGCTGCGCAAATACTCGAAGTCGAGGTACGTCGGATCGTCGAGGTCCACATACGACTGCCGGATCCGGTCGACCAGGAGCAGCCAGCCCCCGGGACGGTCGGCATCGGCAAGCAGTTCGGCCACTCCCGACCCGACCGGCACCGCATGCACGATGCCCAGGCTAACGATCAGCGCTTGCGACCGGGTGGAGCCATCGCGCGATGAGCGCTCGCGCGAAGAGCCCGGCGCCGCGATGCGGGCGCGCCGCAGGCGCGTGCGGAGATCCGGGTCCACCCGAGCGCCAGCGAGTGGTGGAGACGGAGATCCGCGTAGCCGGAATAGGCACGGTGCAGACACGGATTCGCGCAGGCGGGAAAAGAGGCGCCCGACATCTAGAATCCCGGTGTGCAGACGGCCACCGCAGATCCGCTGGTCGGCCGCCTCCTCGACGGCAGATACAGGATCCGCGCTCGGATCGCCCGCGGCGGGATGTCGACGGTATATCGGGCCGTCGACGAGCGGCTCGACCGCCTCGTCGCGGTCAAAATCATGTCCAGTGGGCTGTCCGCCGATCCCGAGTTCGCCGACCGGTTCACGCGCGAGGCCCGTGCCTCGGCGAAGCTCTCGCACATCAACACGGTTGCCGTCTACGACCAGGGCTCGGAGGACACGGCGTACGGGCGCCTCGTCTACCTGGTCATGGAACTGGTCAGCGGCCGCACGCTGCGCGACCTGCTGCGCGAGCGCGGCAGGCTCCGGTCCGCCGAGGCGGTCTCGATCATGGAGCCGGTTCTCGCCGCGCTCGCGGTGGCGCACCGCGCCGGCCTGGTGCACCGCGATGTGAAGCCCGAGAACATCCTGCTGTCCGACGACGGCGTGGTGAAGGTCGCCGACTTCGGTCTCGCCCGCGCAGTGGGCGCCGAGGGCACCGCCACGCAGGCCGGGGTGATGATGGGCACCGTCGCCTACTGCTCGCCGGAGCAGGTGACCCGGGGGAACACCGACCAGCGGTCCGACGTCTACTCGGCGGGCATCGTCCTCTACGAGCTGCTCACCGGCCAAACGCCCTATGTCGGCGACACCGCGATGGCGGTCGCCTACCAGCACGTGCACTCCAGGGTGCCGGCGCCGTCGTCGCAGGTCCCGGGCATCGCCGCGCAGCTGGACGACCTGGTGGTGCGCGCCACCGACAGTGATCCCGCAGGGCGTCCGAGTGACGCCGGCGCCTTCCTCGCCGAACTGGCAGACGTGCGCGCCGAGCTGAACCTGCCGGTGGTGCCGGTGCCCGCCCGCCCCCGCCCGAACGGCAACCAGCCGAGCGCCACCGCAGACACCGCTGCTGCGCCCGACGTGGGCACTACCCAGCGCCTGGCTCCTGGCTCCGGCGTGCACCACACGGCGGTGGGCAGCCCGCCCGGCCTCGTGCCGCCGCCCTCCCCGCTGCCGCTGACCCCGCCGCGCGGGCCGACAGGCCAGTCGCCCCTTGCCACGAGTCGCCGCAAGCGCCGCCGTGGCCTCCTGATCATCCTTCTGGTTTTCCTGCTGATCGGCGCCGGTGCGGGGTTCACCGGGTGGTGGCTCGTCGCAGGACGCTTCGCCCGGGTGCCGGCCGTCGGTGGCGAGCCCCAGGCAACTGCCCTGGCGGCGCTGCATCGTGCCGGTTTCAACGTCACGACCAGCGAGGTCAACGACGAGAACGTCCCGGAGGGCCAGGCGGTCGGCACGCGACCGGGAGCCGGGAGCCAAGTGCGCCGGCACGGCCACGTCACGCTGTTGATCTCGCTCGGCCCGAGGCTCTACGAGATCCCGCAGCTGCGGGGAAAGTCGCAGGGCGACGCCACAGACGCACTCGGCGCGTTGCCCGTCGACGTCAGCACCACGCAGCGCTTCGACGACAACGTCGCGAAAGATCACGTGATCGGCACCTCGCCGGCCGCGGGTACCCAGGTTCGCGCTCACACACCGGTGACGCTCATCGTGTCCAGCGGCCCGCAGCTGCTGACCGTGCCTGACATCACCGGCCAGAGCCAGGACGACGCCGCGAATCAGCTGCAGAACGCGGGGTTCGACGTGAACGTCGACCGGCAGTTCAGCGACAGCGTCGACCAGGGCACGGTGATCTCGCAGGACCCGGGCGCCGGCTCGCACCTGGAGAAGGGGCACACCGTCACGATCACGGTGTCCAAGGGCTCCGAGACGGTCACCGTGCCGGACGTTGCCACCGGCACGCCTGTCGACCAGGCGCGCAAGACGCTCGAGGACGCGGGACTGAAGGTGAAGGTGCGCGAGATCCTGGGCGGCTCCTCCGGCACCGTGTTCCAGCTCGACCCGGCGTCCGGAACGCCGGTGCATCGCGGCGACACAATCACGGTGTACGTCTTCTGAGACGCGGGGTTCTGGGCCCTGGCCGTGGCCGTGGCGCTGCATGCAGATGGTGTGGACCGGACCTCGTGATTCGCATGCGGTTCGAGTGAGTATCCACAAGTGCGGATCTTGGGTCACACGGCGTTCGCGGAGTCGTCACGATGAGTCAGTGCTCGCCGTCGACGATGCCCGGCTTGTTACGACGTGGTCCGGCCCGCTGCGCCAAGGCTCCAGCCCTGGACGCATCCGCGCGCAGCTGGCATCCCGGCGCTGGCAACGGATCGGTCTCGCGATCGTGTTGCACAATGGGCCGCTCTCACCGCATCAGCGGTGGGTCGTCGCTCGAGTCCACGGCGGCCCGCGCGCGGTGCTGACAGCGTTCACAGCTGCCGAGGCGTACGGCCCGCGCGGCTGGGAACGCAAGGCGGTCGATCTGCTGGTACCGAACGGGACGCGCCTGCGCCGCGGCTGCCCACCGCCAGGCAGCACCGCTCACCCCTCGCGGCGGTCGAGGACATCGCGCAGGGTGCGCAGGCACTCAGCGAGATCGACTTCGTGCGGCTGTGCCGCCGGTTCGCGCTGCCCGCGCCGCGCCAACAGACGGTCCGCCATGACCGGCACGGGCACCGGCGCTACATCGACGCGACCTGGCGGCGCTGCGATGGTCGACTCGTCGCCGTGGAGGTCGACGGCGCTCTCCACCTCGCGGTGTCGCGCTGGTGGGCGGACCAGCTTCGACAGAACGAGCTGTCGCTTAGCGACGTGGTCGTGCTGCGCTATCCGAGCGTGGTCGTACGTGAAGAGCCGGCACTCGTTGCTGCGCAGTTGCGCCGGGCGCTGCTGCTTTGACCTGATGCATGCAGATCTTGGGACGGCCACGGCCGGGCCGGCATGCAGCAGCTGCCGGGTACCCTCCGGGCCATGGTCATCGTGATGGCGCCGGGTGCCAGCGAGGCGGACATCAGTACCGTGACGGCGCATATCGAGGCGCACGGCGGCAAGGCGTTCGTCAGCCGGGGCGTCACCCGGACGATCATCGGCGTCGTCGGCACCGAGGACGTGCTCGAGACGCTGGATGTCAGTGGCCTATCCGGTGTGACCGAGACGATGCGGATCACCGCGCCGTACAAGCTGGTGTCTGCACAGAACCACCCGCGGCGCACGACCGTGCGGGTGGGCGGCGTGCCGATCGGGCCGGATACGTTCACGCTGATCGCCGGGCCGTGCGCCGTCGAAACGGCCGAGCAGACCCTGGCGGCAGCCCGGATGGCCAAGAAGGCAGGGGCGACGCTGCTGCGGGGCGGGGCGTACAAGCCGCGCACCTCGCCGTACGCCTTCCAGGGGCTGGGCGAGGCTGGCCTCGCCATCCTCGCCGCGGCGCGCGACGAGGTGGGCCTGCCGGTCGTCACGGAGGTCACCGAGGTCGCCGATGTCGACGTTGTCGCCGAGCACGCGGACATGCTTCAGATCGGCACCCGGAACATGCAGAACTTCGGGCTGCTGCAAGCGGTGGGCGCCGCCGGCAGGCCTGTGATGCTCAAGCGCGGCCTGACCGCGACGTACGAGGAGTGGCTGATGGCGGCGGAGTACATCGCGCAGCGCGGCAACCTCGACGTCGTGCTGTGCGAGCGCGGCGTGCGCGGCTTCGAGCCGACCATCCGCAACATGCTGGACGTGTCGGCGGTGCCGCTGGTGCAGCGGCTCTCGCACCTGCCGGTCATCGTCGACCCGTCACACGCGGCGGGCCGGCGCGACCTGGTGGTACCGCTTGCCCGGGCCGGCATGGCCGCCGGCGCCGACGGGGTGATGGTCGACGTGCACCCGAGTCCCGAGACTGCGCTGTGCGACGGGGCTCAGGCGCTCGTCGGCGAGCTCCTGGACGAGCTCGCCGAGGCAGTGGCGACGATCCCGGCGCTGCTCGGCAGGACGTCAGCCGCGCACCTCGCGGGTTAGGGCGTGTCGCGAGCAGGAATTACGGGGCATGCCCTAGCAGGGCCGCCAGCTGGTCGCGCAGGGCCGGTAGCTGTGCCGCGTCCTGGCCGGCCGCGGTGCACAGCACGACCAGATGATTCCCGGCGACGGCCACCGCCTCGACGAGGCTGTCCTGCCGGCACGCGAACGCCTGCGCGGTGATCGTCTTCAGCGAGCCCGCAGCACAGGATCCGCGCATGCGCGCGAGCGCAGCGCTCCGGCCTGCGGCGTTCTTGGGCAGCGGCACGGTGCTGACCAGCACGGTGCGGGCGCCGCTGGCGTAGGTGCAGCCGCCACTCGGCAGGCTCGACACCGTCCACCGCCCGCCCAGCGCGCGAGCCACCTCACGCGTGGCGAACGGGCACGAGGCGGTGCTGGTCGGTCCCGGGACGTCGGCGTTCGCGACCGCGGTCGTCAAGGCCCGCGACGTTGAGTTCGCACGCTGCAGCACCTTGCACGAAGACAGCGCCGCGACGACGGCAGGAACTGCACAGAGGACGACCAGGCGGCGTCCGGCGCGCGTCATGCGACCCTCGTTTCGGCCCAGCGACAGTGCAGAGCGGCAATCGGCGGCAAGCATGGCAGATCGCCCACCGGATCGGTGAAAAGGGGTCAGCGTGTTGCGCGCGGTTCGAGCACCTTGATCGCGTGGTCGATACCGTCGTCGTCCACGTCGAGATGCGTGACGAGCCGGATCCGGTGTGGGCTGAGCACCGAAATCAGCACACCCTGCTCGCGGGCGTCAGCGCCCAGCGCGGCGGCGTCCGCCACGTCGAGCGCCACGATGTTGGTGTCCACTGCGGATGGATCCAGGCCGAGCGCCGTCGCGAGGCGCCGCGCGCGGGCATGGTCGTCCGCGAGCCGCTCGACGTGGTGGGCCAGCGCGTAGCGGCCGGCCGCGGCCAGAATCCCGGCCTGGCGCATGCCCGCGCCATAACGTTTGCGCCACACTCGCGCTGCCGTGATGCGCTCGGCGGACGAGACGAGCACCGAGCCCACCGGCGCGCCCAGCCCCTTCGACAGGCACACCGACACGGTGTCGAATCCGGCGGCGAGTTCCCGCAGCGGCACACCGGTTGCGACGTGTGCATTCCACAGCCGCGCACCGTCGAGGTGCAGCGCCACCCCCTGCTCGCGGGCGAGCTCGCGCAGATCGGAAAGCGCAGCAGCGGGCTGTACGGTGCCGCCGCCGAAGTTGTGCGTGTTCTCCACGGCAATCGCTGCGGTGGAGACCAGGTACGGGCCGGCGTCCGGAGTGATCAGCGCCGCGATCACGTCCACATCGAGCAGCCCGCGTTCGGCCTGCCAGGTGCGGAACGTGATGCCGGAGAACACCGCGGCCGCGCCGGACTCCGCCCGGACCACGTGGGCGACCGTGTCGCAGATCAGCTCCTTGCCCGGCGGGACGAGCAGCCGCATGCCGAGCTGGTTGCCCAGTGTGCCGGAGGGCACGAACAACCCGGATTCGAATCCCAGCAGCTCGGCGACCTCGGCCTCCAGCGCGTTGACCGTGGGGTCCTCGCCGTAGACGTCGTCGCCGACCTCGGCGTCGGCGATAGCCGCGCGCATGCCGGGCGTCGGCCGGGTCAGCGTGTCGCTGCGCAGGTCGACTCTCATGATTCCCGGCGCTGCCGATCCGCGACGAGCCGCTCGGCGACGCGGAACGCCAGCTCCAGCGACTGCTCGATGTTCAGCCGAGGGTCGCACGCCGTCTCGTAGCGGCGGGCGAGATCACCCGGCGTGAGCTCGGCGGTGCCGCCGATGCACTCGGTGACGTCGTCGCCCGTGAGCTCGACGTGCAAGCCGCCGGGATGCGTCCCCAGCGAAGCGTGCACGTCGAAGAACCCGTCCACCTCGTCGATGATCCGGTCGAGGTGGCGGGTCTTCACGCCGTCCGCGGTCTCCTCGGTATTGCCGTGCATCGGGTCGCAGTGCCACACCACAAGGTGCCCGGTGGACTGCACCTTCTCGATGATCGGCGGCAGCAGGTCGCGCACCTTGTCGTTACCCATGCGGCTGATCAGCGTGAGCCGGCCGGGTGTGTTGTACGGATCCAGCCGGTGCACGAGCTCGGCGGCGAACTCGGGAGTGGTGCCCGGCCCGAGCTTCACGCCGATCGGATTGGCGACACGGCAGACGAAGTCGAGGTGCGCGCCGTCGAGCTGCCGGGTGCGCTCACCGACCCAGACGAAGTGCCCGGACAAGTCGTACGCGCGATCCCCCTCGATGCGGGTGAGCGCCCGCTCGTACTCGAGGACGAGCGCTTCGTGGCTGGCGTAGAGCTCCACACCTTCGAGCGCGCCGTCGTGCACCCCACAGGCGCGCATGAAACGCACCGCGCGGTCGATCTCATTCGCCATGTGCTCGTAGCGGGCGCCGGTCTCGGTCGTCCGCGCAAAGGCAGTGTTCCAGGAGTGGACGCGGTCGAGCGCGGCCAGCCCGCCGCCGGCGTAGGCGCGGAGCAAGTTGAGCGTGGCGGCTGCGGTCGAGTACGCGCGCAGGATGCGCTGAGGGTCCGGAGTGCGCTCACCGGTCAGGTCGTTGATCATGTCGCCGCGGTAGGACGGCCGCCCACTCGCGTCCCTGGTGGACGATCGCGGCTTGGCGTACTGCCCGGCGATGCGGCCGAGTTTGACCACCGGCATCGACGCGCCGTAGGTGAGCACCACCGCCATCTGCAGCAGCACGCGGACCTTGCCGGCGATGTCGGACTGCGAGCTCGTCGCGAACGTCTCAGCGCAGTCTCCGCCCTGCAACAGGAACGCCTCGCCCTGTGCCACGGCGGCCAGTCGCTCGCGCAGCTGGTCGACCTCGCTCGCCACGACCAGTGGTGGCAGCCCGCCCAGCGTGCCGGCCACCTCGCGCATCGCGGCATCATCCGGCCACTCCGGTTGCTGCGCAGCCGGGAGGTTCCGCCAGATGTCCAGGCCTAAATCGTCGGCAGTCGTCGCCACGTCGCTAGCCTAACCGGGTGGGCCTCCTCGCCGTCGCAGACGACGTACGAGCCGCGTTCCCCGGGCTTTTCATCGTCGGCGTCCATGTCGAGGGCCTGAACAACCGGGGCCGCTGGCCAGATGTCGACGATCGCATCGCCACGATCGAGCGGACCGGGACGCCTATCGGCGCCGACGATCCGCGCATCGCCAGCTGGCATACCGCGTACCGCCGCTTCGGGACGAACCCGCGCCGGCAGCGGCCCAGCGTCGACGCCCTGACCCGGCGGCTCGGCCGCTCCGGACGGTTGCCGCGCATCAGCCCGTTCGTCGACTCGTACAATCTGGTCTCGGTCACGCACGGCGTCCCGGCGGGCGCGTTCGACCTCGACCGTGTCGACGGCCAGATCGTGGTGCGCTTCGCCCGGTCCGGCGATGTGTTTACGCCGCTCGGCGAGCCGGACACCGTCGAGGAACCGCACCAGGGCGAGGTGGTCTACGCAGACGCCGTGGGGGTGCTGACCCGCCACTGGAACCACCGCGACGCCGATCGGACAAAGGTCACCGCTGACTCGCGGCGCGTACTCGCCGTGCTGGAGGCTGTCGACGATGCGCACGGCGCCACGGTGGACGCCGCGGCCGGCGATCTGGCGGCCCTGCTCGCCCCGCGCGCGAAGGCCGTCACGGTTCTAGGGTTGGCAGGGTGAGCAATCTCGACCGCACGCCGGATCTGAGCGTCTGCGGCGGCCGGGCGGGCGTCGCGGCGGCACCGGTGCATGAGGTGTTCGCCGGCCGCGAGGTGCTGCTCGGTGAAAGCACGCAGGTACGCCGGCTGCTACCTAATCTCGGGCGCCGGCTGGTCGGTCCATGGTGCTTCGTCGACCACTACGGTCCGGACGACATCGCCAACGGGCCGGGGATGCAGGTGCCGCCGCATCCGCACATGGGCTTGCAGACGGTGAGCTGGCTGCTCACCGGCGAGGTGCACCACCGCGACAGCCTCGGCAGCGACCGGCTGATCCGTCCCGGGGAGCTCGGGCTCATGACGTCCGGGCACGGCATCGCGCACGCTGAGCAGTCGCCCGTGCCGCATCCCGCGCTGCTACACGGCGTCCAGCTGTGGGTGGCGCTGCCCGACTCCGCCCGCGACGTCGCCCCGGCGTGGGCGCACCACGCGACACTGCCGCGGCTCACCGCTACGGGCTTGTCCGCGACGGTGATCATGGGCGAGCTGGCCGGCGCCACCTCGCCCGGGCAGGCGTACTCGCCGATCGTCGGCGCCGACATCGGCCTCGACCCGGGAGCCGAGGCGTTGTTGCCGCTCGAGCCCGACTTCGAGCACGCCGTGCTGGTCGCGTCAGGTCAGGTCGACGTGGACGGCGTGCCGCTCACGCCCGGTGCGATGCTCTATCTGGGCGCGGCCCGGCGTGACCTGCGGCTTTCCACGCCGACCGGCGCACGTGCGCTGCTGCTCGGTGGCGAGCCGTTCGCCGAGCAGATCGTGATGTGGTGGAACTTCGTCGCCCGCTCCGGCGACGAGGTCGCCGCGGCGCGCGAGCAGTGGATGACCGGCACGCGATTCGGCGCCGTCGCCGGGGCAGGCGACCCGCTGGCCGCTCCCCCGATGCCACCCGGGCGGCTCAAGCCGGGCGGCAGCGTGCGCTGATCCGAATAGTCGCTCGGCTAACGCACGATCAGCGTCACCGTCGACTGGTGCACCAATGTGCCGCTCTTACCGGTCACCTTGACGGTGAACGTCCCGCGCAGCGTCGAGCCGGTGGTGCGGATGCGCAGCGTCGAGCTGCCGGGCGCTGCGAGCGGATTGGCCGACCACGACACGATCGAGCCGCTCGGCACGCCGCTCACGGTCAACGTCACGTTGCCGGTGAAGCCGCCCACCGACCCTACAGCCACACTGTAGGATGCGGTCTGACCACGGGTGACCGTTATCGACGACGGGCCGGCCGACAGGGTGAAGTCGCGGGCTCGCACGCTGAGGCTCAACGGCACCGTGTGGGTGATCGAGCCGCTGGTGCCCGCCACGGTGAGCTGATAGGTGCCGCCGGGTGCCGTGGTGGCGGTCGTGATCCTCAGCTGCGACGTGCCCGCAGTCGTTACCGTGGCCGGGGTGAACGTGGCCGTGCCGACCGACGCTGACAGTCCGCCGAGCGACAGCGCGACGTCGCCGGTGAAGCCGTTCAACGACCCGACCGACACGGTGTACGTCGCGACGGTGCCGGCGTTGATGGTCTGCGCCGACGGTGCCGCGGACAGTGCGAAGTCCGGTGGTGCCGGCACGACGAGCGTGGCCGTCGCTGTGTGCGTCGTCGAGCCGCTGGTGCCGGTGATCGTCAGCGGATAGCTGCCGGGCGGCGCGCTCGCGGCGGTCGTGATCGTGAGGGTCGACGTTCCCGCACCGGAAACTACAGCCGGGCTGAACGCCGCCGCGCCGACCGAGTCCGGCAGCCCGCCCACCGACAGGCTGACGTCGCCGGCGAAGCCGTTCACGCCGGTCACCGTGACGGTGTACGACGCGGTGCCGCCGGCGGCGACGGTCGCGGACGACGGGGCGACGCCGACCGTGTAGTCGGGCGCGGTCGCGAGTCGCTGGTACGCCGCGAGCACGTCCAGCCGCCCGTAGCCGAAGTCGGCGTCGACGCCGGCCGCGCCCAGATCGACGGCACTGCCCTCCAGCGCCGCCGCCTGCTGGTCGGCCGAAAGACGGGGCACCGCGCCGAGCAGAAGAGCAAGCGCGCCCGACACGTGCGGTGCGGCCATCGAGGTTCCCGTCTCGGTCACGTACCCGCCGTAGAGGTCGCTGGTGCGGAGGTCGACGGCCGGCGCGGTGAGCGCAGGAGCGGTCGCGCCGGCGCACGACGACGGTCCCCGGCTGCTGTACGGGTAGATCGCGTCGGCGTTGTCGGTGCCACCGACGGCGAACGCCTCGGGGAGATTGGCCGGGCTCAGCACTGTGCCCGGTGTCGGCCCGTAGTTGCCGGCCGCGAACACGGGCAGGATGCCCGCGGCGCGCAGGCTGCGCAGGTCGAGCTGGAAGTCGAGGGCGCAGCTGGCGCTCGACATCGTCCACGAGTCGTTGACGACGTTCGGCGCGTCCGGCGTCGACGGGTCGCCGTCGGGATCGAGCAGCCACTGGAATCCCTGGTGGATGCCGGTCGTCGTCGCCTGGCCGCGGTCGTTGAACATCTTGACGGCGATCCACTTCGCGTCCGGCGCCATGCCGATCGAGGTGCCGCCCGCGGACCCACCCACCATTACGCCCATCGTCTGGGTGCCGTGCCCGTTGACGTCGGTGGGCGTCGCGTGCTGGCCGTTCGGGTCGTACCAGCTGTTCGTGCCGCCTCGCCAGCTCGCAGCCAGGTCCGGATGGCTCGCGTCCACGCCGGTGTCCATGCTCGCGACCACGATGCCCTGACCGCGGTAGCCCAGGTCCCACATGGCCGGGGCGTTCACCTTCGCGAGGTTCGGCTCGGCCGCGCTGCTCGTCACGGCCGCCGGAGCCTGGATCGTGGCGTTGGGTTGCACAGCGGCCACCTCGGGCCGGGCGGCCACCTCGCGAATGACGTGCGGCGTCGCCTTGACCTCGACGGCGTTCACGATCCACAGCGGGGTGACGGCGGCGACGGAGCCCGGGCGTTGCGCGAGAAGGTCAAGCACGCCCTGTTGGGTCCGGGCCGCGTGATCGCGCAGCGCCCGCTCGACGCCAGCCAGTCGGGCCGCACGCGTCGGCGCTTGCACGGCGGCCACGTTCGCCTGCGACTTGAGCACCACGACGACGTCGACAAACGCCGGCCGGGCCGACGCCGCGACCGGCGCTACGAGGCCGGCACCCAAGAGTGCCAGCACCAGCGCGAGACGCTTCATCGCACCTTCACGTGCTCGACTTGCGCGTTGCCGAGGAGCACGACGACCCGCGCGCCGCGGTTCACGATGTTGCCCGGGTTGTTGAACACGTAGTAATACGTGACCCCGGGCTTGAACGCGCCGCTGTGCGAGTGGCTCATGAGCAGGTCGTGCACGACCAGCCCGGTGCGCTCGTCCACGACCGCCGGCGGTGCTGCGGCGTCATGCAATGCGTTCGCCTTGTCCGGGTCGATCACCTGGAAGCGAAGGTCGACGAGTCCTCCGTCCCCGGTGACCGCGACCTGGGTGATCTTCACTCCGCTGCGGTCGGCGAGGCCCGCCGCGCTGACCACGGGACGGGCCCACGATGCGGGTACCTTCAGCTCGGCACGGTCCGGCGGCTTGTCGCGGGTCAGCCAGAGCACGAGCGACGTGATCAGCCCTGCGACGACAACGCCCGTGATGGCGCCGAGCAGCCGAATCCGGCGCGAGGTGAGGTACCCCGCGCGCGGCGGTGGGGGGACCGCCGGCGCGGGCTCAAGGGTTGCTCGTCCGCTCATGGCGCCCCCTACGGATGGATGAAGGTCAACATCCCGCCACCGGTGGCCGGCGTCGGCCCGGTGCCTGTCTGGTCCCCGTTCGTGAGGTGAAGTTGCCTGTTGAACAGGGGGAATCCGTGCGGGCTGGGAGCCGCACCCGCCGGTATCGTCGCGATGGCGTCTTCAGTGGCACCGGCTGGGATCGTCTCGGCAGCCGCGTCGAACGGGTTGTTCAGCAGGTGGGCGTCCCGGGCGACCACGTGCTCGTGCATGCCGAGCAGTGCCATCGACGTGTTGTCGAAGCCCGCATTGACGTAACGGAGTAGCAGCCGCTGCGCTGCTGCCGCGGTGATCCCCGCGGTGTCGGGGTAGGCCTTGCCGTTGATCAGCCAATACGTTGCGGTGTAGTTGTACATCTCGAAGGTGTCGGGTGCCGCGTTGAAGTTCGGGTCCACCGCTCCGAGCACCACGGTGGCCTCCGCGTCGTAGGCCGTCGTTGCGCTGTCGTAAGCCTGGCCCGGGGTCGCGGAGCGGACGAGCAGCGCACCGGCCAGTCCCATTGCCGCCTGCCGCCCCTCGCCGCCGCCGGCCTGGTAGAGGTACGTGCCAGGCGCGCTGGCGGTGAACGACACAATTCCGGATGTGCCGGCGGGGACGTCGGTCGGACCCGCGTCGAGGGTGATGCCAGGGATCTCGAACGTCAGCGTGTGTCCGGCGGGCAACCCATTGCTGATGTTGACCGTCACCGTGTCGCCTTCGTTCACCACCAACTGCGGCCCGGGCAGGCTGGCCGTCGTCGCCCCGCAGGCGCCGGGCGTCGCCGCAACGGCGAAGCCCCAGATCGGCGCCGTGACGGCGCCGGTGAGCGTGGCAGTGCCCGGCTCGGCGCACAGGTTGATCGTGACCGGGGCCGCCGAAGCCGTCGAACCGGCCGCGACGACGCCGGCGAAGATCATGCCCAGCACGAACAGCGGTCTGGTCAGTCGAGGCAACCGCGGCTTCATGGCTGCAAATTTGCTCATCGCCACTGTCTCCTTCGCCTCGCTGCTCACGGCGCGTCGTAGGTGAGGGCCAGCACGTTCCCCCACGTCGAGAAGGTCGTCGGATTACTCGGTGTCCAGCGCTGGGTGTGGATGAGTACCCGGACCTGGCCGTTGTACGTCCCCGTGCCGATGTAATGGCTGCCCGAACCGGCAAGGGTCCAGGTGGAGCTCACGTCGGTCGAGCCCACAGCCCGCGGCTGGACCGGTGGCGCCGGCAACGTCACCCAACCGTTCGACGTTGCGGTGGCACAGCCACTCGCGCCGGAGATCGTCCAGTCGCAAATCTTGACCGTCTGCTGCGGGAGGTTCGCCGCGATCGCCGTGCACCCCGTGCCGGCTGTGTTGCCGCAGTTCTTGCCCTGGTAGGTGACCTTGAGGTTCGTCGAACCGGCCTTCACGCCGGTGAACGACCCGTACCAGTCGTTGGCCAGCGCAGAAATGGTTGCACCGCTCGCGTGACTCGCGGCCAGGGTTCCGAGCTGCCCACGTGCAACCGTCCACGTCGTCGTGCCCTGCCCACCGGTGACCTGCAAGACCTCGTTGTCAATGCGGATGAAGTAATTCCCGCTCGTCGGGAAGCCGGCCGCCGATGCAACGGTGATGCTCAGCTGGCCTGCGGTTGTCGCACTCGGGCGGGTCGTGGTGCGCGGGTTGACCTGGTAGTAGGCGGCGTCGGAGGCAGCCAGCGCGGTCACCGAGCCGCCCTTGAGCACCCCGCCGACGATCACCGTCGACGCGGCGGCGGTGAAGCAGCCACCAGGCGGATCGACGCGTAGCAGCGTTCCCATCCCGCCGAAGCCCTCGTCGAAGTTCGTGAACTCGTTCAATGCGTGGCTGTGCCACGGGAAATACCACTCGCCGCAGATGTTCTGCGTCGTCGTTCCGGCAGGCAGTGTTCCCTTGTAGCCGAGGTACGGGCTGCCGCTGTACCAGGTGTTGCCGTCCTTGAATGTCACGTCGCGGTAGTTCGGCGGCGGGACCGGCAGCGGGTTGGTGCCGGGATCCCAGTGGTCCTGGTCATCCCAGCGCAGCAGGAAGTCCTCGGTCTGCCCGGCGCCGATCGTCTCGCCGAAATGCTCGGTCCCCGCCGACGCCCCACCGGGGCTCAGTAGCAACCGGCCGTCCTGTGCGATCTCCGTGGTGTGGTTGCCGTGCGGGTGGAACGGGTGGTTGTCCACGCCGGCATTGACCATCCGGATCAGGCCCGGCAACGGGTTGGCCGCCGTGTTCGGTTGGATGCGCACCAGCGCTCCGTACGGCTGGTTCGGCAGCAATCCGGACCCGTTGTCCTGGATCGTGTCGGGGAAGCTGCGCCCGTTGATCGTGAAGTACCGGTTGTCGCGCGAGTTGAAGTCGTACGTGGTGCCGGTCTCCACGGCGTGATGCAGGAACGGATCGATGTCGGCGAGCAGCGCTAGGTACTCGTGGCTCGGGTTGAACTGCGTGGATGTGCCGTAGGCAAAGTTGGGGCCCGCACTCGGCCGGATGACCAGGGCACCGTAGAGGCCCATCTCGACCTGCTTAGCCATATCCGAGCCGCTCTCGTACAGGTACGTGCCCGGGCTCGACGCGGTGAAGCTGTAGCTGGCCGTGCCGCCGCTCGCGCCAGCCTCCGTCGTCAGCAGGCCGGCCGTATCTCCGCTCGCCGTCACGTCCTGCTGCCCTGGGAAGACCACGGACACAGGCTCCGACAGGTTGTTCGTCAGGTTGACGACAATCGTCTGTCCCTGCGTAGCGCACAGGACCGGGCCAGGGCTCTGGAAGTGACCGTTGTCCACTCCCGGGTCGTCGTAGCTCCACATGAAGACGCTGTTGCCGTCGGGGGTCTCGATATAGCCGGTCTTCGTCTCCAGGTTGAACGTGTGCGTACTGCCGGCGACCGAGCCGGGCGTGCAGACCATTCCCACCTTGGGAGCCCCGGCAGGTAGCGCCGACCCGCGCACCGACACGGCGAACAGCGAGCCGGCCGCGAGCGCCAGCACCGCCCCCAGGCGCCAGGTCTTCTGCGTCATTGTGCCCTTCTTTCCGCGGCGCGCGGTCGCCTGCTCAGACATAGGTCTGGCTCACGTCACTCTGGGCGGGAAGCGGGTTCGCGTACACGCGAACTTCCGTTTGCATTCCGCCGGGGCCGGGCGGTGCTCCGAAGTTGGAGAGTCTCCGCCAGTCTCGGTTCTTGAACCGATAGACGTTGTACGCGCCCTTGGTGTCCGATCCCGATGGGCGATTCGGGTCGTGAGCCGGCGCGGTGAACAGCACGTCGCGGGCCTCGCCGGGGCCGATGTAGAGCGTGTTCGTCAAGTACGTCTTGTCGACGCCGTCTTTGCCCAGCCAGGACGCATCTTGTCCGACGACCTTCATGGGTATGCCTGGCAGTTGCATCGAGTGCTGCTGATACCCGAGGTTGGCCAGGCGCAACAGGACGCGATCGCCTGGGTTCACCTGGACGAGCGCCGAGTTGGGCTGGCTGTAGTCGATGGCGTTGTCATAGTTGGCGTTCGGGGTGCCGATCCGCATTGCCTCCGGCAGGCTGGGGCTGTCGTTCGGCAACACAGTCTGCGGATAGCACCGCCCGTTCAGCGTGAACCACTGCGGGTTGTAGTCCGTGGCGATGGACTCTTGAATGTCGCGGTCGCCGTCGTGGAAGTTCTTCCATACCTCGTTGAGCAGAATGGCGAAGTGCCGGTCGTACGCGGTAGATCCGTTGCCGTCGTTGTAGGCGTAGCCGAGCGGTGCGGTTGACGCTCCGCCCTCCTGGCGAGCGACCGGCACGCCGACACCCGCCCCGTTGACGTCCTGTAGCGGGCGCACGAACACGATCCCGGTCATGCCCATCTGCACGTGTTCGACGTCCTCGAAGTGGCAGTGGTACATGTACGTGCCCTCGCGGTGCGGGCGGTAGAAGTAGGTGACCTGCTTGCCGATGGGTACCGCGATGGACACCTCGGGCACGCCGTCATTGAGTGGCGACGGGACGTCGAAACCGTGCCAGTGGATCGTGTGCGAGTCGGTCAGGTCCGGCCGTTGCACCAGCCCCAGGTTCGTCAGCGTGATCTTGATGTCGTCGTCCTGCCGGAAGTTCAGATGCGGCGCGGTGTGCTTCGTGTGGCCCTTGTACGTCGCCACGAGCTGGTCGACGGGCAGGCTCGGGTCGACCGGGACGAAGCCGAAGATGTAGACGGGATCGCCCTCCCGACCCGGCAGGCTCATGTACCCGTCCGAGGCGACCAGCGAGAGTGCGGTGGTGCCGGCCGCCGACGCGGGAAGCAACAGCCCGGACCGCATTGCGGCCCCCACGGCTACCGCGCCGGCGGCACCCAGCCCCGCAGCCTTGAAGAAGTCGCGGCGGGCGATGCCTGGTTGACTGGTCATCGATCCCCCTTCTCGATGCCGGGCGCCGAGGCGCGGATCACGCCAGCCGAGCTCGGGCGGGTGGTGTGGATGGGAGTGCTAGTTGCGTCGCGGCCGCACCGGACAGCGTTAGTACCGGGACGCCGGGCAGCTCGTCGGCGCCAAGATCCCACGGCGTCGTGATACGCAGGGTGCGCAGCTGCGGCCGGAACTGCCCGTCGTAGTCAGCGTTGGTGCCCGACGGCGCGGGGACGGCGGTCGCCGCGCAGGCCGCCAGGTTCGCCGGGACGGGTGTGTTCGAGCAACGCACGCCGCGGTCGACTGCGGGCGATGCTGCAGTCAGGTGGTAGTCGCCCGTCAGCCCGACCGGCGGGTCCTGGCCAGTGATCGTCACTGCCGCTTGCTGCGGATCGAGGCGCGATCCGGCGACCGTGAGTTCGTTCACGAACGGTGCGACGAACAGTGGATCTTCACCAATCCGGTTGCCCTGGCCTGCCGGCACCGGGTGCTGCAACCCGTCCGGTCCGAGGATGTTGCCGTTGGTCAGGGTCGAGTACCGCGGGGTGAACGTGTCAGCGGCGTTCGTCGTGCCGTGGATCTCGAAGTCGATGAAGCCGTTGTCGACAAGCGCCGCCCCTGGCCCGAACTGGTCGAGCGTCATCGCGTCGTTGTTCCAGAAGATGTTGTTGAACAGTGCCACCGGGTTCGAGAAGTCCCGCGCGCCGGCCGGCAGCGTCGCCTGGAACAGCGGTTCGTTTGCCTCACTGGTCAGACCGGCGCCGTGCGGGACACCGACCAGCGACGACTCGGACGAGCCCGTCGTGACGTTGTTGGCGACCGTGTTGTTGACGACGCGGGTGTTCGACGAGTCATCGAGCATGACGGCGCCGCCGAGATCCGCGGCCAGGTTGTTCACGATCATGTTGTTGCGCATGTTGATCGGCACTGTGAGTGCGTTGGCTACGAAGATGCCGCCGCCGTCGTCACCGGAGGCGTTGCTCTGGATCAGGTTGCGGTCGATGTCGACGTTGCCGGTGCCCGTGCCCAAGCACGTCGCCACCGTGCCGGTGACGGGATCGCAGTTGGACGGGACCGGGAGCTCGGACTGGATCGAGACGCCGCCGCCGCTGTCGACGGCATCGTTGTAGTAGATCTTGTTGTCGTGGATCTTCCCGTTCGGGCTGAGCCCGATGTGCGAAAGGCCGCCACCATACTCGACGCCGAAGTTCGAGCAGATGATGTTTTTGGCCACGTCGTAGTTGTTGGATCCGTAGAAGATCCCGAGGCCGCCGGACGACGTCAGCCCACCGTTGCCGATCAGCCGATCGTTGGCGATGCGCACGTTGAAGTTGTGGCTGCCGTGAACGAACGGTTGGCCGACGCCGATGCCACCGGCGAAGACTCCGCCGTTGTTCTCGAGCACATTGTTCGTCATTTGCATGTTGTTGACGCTGGCCTGCAGTTGGATGCCGCCGGCCCCGTCGCCGTGCCCGGTCATGAGGCCGAGGCCGTCGATGCGGGCCCCACCGAACCCGGCGCTATCTCCGGAGGGCACCGCGCTCACGTCGTAAGCCGTGGTGCTCTTAGCGACGACGGTCAGGTCAGCACCCCGAAGCACCGTGCTCGCCGCACCACTCGTGAAGTTGGGTAGCACGTACGGCGCGTGGGCCGCCACCGTGGCGTCGAAGCCCGCGAAGTTCTGCTGGAAGAAGCGGCCGTCGATGATGCTGCCCTTGATGTTGAACCGCGGGTCCTCCGGGTCGCGGCCTTGGAACTCGTGAGCGCCGATGATGCCGCCGGGGCCGAGACCCTGGATCTTCAGCGGCTTCCACACCAGCACGTTCTCGTTGTAGGTGCCAGGCGACAGAACCAGCAGGCTGCCAGCAGCCGCGCCGTTGATCGCGTCCTGTAGCGCGGTCGGGTTCGTCCCAACCGGCGGCGGCGGAGCAACGTTCACGACCGGCGGGTTGTAGGTGACGGTGCCAACCGTGCCCCGCACATGGAGGGTGATGCCGTTGACGCTGGAGACTCCACCGCCGCCGGGATTGGTGTTCGCCGTGATGATGGCGAGCTGCTTAGGGCCTGGCGGGAACAGTGCCGAGATGGCCGGCACATTGATCACGATCGTGTCCGGGGTGCTCGCGGTTCCCGGAGTCCAGCTGGCTATTCCGCCGTTGGCTCTGGTCAAGGTGGTGACTGCGCCGGTCCGAACGTCGGTCAGCGTGATCCGGCCGCCCGTTGCCCCGGTCGCACCAGCGATACCGATGAAGTCACCCTGGATCGTGACTTGACGGCCACCGGTCGGGCCCACCACCGGGGTGGAAACCTGCAGTAGCTCCGGCCGCGCGGGGTCGGACGGATCCGGTGCGATCCCGCCGGTTGCTCCGGCCGGGTCCTGGCATGCAGTTCCGGAGATCGGGTCGACGGGTGTGTCGAGCTGGTCCGTGAGCCCTGGCCACACCTCGAACGGCGTGTTCGCCGTCAGCAGGTTCGGGTTGTAGTTCGGGTTCGGGTTGGCCTTGGTGCCCGGGTCGTCCACGACGGCGATGTACATGCCGGGGCAAGGTCCCTGCGGAATCGGACAGTTGAGCGTCTCGGTCGAGGGCAGTAGTGCTTCGTAAGCGCCGTCAATGCTCGTGTTGACCGTCTTGATCAGCCGCCAGTTGTCGCGGGTGAACGGCGCATTGACGTTCGGCGTAGCGCAGTTGGTGCCGCCGCCTGCGCAGACCGTGTCGACGCGGGCGTAGATCCCGACCGGAATGTTTCCGATCGGACGGGGCTCGCCGTACCAGTTGGACATCTGGTTGCGGTCAAAGTAGATGTCGTTGAAGACCTGGCCGACGACCCGACCGGGTTCCTCGACGTCACCGGTCCGGGTGTCGGTGGGATCCTCGCCGTTCGGGTCGGTTCGGAAGTTGGTCATCATGAAGAAGTCGGCGTTCGCGTTCTGCTGGTTCTGCAGCACCACGAGGTGCTTGTCACACAGCGGCGCGTGCGCGTCGGCCACCGGGAAGTAGACGCTGCGCGGAGTCAGCGTCGACTTGTCGATCAGGTGGTTGTCGCCGTTGCACGGAGGAGGCGGGATCTGCGGCGCGAACTGGTTGCCCAGGTCGACGTTGACGTCCTCCTCGCGCACGATCCGGTACAGGCAGCCGTTCCCGCCGCCCGGGACGCTGCCGTGCGCCTCGGTGACGCGCTGCGGTTCGGCTCCGCCCGGGTTGCACGGGCGACTGTCGTTGGTGTCCTTCGGCATGATCGCGTGGACGATGTAGTTGCCCGCCACGAGCGGGTGGTCGTCCGGTGCAGAACCGTCGGTGCATGCGTCGGTGGCGAGGTCGTAGCCGTCTGGGCAGTAGTTCGCGAAGGCGTAACCGCCGTCGAAGGCGCCTTCCTTGGTGTGCTGCCCGGCCAGGGGGACCTCGAGGCAGTTCGGCCCGATATCCGGGTTGAACTGGCCCGTGACGTCATTCCCGCTGGCGTCCAGGATCGGGTTGCAGCTCTGCGAGAAGCTGGGGTTGGCCGGATCGACCGGGTCCTGACTTGCGTTGGGCTGCTGCCAGTGGTCGGTGACGTAGGCGTTCACGATGAAGTCGTCGTCGGTGTTTGGGACTCCGTCCGGGCCCGGGCTCTCCAGGTAGACGGTCACGTCGGGGATCGCCGCCTCGTAGTCCTCGTGCGCCTGGAACCGTGCGTCGAACTCGTTACGGGTCGTCGCGAAGTAGGTGATGCCGACGATCTGGCCGGGCGTCCCCGCGGGGTAATCGTGCTTGCCCCAGTCCACCGTGGCCCGGTGGCCCTCGAGCAACGACTGGTTCATCAGCAGGCCGCCACCCTGCGAGTTCGGGATACAAGGGTCGACCGGCGTGCCGTTGACGAGGCACGAAGGCGTCACGAGATCCGGGTTCCGCTCGTCGTGCACGGAGGCACCCGGGTCGGCCGAGAAGCGCGCGAAGCCCTGCTCGTTGATGAACCAGCGGCCGAGCGCTCCGCCCTCTGCGGTGGGGTACAGGTAATCTCCGTTCGCGTCGGTGAACGTCGACTCCTTGATCGACCCGTCCCGCCAGCGCTGGTCCATGTCGGTGTTCGGGATCGGCGCGTCGACGCCCGCGTCGTACTGACCGTTGCGGTTCAGGTCCTTGTAGACCTTGCCGCCCAGCCACGCGAACCAGCGCGAGACGCCGAGCCCGACGCTGCCGTCGTCCCCGACATCGTTCATGTCGACGGTTTGACCGGGATCGATGTGGACGGGCTTGAACCGCATGATGTAGCTGAGCTGCTCGTCCCACACAGCGAGGTTGTAGTCACCCGCCGGGACGTTCTGGATGTCGAAGTTGCCGGCCGCGTCGCCCTGGCCGACGAAGACGGTCTGGTCGGTCGAGGCGTCCGACAGCGCCACGAAGGGGTTCTCGACCGGGTCGGTAAACGTCCCGGTCGTGTACGGGGCCCACTCCACCCAGTTGCGCGCGGTGCCGGTGATCTCCCCGGTTCCGGCATTCGCGAAGGGATGCGGCGCGCACACGAAGCCGAACCAGTAGGCGGTGCGGATGTTCGGAGGCTCCCAGAGCTGCTCGCCGGGCGCACCGGTCCCGTCGGCGCCCTCTTCCGTCGGCGCCATCAGTTGCAGTCCGCCGTCGATCGTGCTCGTTTGGTACCACTGGCTGTCGGGATCGCTGTTACACGGCCCGGCCGGTGGGTGCACGTCGATGAAGTAAGTCGCCGGACCCAGGTTGTTGATCTCGACGAAGCCGAGAGTCGCGGCGGCGCTGGAGGTCTTGCAAATGCCACCGCAGAGCGGGTTGTTGTTGTAGTCGACCGTGACGGCGCTCCCGGTCTGCTCCTCGAGCCCGACCTGGAACCCGCCGAGACCGGGCTCCTCGGTGTCGGGGGCGCCGTTCGTCCAGGCGTTGTCGTTGAAGACGAAGACGCGGATCTTCCCCAGCGGCAGCGGATGATCCGCGCTCTGCGTGGTGAGCTCCATGTTGACGGTCACGGTCCCGTCGGCAGCCGCTGCATCGGGCAGCGTCAGGTAGTTCCCCCACATCTTGTGGTCGAGAGAACGCATCGAGATCAGGTATCGGCCTTCCGGCAGCGTCACGGTGGGCTGATCCTGGTCGCCTTCGGCAACGATCGGGCTGTTGCTCTCGGTGCTCAGCGACGTTGGGTCCGACGGGAGCTTCGTGTTGTCGACGTTAACGATGAAGTTGTAGGTCGCGAGGGGGTCGCCCGTGCCGAAGTCCAGCCCCTTGACGGTGACTTGGCAGCCCGCCGCCGGGCAGGACGTCGCGGCGTGCGCACGCGGGGCCAGTGCCGGTCGCAACGCCGGTAGGAACGTTGCCGTCACGACGAGCGTGACGAACCCCGCTACGAGCGCGCGACGGCGCCTGCGTCGCGTGAAGATGCGCCGTGTCGTACCCGTCGAGTGCTGTGCGCGCATGGCCGCCTCCCCCACGTGGCGTTCTGGGGTGATCTTGGCGCGGCTCGGATGCGGACCGATCGGTTCATGACGGTTTCCTCATCTAGGCGTCATGAAAGCGTCATGGTCGAGCCAGCCACGACTACATGTTCCTGTGCGGACCGCCCGCCCGGCATGGTCGTTGACGTGGGGCGGGCGCTGCGCGATCCCGGCCCAGCGCATCCACACCGAGCAGTTCGACGTCAGCCAATCAGCTCCTCGACCGGTTTGCGCCGGCGTGCCCTGGCGAATGCGGCGGCGGCGAGCGTCGCGCCGGCGAGTAGCGCAACCGCGATGGCATCGACATACGGCGCGAGCCGAGGGCCGTGCCGCGACGCCGCGACGACCCGCCACGGCACCGTGAGTGTGAGCCTCTCGCCGCCGCGTTGCAGGACGGTCGTGAGCGGGACGGCGCCGTAGCGCGGCAGCTCGACTGTTCCGAAGAACCGGCCCGCACCCACCGGCGCGAGGCGCGCACCCTGAACGGTCACTGCGCTGACCGGCGCCGGCGGTGGGCGCCTCGAGCTGGCCACCCGCACCGTCACGCCGTTCGTGCCTGGCAGGTTGGGGGCCGCCGACACCGTGACGAGCAGGTCGGCGACCGACGCGCTGCGCGACTGGCCTGCCGCGTGGCTGATGCCGCCTCGCGCAGGCGGCGTATCGACCAGCACGGCGACCGCGATCAGCAGCGCCGCACCCGCCGCCGCTTCGGCCGCCACGATCCGCCCAACCGGGGTACGCCCGGTGTGCCAGCGACGTGCGCTGTCCAGCCCGAGGGCGAGCACCACCGCGAGCAGAGCGGTCTTGACCAGCAGGAGACGTCCGTAGGACGTGCCGGCAAGGTCGCCGACCGAGTCCACCTGGCGCCCCGCGCTGTACAGACCGGTGACCACGACGACCAGCACACTGCCCGCCACCAGCATGGTGAACCGCTCGCGGCATGCCCGCAGCACCTCACGGTTCCGCAGCAGCACGATGAGTGCCGGCAGCGCACCCAGCCAGACGCAGGCGGCCACGATGTGCGTGGCATCCGAGACGATCGCGATGCCGCGTGGCGGGCCCGCCGTCGCGGCGTGGCTGCGCAGTGCCTCCATACAGACGACCACCACCGCGAGGCCGAAAGCGAGCAGGCCCGGGCCGCGCCGGCCGCGCGCTCGAAACGTCACGACGACCGGGACGAGGACGAGCAGTGCCGCCTCGCGCGCGAGCCACAGATGCCCCCACCGGCTCGACGCCAGCAGGTCGCCGAACGTCGCCGGGGCGAGCCGGCTCACCTCGGCCCGCGCGTCGAGCACCCCGACGATCGCGCCGAGCGCCGCACAGCCGGCCACGCCGGCGAGGATGCGGCGCCGGAACACATCCGTCCCGCTGGTCCGGCCCAGTACCAGGCCCGCCACTGCGAGGCCGCCGACCACGCCCGCGAGCGCGCACAGCCACAGCCAGCGACGTGCCGTGTCCAACGTCGCCGAACCCCCCGACGAGCTCGCCACCAGCGGCCCGGTAGACGCACCCACGCTGAACACGACGGTGCCGCTCGAGGTGTGGCCGTCGTCCTCGGCGAGCACCCGCCACAGGACGCCGTAGGTTCCGCGCGCGAGGCCCGGCACGTGCAGTTCGAGCAACTGCGCCTCGGCACGAACCGTCGTGCCGGTAACTGTGGCACCGGAGCGGTCGACAAGACGGGCCGTACTGACTTCGGTCGAGATCTCCTCGCTGAACCAGAGCCGCACCAGGCCGGGCGCGGCAGCCACCGTCGAGCCGTTGGCGGGCTGCGATCGGACGAGCAGCGCGTGTGCGCCCGCCGGGCGAGGCGGCGCCAGACACACCAGCGCGATCACCAGCCCTGCGAACGCGACGGCACGGCGGATCATCGTCGTCACGATAAGAACGGCCCACGGCGGCGACCCGGTAAATGACCGTCTTGTCATCTGTCCGTCATTGCCCGGCGGGCAAATCACCACGAACGCCACGAACGGGCGCGGAGTAGCGACCGAATAGTCAGCGGTTGCTTGCGCGTGGTGTTCCTAGGGCTTACACAGGTAACGCGACGCGACAAGTGCCAGCATTTCGGCGGGGGTGTCGCGCGCAGCGGGGGACAAGATGACAAGGATGCTCGTCGTCGACGATGAGCAACGCATCTGCCGATTCGTCGGCCGTGCGCTGGAGGCCTGCGGCTATCATGTCGACACCGCGGCGGGCGGCCCGGAAGCGCTCCGTGCGATCGAAGCCAACGACTACGCGGTGATCATCCTTGACCTGTTGCTGCCCGGCATGGATGGCTACGAGGTGCTCCGCAGGGTGGTCGACGCCGACCCGGGCCAGCGCGTGCTCGTGCTCTCCGCGGTCGGCGATGTCGAATCGCGGGTGCGCTGTCTGCGCATCGGCGCCGTCGACTATCTCGCGAAGCCGTTCGCGATCGCCGAGCTCGTCGAACGGGTGAAGCGGCGGGCAGACGAGCACTTCGGGCCGACGACGTCGCGATGGCTGGACGCCGGCGGTGTGCGGCTGGACATGCAGCGCCGGCAACTGCGCCACGGGGACCGGGTGATCTCACTGTCGCAGCGCGAGTTCATCCTGCTCAGCCACCTGATGCGTCACGCCGGGGAGGTGTGCCCGCGGGACCAGCTGCTCGCCGAGGTGTGGGGCTATTCGTTCGACCCCGGCAGCAACGTGGTCGATGTCTGCGTCGGCCGGCTGCGCTCGAAGCTGGAGAAGGAACTCATCGAGACGGTCCGCAATGTGGGCTACTGCTTCGCCGCGAGCTGACCGCCTGCTGTTCGCCGGCTGGGCCGCCTTCTCGGCGGTCAACGTGGCGCTGATGTTCCTCATGCCGGGCAAGGAAACCGTGCCGTTCCACTTCGTGTGGATCAGCCTGTCGATCGTTTACGGCCTGCAGCCCTGGTCGCTCACCCGCACGTATCTGGTGCTGGCCGCGGTCGGTACGGTCACCGGCTGGGCACTCGTGCACCACGTACAGAACGGTGTCATCGGCTGGGAGGAAACGACGGAGGTCCCGCTGATGAGCGGGGTGTTCCTCGCCATGGTGTGGCACGTGCGGCGCCGCGCCACGGCCAATGCGGAGGCACAGGCCCTCGCCGACAGCGAGCGCCGGATGCGCGACGCCCAGCGCCGGTTCGTGCGTTTCGCGTCGCACGAGCTGCGTACCCCGCTGACCGTCGCGCGGGGCTATGCGGAGCTGATCCGCTGCGAGCACCGCCATCCGCAGGTGGGCGCGGACGTCGATATCGTGCTCGACGAGCTCGACAAACTGGAGCGGATCGCCGAGCGGCTGCTCACGCTCGCCAAGGTCGGAGAACCGTCCCGGCTGCGACTGGAACGCGTCGACCTCGACACGTTGCTCCAACGGACGATCAAGCGGTGGCGGCCGACCGCGCAGCGGCAGTGGTCGCTCGACAGCCACGCGGGTGTGATCGTCGCCGACGCGGACCGTCTCGAGGCAGCCCTGGACAGCCTGCTCGACAACGCGGTTCGCTACACCGGCGACGGCGGCACCATCGCGCTGTCAGCGCGCCGGGTCGACGGGCACGCGGTGATCCAGGTTCGCGACGACGGCATCGGCATCCCGGACGAAGACCTCGCCTACGTCTTCGAGAGCTTCCGCAGCGGTTCGCTGCGCGCCGGCACCGGCATGGGCTTGGCCATCGTCGCCGCGGTCGTGCACTCGCACGGAGGCTCGGTGCAGGCCGAGAACCCGCGCACCGGCGGGGCGCAGTTCACGCTGCAGCTGCCCGCCGGCTTACGTAACGCGCGTTTGGTACCGACCGTGGCAGGCGCTCGCTAGCCGAAGAATACTTCCGCCTCGGCGTACAGCTCCGGCTTGACGACCTTGAGCTCGGTCGTCGCGTCGGCCAGCGGCACCCGGACTATGTCGGTGCCACGCAGGGCTACCATCGTGCCCCACTCACCGGCGTGAACCGCGTCGACGGCGTGCAGCCCGAACCGGGTGGCCAGCACCCGGTCGAACGCCGTGGGCGTCCCTCCCCGCTGTATGTGACCCAGCACCGTGGTGCGCGCCTCCTTGCCGGTGCGCTTCTCGATCTCCGACGCCAGCCAGTCCCCGATGCCGCCGAGGCGCACATGCCCGAACGCGTCGAGGCCTTTGTCCAGGCGGATGTTCTCGCCGCTGTCCGGCGTCGCCCCTTCGGCGGCCACGATGATCGGCGCGTAGTGCGACTGGAAACGGCTCTCGACCAACGCACAGACCCGTTCGATCGAGAACGGCTGCTCCGGGATGAGGATCACGTTGGCGCCGCCGGCCATGCCGGCGTGCAGGGCGATCCAGCCGGCATGCCGGCCCATGACCTCGACGATCAGTGCCCGGTGATGCGACTCCGCCGTGGTGTGCAGGCGGTCGATCGCCTCCATGGCGATGTTGACCGCAGTGTCGAAGCCGAATGTGTAGTCGGTGGCGTTGAGATCGTTGTCGATCGTCTTCGGAACGCCGATCACGTTGACGCCCAACTCGGCAAGCCGCGTAGCCACGCCGAGGGTGTCCTCGCCGCCGATCGCGAGCAGGGCGTCGACGCCGAGCTCGTGCAGGTTGGCGCGGATGCGGTCGACGCCGCCGTCGACCTTCAACGGGTTGGTGCGCGACGTGCCGAGGATCGTGCCGCCACGCGGCAGGATGCCGCGTACCTCAGGTATGCCGAGCGGCCCGGTTTGCTTCTCCAGCGGCCCCTTCCACCCGTCGCGGAAGCCGACGAACTCGTACCCGTAGACGCCGATGCCCTTACGCACGACGGCGCGGATCACCGCGTTCAGCCCGGGGCAGTCACCGCCACCGGTGAGCACTCCGACGCGCATGCCAGCTCCTCTCGTTGCGTAGCCGCAGCGAGCCTAGCCTGGCGATGTCATGCCCTGGATCGCCCGCCAGCGCACGAGGTTGTGCCGCGCATCGACCAGCGCGTCGTGCTGGTCGTCCGGCGGCTCCGGCAACACCGGGCAGCCAGCGTCCTCCCAGCGCTGTCGTAACTCGTGGGTGAATCGCGGGACGTGCCTGGGCAGGGCGCGCATGTCCCCCCATAGCTGCACCAGCGCCACATGGTCGTAGGCCGCCATCCACGCCCACAGCTCGATCTGCTCGCCGGGGGCAGTCATGAAGGCGAGCAGGTCGGCGCGGATCTGTTCCCGGCTGCGCCATACCGGGTCGGCAGGCGGCGGCAGCTGTGCCAGCACGTTCCGGCGCACCCAAGTGATCGCCCGGCTGCTGTCGAACTCCGTCGAGACCGCGTAGAACTCGTGGCCGGTCTCGTCGACCATTCCGATGGAAACGAGGTCGATCGTGCGACCGTCCTCGATGAATTCGCAGTCGTAGAAGAACCGCACTGTTCCTATCCCGCCTGCGCGGTGCGCGATCCGGACCACTCGCTTCGCTCGGGCCCGTCTCGCGCGCCGCTCCGCGCCTCCGGCGCGGGCCGCGTCGCGGCGGCGGGGCTCTTCGCGCGAGCGCTCATCGCCCGGTGCTTGCGTTTCTCGTGGCCGGGTCCCGCTATGCCGGGGCTTGCCCTCACCGCCGACCGATCCCAGCCTGCGCGGTGCGCGATCCGGACCACTCGCTTCGCGCGAGCGCTCATCGCCCGGTGCTTGCGTTTCTCGTGGCCGGGTCCCGCTATGCCGGGGCTTGCGCTCACCGCCGACCGATCCCAGCCTGCGCGGTGCGCGATCCGGACCACTCGCTTCGCTCGGGCCCGTCTCGCACCCCACTCCGCGCCTCCGGCACGGACCGCGTCGCGGCGGCGGAGCTCTTCGCGCGAGCGCTCATCGCCCCGCTCAGCTGGCTCGCTCGGTGGGGACCCGATCGGCGGCTTCGCGGACCTCGACGCGCGACCCGAACGTGACGCCGCGGCCCTGCGTGGCTTTCACCTTGGCCGCGTACACGTCGACGTACTCCTGCCCGGAGAGCAGCATCAGCTCGTACATGATCTCGTCCGTCATGGATCGCTCAACGAACCGATCACCGGCCATGCCCTCGTACCGCGAGAAGTCCAGCGCCTTGCCGAACCGGACGCCCGGGCGCGGGCGCAGCCGTGGGAAGCGACGCCCGGTCGGCTGAATCTTGTCCGTGTTGACCATAACGCACGGAATCACCGGAACCCCGGCCTCCAGCGCCATGCGAGCCACGCCCGTCTTGCCGCGGTAGAGCCTGCCGTCCGGCGAGCGGGTGCCCTCGGGGTAGATGCCGAGCAGCTTGCCTTCCCGCAGCACGCGCACCCCCGCGGTGAGCGCCGCGCGGGCGGCGTCGGGGTCGTCGCGATCGATCGGCACCTGGCCGGCGCCGGAGAAGAAGGCGCGCGAGACCCAGCCGCGCAGCCCGGGGGTGGTGAAGTACTCCGCCTTGGCCAGGAACGTGACCTTGCGCGGCACCATCACCGGCATGAAGAACGAGTCGGAGAACGACAGGTGGTTGCTAGCCAGGATCGCAGCGCCGTGTCGCGGGATGTTCTCGCGCCCCTCGGTCCACGGCCGCCAGATCAGTCGCAGGAACGGACCGATGAAGACAAACTTCATCAGCCAATAGGCCACCCACGCCTCCCTTCGAACCCCCTGTTTTTGTCTGAGCAGACAGTAGTGCCACCGTGTCGCTCGGTCCACCGGTGCCTAGCGCTCGCCGAAGCCGGGCGGTGACGGGCATGATGAAGCGTCGCGTGCCGAATCGAGGTGAAGCATGATCGTCCTGCCCGGCGCGGAGCCGTACGCCGCCGATCGAGGGCCGGTCGGCGTGGTGCTCAGCCACGGCTTCACCGCCACTCCGCGCAGCGTGCGGCCCTGGGCCGAATACCTCGCCGCGGCCGGCTGCACGGTGCGGCTGCCACGGCTGCCGGGCCACGGCACCACGTGGCAGGACGCGAACACGACCTGCTGGCAGGATTGGTACGGCGAGATCCGTCAGGCCTACGAGCAGCTACGAGCCCGTTGCGAGACGATCTTCGCCGCGGGGCTGTCCATGGGTGGCACCCTCGTCGCCCGGCTGGCCGAAGAGGAGGGCAACGGGCTCGCCGGACTGATCCTGGTCAACCCGTCGTTCGCCACGGAACGGTTCGACGCGAGATTCGCCCGCTACATCTGCCGGCTGATCCGGTCCCGTCCCGGGTTCGGCAGCGACATCAAGGCGCAGCACGAGGACACCCTCGGATACGAGCGCACCCCGGTGCGCGCATTCGCGTCGCTGCAACGGCTGTGGCGGGTCGTGCGGGCCGACCTGCACCGGATCACGGCGCCCGTGCTGATGTTCCGCAGCGTCGAGGACCACGTGGTCGAGCCGCTGTCCGGGGCACTCTTGCTACGCGGCGTCACATCGACAACGGTGCGCGAGGTACTGCTCGAGAACAGCTACCACGTCGCCACCATGGACCACGATGCGCCGCTGATC
>JBKPQY010000035.1:0-9095 GCA_046734315.1 Actinomycetota bacterium | reverse complement strand
GCCACGGACAGCCCCTCGTCCATGGTGAACCGCTCGCGGGTCCAATCGACGCTGTCGCCGAGGCGCCGCATCTGTCCGAGGATCTTGCCGCCGTACTCCTCCTTCCACGCCCAGACCTTCGCGACAAACTCCTCGCGGGTGTAGTCGTGCCGGCTCTTGCCCTCGGTCTCGGCGAGGTGCCGCTCGACCAGGGTCTGCGTAGAGATGCCGGCGTGGTCCATGCCGGGCAGCCACAACGTCTCGAAGCCCTGCATCCGTTTGCGGCGCACGATCACGTCCATGAGGGTGTGGCCCAGAGCGTGCCCGATGTGCAGGCTGCCAGTCACGTTCGGCGGCGGCAGCACCATCGCGAAGCGCGGCTTGGGGCTGTCGGCGTCGGCGGTGAAGTAGCCACGCTCGACCCAACGCTCATAGAGCGGCGCCTCGACCTCTGCCGGCGCGTACTGGGTCGGCAGGTCCGGGACGCTCAGCGGTCGGGTCGCGCTCACGCCTGCATGGTACGGACGCGCCGATAACCGATTGCGGTATGCGCGCCGATGCCCATGATCGTCCCATGACCGTCACCGCGACGACCGACCCCGCCGACGTCGCCGCGCTGCTCGAGCGACGGCTCGCCGCCGACCCGGTGCGCGCCACCGTCCTGGGCTCGATCCTCGCCGAGCTGCGCGCCGGACGGACCGGCGAGCCGTGGTGTGCCCAGCGCGCCGGCACGGACGTGCTCGTCGTCCGGTCCGGCCGCCAGTACCCGGCGCTGTTCACCGCCGGTTGGGACGGCGCCGACCTGGCGTCGGCAATCGAGCTGGTCGGTGGCCTACCCGACCTCGCAGGAGTGTCCGGGCCGGCCGACACCGTCGAGATGGCCGTGGCGGCGCTCGCCGGTCACCGGGAGCAGCACCGCGTGGGTCTGCGGCTGTTCCGCCTCGACGAGCTGACGCTGCCCGCCGGCGTCGTAGGCGAGCCACGGCCCGCGACCATCGCCGACCGCGGCCTGATCGTCGACTGGTACCGCGCGTTCGGCGCCGAAGCCGGCTCGCTCGGCGTCAATCTCGAGGAAGCGGTGGACCGCTCGCTCGGCCCCGGGCAGGTATGGCTGTGGTGCGTCGACGGCAACCCTGTGTCACTGGCCGCGCGACGGCCGCCACAGGCAGGAAGTGCCCGTGTCGGGCCGGTGTATACGCCGCCGGCCGAGCGAGGCCACGGGTACGGCTCGGCGGTCACCGGGGTCGCGACGCGCGACATCCTCGACCTGGGCGCGATCCCGGTGCTGTTCACCGATCTCGCCAACCCGACGTCGAACAAGATCTACCAGGCGCTCGGCTACTACTCCGTCGAGGACCGGCTCCAGGTCACATTCGCCGCGCGATGAGCGCTCGCGCGAAGAGCCCGCCGGCCGCCCCGCGGCCTGCGAGGCGCGGAGTGGCACGCGACATCCGCCCCCAGGGGGCCGGTCCCCGAGCGAGACCCCGGGCGGATCAGTCCGTCGGGACCATCACGAACGTCACCCGGACTCGGCGGGCGCCCGGTGGCCGTTCGCTCGTCGACGCGCGCGGGTACTTCTCGAGCAGTTCGGTGAAAGCCGCGGCGAGTTCCTCCGCCTCGTCGTCGGTCAGCCACCGGCCACCACCGGACAGCGTGGTGATGTCCCTCCAGCCGTCCCGGTCCCGGTCGTCGCGGGCCAGCCAGTCGAGCAGATCGCGTCGGGCATGGTCGAGAAGGCGGGTCGCCATCGCCGACTCAGCCGCAGCCGAGGCATGCGGCTCGGCGGAGTCGATCGTCAGCCTCTCCCCGGCGGCCCGCCAGGGTCGTTCCCGTCCGTCGTTCGACGCGGCAGCGCTCTCGACGATCCCCCACTTCTCCAGCGCGCGGAGGTGGTAGCTCATCGCGCTGGGCGAAAGCCCCGCGATCTGCGCACACTCCGTCGCGGTGAGCTCGCGGCCGGCGAACAGTTCATCGATCACCGCAAGCCGGGCCGGATGTGCGAGCGCCTTGATCGCGCGGGGATCGGTCAGCACGACCTGCTTGCCGGTCCGCTTGGCCACGGCGCTCACCGTACGCGCTCGGAAGGTCTTGACGGCAGCATTCTGAAATAATAACTTCACAATATGTCTTTCACATCTGACCGCGATCTGTGGCTCACGGTCATCGCCAGGCCGGTGTCGCTGCTGGGCGACGAGGCCGCGCTGATCGCCCTGGCGCTGCGCATGCATGATGCGGGCGGCGGCCCGGGCGCGATCGCGGTGCTGTTCGTGGCGGGCATGCTGCCGCTCGTCGCATGCGCCCCCCTGGCCGGACGGCTCGTCGACCGCTACGACAGCCGGCAATTGCTGCTCTGGTCCGGACTGGCGCAGGCGGCCCTGTGCGTGGTGCTTGCCGGCATCCACGCGGTGCCCCTCACGCTCGCCCTGGTCGCGGTACTAGGCGTCGGACAGGCGGTGAACGGCGCGACGTGGCAGGCGCTGCTTCCCGCGATGGTCGATGCGGACCGCTTGCCTGCGGCGCTCGGCCTGTCGCAATCGGCGCGCACCGCCGCGGGCATCGCCGCACCGGCTCTCGCCGGAGTGCTCACGGGCCGCTACGGCGCGACCGTGCCATTGCTGCTCGATGCGGCCACGTTCCTCGCGGTCGCCACCGCTGGCCTTGCCGTGCACACCAGGCGGACCGCTTCGAGCCGCGGACCCATGCGCGGCGGCTACGCGATCGTGCGTGACGACGCGGCGCTCGTGACGCTGCTCGCGCTGCTCGGCGGGTTCATCGCGCTCGGCGCGACGGTGAACGTCGTCGAGGTCTTCCTCGTGCGCGACACGTTTTCTGCCTCGGCCGCGTGGTACGGCGTGATAGGCGCTACCTGGGCGGCGGGCATGCTGGTCGGCTCGTTGGTCGGCGGCCGCTGGCACGGCCAACGCGCACTTGTGCGGGTGATCGTCTGCAACGCCGTCCTGCTGTCGTTGGCGATAGCCGCCTACGGCACGGTGCCGACCGTCGGGTGGCTGCTGCCGATCGCCGTAGTAGGCGGCGCCGCGAACGGGCTGCTCAACCTCGGCGTTGCCGCGGTGATCATGCTGCGTGCGCCCGAGGACGCGCGTGGGCGGGTTTCGGCCACCGCCAACGCCGTCACGTCGGCGGCCCTGATCGGCGCGTACCTGCTCGGCGGCGTGGTCGCCACGGTCGCCACGCCGCGGCAGATCTTCCTGGCGTCCGGGCTGCTCGGCTTGCTCGCGCCCCTTGCCGTGGGCCGTCGCCTGGCGCGCGCCGCGACGTATCAACCATCTCCGGCAACGCTGCCATCTCGCTGAGGCTCGCTTTCCTGCCGGCCGCTGGCGCGCCATCCTTGGAGCCCACGAGGCAAGGGGGAGACATGGCCAGCCAGAACGGCGCCGTCGTGGTCGCACGCGACATCAGCCGCGTCTACGGGGAGGGCGACACTGCGGTCGCGGCGCTGCGCGGGGTCGACGTGGACATTCCGCTCGGCCGGCTCACCGCGGTGATGGGGCCGTCCGGCTCGGGCAAGTCGACGCTTATGCACATCCTGGCCGGCCTCGACAAACCGACATCCGGATCGGTGCTCATCGACGGCACCGACATCACCACGCTGGACGACACCGCGCTGACGAAGCTGCGCCGCAAGCACATCGGCTTCATCTTCCAGTTCTTCAACCTGCTACCGATGCTCAGCGCGCGCGAGAACGTGCTGCTGCCGTTAACGATCGCCGGCGAGAAGCCCGATCGCGGGTGGTTCGACGAGCTGCTGCGCCGCGTCGGTCTTGCCGACCGGCTGCAGCATCGCCCGGCTGAGCTGTCAGGCGGGCAGCAGCAGCGCGTCGCTATCGCCCGGGCGTTGGTCTCCCGGCCCACGGTCGTGTTCGCCGATGAGCCCACGGGCAACCTCGACTCAACGACCAGCGGGGAGATCCTCGAGCTGATGCGCGCCTCGGTCGAGGAGTACGGGCAGACGATGGTGATGGTGACGCACGACGCCGAGGCGGCGGCCATGGCCGACCGGGTGCTGTTCCTCGACGACGGGCGCATCGTGCAGGAGCTCCCCCAGTCGAGCCGGCACGAGATCCTGGCCGCCATCGAGTTGCTGTCCACCCGATGATCACGTTCGCGCTGCGTGGCCTGCTCGCCCGCAGGCTGCGCACCATTCTCACCGCGTTGGGCGTGGTGCTCGGCGTCGCGCTAATGTCCGGCACGTTCGTACTCACCGACTCGATCGACGACGCGTTCCACTCGATCTTCAGCCAGACCTACCGCAACGCCGACGCCGCGATCACCGGGAAGTCGGCGGTCTCGCTGACCGGCGGCAACGGCGGCACGCCGCCCTCGTTCGACCAGTCACTGCTCAGTACGGTCCGCGGGCTGCCGGAGGTGAGCGCCGCGTCGGGATTCGTCACGAGCGACACGACCCTGATCGGGAGCAACGGCAAGGCCATCTCGTTCGGGGGTGGGCCGAACCTCGGCTTCAGCGTCGACCCTGCCCAGCCGGACCTCAGCGTGCTGACCCTGGCATCCGGTACCTGGCCGCACGGGGACGAAGTCGTCGTCGACAAGACGACGGCGCAGCGCAAGCACTTCACCGTCGGGCAGACGATCGGCGTACAAGCGCGCGGCCCGGTCGAGCGCATGCGCATCGCGGGCATCGTGAAGTTCGGCTCGGTCTCCTCACTCGGGGGAGCCACCCTCGCCGGGTTCGACCTCGGCACCGCCCAGCGGCTGTTCGACAAGCCGGGCAGGCTCGACCAGATCCTGATCGCCGGCAAGCCCGGCGTCTCGACGGCGCAGCTGCTCGCCAGCGTCACGAAGGTCCTGCCGCCGAACACGCAGGTACGCACCGGCTCACAGCAGGCCTCGAAGGATGCCTCCGATGCGTCCAGCTTCATCTCCTTCCTTCGGACCTTGCTGCTGGCCTTCGGCGGCATAGCGCTATTCGTGGGCTCATTCGTCATCGCGAACTCGCTGTCGATCACAATCGCCCAGCGCACCAGAGAGTTCGCCACACTGCGCACGCTCGGCGCCTCACGGCGGCAGGTACTGCGCTCAGTGATCCTCGAGGCGCTGGCGATGGGCTTCACCGCGTCGGTGGTCGGCCTATTCCTCGGCCTGGGGCTTGCCGTCGGGCTGTTCAAGCTGTTCGAAACGATCGGGCTGACGCTTCCCAACAGCGGCCTGGTCTTCCGGACCCGCACCGTCGTGGTGGCGCTCGTCGTCGGCACGCTGATCACACTGCTCGCGAGTCTGCGTCCCGCCATGCGCGCCACGCGGGTACCTCCGATCGCGGCCGTCCGCGAGGGTGCCAAGCTGCCGCCCGGACGCCTCGCCCACTTCCGCGCGCTCGGCGCCGCTTCGCTGACGGTGCTTGGTTTCGGGTTCCTGGCGATCGGCCTGTTCGTACACGGGCTCGGCACCGCCGGCGTGTTGACCCTGATGCTCGTCGGCGCGCTACTCGTGTTCATCGGCATCGCCACCTTCTCCGCGCAACTGGTGCGGCCTCTCGCGGCGGCGGCGAACCCGGTCGCCCGGTGGGCGGTGATCGCGTTCTCCGCAATCGTGTGGCCCCTGTTCTCACTCCCGTTCTGGCTGCTGCGCTACGGGGCGTGGGGTCCCGGACCCACGGGGCGCCGAGTTGCGGCGTTCGTCGGGGGCTCGTGGAACCCGTTTGTGCTCGCGGTGGTGCTGGTGATGATGCTTCGCCGCGCCGTATCGGGATGGCGACCGGAGTGGCCGGCCGACTTCCCCACCGTGCTGACCGAGCCGTCGGCCACCCGCATAGGCAACGAGAACAGCCAGCGCGACCCGCAACGCACCGCCGCCACCGCGGCGGCGCTGATGATCGGGCTGGCCCTGGTAACCCTGATGGCCGCGCTCGCCGCCGGCATCATCCGCCCGTTCGAGCAGGCCGTCGACGACATCTTCGTTGCCGACTACGCAATCACCGCACAGAACAACTTCGACCCGATCCCGACCACGGTGGCAACCGCTGTCGCAAAGACACCCGGAGTCGAGTCGATCGCCGGCATACGGGTCGGTGACGCCCGCGCGTTCGGCAAGCACATCGAGTTGACAGCCGTGGACCCGCAGGCGGGCAACGTGCTCCGCCTCGACTGGCGGAGCGGCTCGCAGGCGACGTTCGGCGGCCTCGGCGCGGACGGCGCGTTTACGACGGACAGCTACGCCAAGCAGCACCACCTCGCGATCGGCTCGCCTCTGACCGTTGAGACGCCGACCGCAGCGCTGCTCAACCTGCACCTGGCCGGCACGTTCCACCCGCCGGCCGGTGGATCTCCGTTCGGCGCCGTGACGATCTCGAGCGCTACGTTCGACCGCCACTACGAGCAACCGAAGAACCTCTACACGTTCGTGCAGATGACCGGGGGCGTCAACGATGCGAACACCGCGGCTCTGAACGCCGCGCTCACCTCGTTCCCGAACGCCAAGGCAGTCACCCGCGCGCAGTTCAAGCACAACCAGAGCGCCGGAATCAAGGCCATCCTCAACGTGCTCTACGTGCTGCTGGCCCTGTCAGTGGTCGTCAGCATCTTCGGCATCGTGAATGCCCTGGTACTCACCGTCTTCGAGCGCACCCGCGAGCTGGGCATGATGCGCGCGATCGGCATGACCCGCCGCCAGACCCGGCGCATGATCCGGCACGAGAGCGTGATCACCGCGCTGATCGGCGCCGTGCTGGGCATCGTCGTGGGACTGCTGCTCGCCGGGCTGCTCACCACCCGCCTCGACTTCATCGCCTTCGTGGTGCCGGTATGGCAGCTCGTTGTATTCGTCCTACTGGCGGTAGTGATAGGGATCTTCGCCGCCGTGTTCCCAGCCCGGCGCGCCGCCCGTCTCGATCCGCTAGCAGCGCTGCACTACGAATGACGGTCTCATACCGCCGCCACGTTCCCAGATGATCTTGGAGTTACGGCTGAATAACGACCACAAGTCCAAGATCACGCCTTAGTTACGCGCTCTTTTCGCGGCGTTCGCGCTTGGGCTGCTCACGCGGCACGAGCGTGGGGTACACGTGGTCGAGCACGGTCTCCCGGGTGATCAGCACGCGGGCCACGTCCTCGCGCGACGGCACCTCGTACATGACCGACAGCAGCACTTCCTCCATGATCGCCCGCAGCCCGCGGGCGCCCGTACCACGCAGTACGGCCTGGTCGGCGATCGCCTCGAGCGCATCATCGGAGAACTCGAGTTCGACGTTGTCGAGTTCGAAGAGCTTGCTGTACTGCTTCACGAGCGCATTGCGCGGCTCGGTGAGGATCTGGACGAGCGCATCGCGGTCCAGCGGGCGCACCGAGGTGATCACCGGCAGCCGGCCGATGAACTCCGGGATGAGCCCGAACTTCATCAGGTCCTCCGGCATGACGTCGGCGAACACATCTTGCTGGTCGCGCTCGAACTTCGTGCGAAGCTCGGCGCCGAACCCCAGGCCCTTCTTGCCGATGCGACTCTCGATGATCGCGTCCAGGCCGGCGAAGGCCCCGCCCACGATGAACAGGACGTTCGTCGTGTCGATCTGGATGAACTCCTGGTGCGGGTGCTTGCGGCCGCCCTGCGGCGGCACGCTGGCCGTCGTGCCCTCGAGAATCTTCAGCAGCGCCTGCTGCACGCCCTCGCCGGATACGTCCCGGGTGATCGACGGGTTCTCGGCCTTGCGCGCGATTTTGTCGACCTCGTCGATGTAGATGATTCCCGTCTCCGCGCGCTTGACGTCGTAGTCCGCCGCCTGGATCAGCTTGAGCAGGATGTTCTCTACGTCCTCGCCGACGTAACCGGCCTCGGTGAGCGCGGTTGCGTCCGCGATGGCAAACGGGACATTGAGCATGCGGGCCAGTGTCTGGGCCAGCAACGTCTTGCCCGACCCGGTGGGCCCAAGCAGCAGGATGTTCGACTTGGCCAGCTCGACGTTGACGTCGGCGCTGCGCGGCTTTGGCTCGCCGCCCGCCTGAACGCGCTTGTAGTGGTTGTATACGGCGACGGCCAGCGTCTTCTTGGCCTGGTCCTGGCCCACGACGTAGCTATTGAGGAAGTCGTAGATCTCGCTGGGCTTGGGCAGCTCGTCGAAGCTGAACTCGCTGGTCTCGGCGAGCTCCTCTTCGATGATCTCGTTACAGAGGTCGATGCACTCGTCGCATATGTACACGCCGGGACCGGCAATGAGCTTCTTGACCTGCTTCTGGCTCTTCCCGCAGAACGAGCACTTCAGGAGGTCGCCCGTCTCTCCGACACGTGCCACGGCCTACCGGTTCCCCTCTGGTCGTATGGTGCCCAGACCTCGAACGGTACCCGGTACGGCGCGGTAAGTCCCCCGCAAACCCCACCGGCGTGCCGTCGCGCCGCCTGAGAGCGCTCCCAGACCACCAGAGCGCGATAACCGTTCCCGCCTCCGCTGGGATCAGTTCGTGAGTTTGCGGGTGGTGATTACCTCGTCGACCATGCCGTATTCCTTGGCCTGCTCGGCGGTGAAGATCTTGTCTCGCTCGATGTCGGCGCGCACGGTCTCGATGGTCTGCCCGGTGTGGCGGGCAAGGATCTCCTCCATCAGCTCGCGCATCCGCTGGATTTCACGCGCCTGGATGTCCAGGTCGGAGATCTGCATCGGCCCCTCGGTGCCGCCGGAGGGCTGGTGGATCAGGATCCGCGAGTTCGACAGGGCGAACCGCTTGCCCTTGGTGCCGGCGGCGAGCAGCACGGCAGCCGCGGAGGCCGCCTGGCCCATGCAGATCGTCTGGATCTCGGGCCGGACGTACACCATCGTGTCGTAGATGGCCGTGAGCGCGGTGAACGAGCCACCCGGCGAGTTGATGTAGATCTGGATATCGCGATCGGGGTCGGTCGACTCAAGCACGATCAACTGCGCCATCACGTCGTTGGCGACGACGTCGTCGATCGGAGCACCGAGGAAGATGATGCGCTCCTCGAAGAGCTTGTTGTACGGGTTCGACTCCTTGATCCCGTAGTTCGTGCGCTCGACGAAGGACGGCAGCACGTACCGGGCGGAGGGATTGATCAACTCGGACATCTCGTTCACTCTCATTCCGCCGGGCTGACGCCGCCGGGGACCTGGCTGGCGCGGGACACGATGTGGTCGACGA
>JBKPQY010000034.1:0-5400 GCA_046734315.1 Actinomycetota bacterium | reverse complement strand
CGGTGCAGACGCCGCTGGAGAGCTCGCCGGCCATGAGCATCGCCGGCCTGGTCAGCCATCTGCGCTGGTCAGAAGCCTTCTGGATCGACGTCGTCTTCCTCGGCCGGCCCAACCAGTGGCCGGGCACGGACGACGACTCCGAGCTCCAGATGCGCCGTGGACTCGAACAACCCCTGGCCGAACTACTCGACGAGTACGCCAAGCAGGCAGCCCACACCGACGACGTCATTGCTGCCCGCGACTGGGACGCAGAAGCAGTCGGCCGGAACGAACATACCGGCAAACCGTTCGCGTTGCGGTACATCATCACGCACCTGATCGCGGAGACCGCTCGGCACAACGGCCACCTCGACATCCTCCGCGAGCTCGTCGATGGCGTCACCGGCGACTAGCCGACTGAACCGCCCGCTCTATGCCGCTGTCCGGCACGCTCGTGCGGATGCGCCTGCGGAGTCACCGATGACATGGTATTGACCAGGTCTCTACAACTTTCGCTCGAAGACGTCGATCAATATGGAGACGATTCGCCTCGCCTGCTCTTGTGAGTCGAGGCGGCGCCCCTGCGCAAGGGTGGCGCCGATTGCCTCGACGAGTGGCTCGTCCTCATCACGCCATGCAACGTCGGCCTGGGTTTCGTGGCCTGGAGCCCGGGACGGATCGTGGGATCCAGCAGGTTGGCGAGGGCCATTGGCGGCTGGGCAGTCATCGGTCGTCCCATGGGGTGCGTGGCGTGACCGTCAGCGTGCGGCGGAGTCGACCGCCGTGGTACCCCTCTGGCCAGCGCATCGGCGACATGATCGAGTCCGTCAATCCGCTCGGCCCGAAGTGGCAGTTCCCGCGGGGCTCACGGGCCATCCCGCATGCCGTGACCAATCAGAGCTCCTTCGCACCCGATGAGTCCAGTTTGTACCCGAACGTCTGCATCACGGCTCGGGCAGCCCGGCGACCCCGAGGGTCGGTCACGAAGGTGCCTTCGCGTCCGGGACGGCGCGGGGCCGACCTAGACAAGCACGACGGCTGGGTCTCGCTTGTGCATGATCTAGTTCTGCGCTCGAGTCTGGGAGCGGGCCGATGGTCGGTCAGAGCTTCCGCTGTCGCGAGATCGGGAGGATGCTGTTAACCGCGCGAGCGGCCACCCGGTGCTGCAGCCGCGCCGGCCGCACGGGCGGAGGTTGTCTCCGTGCGAAGGACGGTGGGCTGTGATGGCCACCAAGACCCAATTCGACAGTGAAGTGGCGCCCTGCGGGCGGACCGTGGGCGGGGAGCATTACCGAGATCGGGACGACGACGGCCTACTGCTCGATCACAGGTACTACGCATGCGGGTGTCGCAGCCAGCTCGACGAGTTCCACGATGGGAGCGTTCACCGCAAGATCGTCCACCACAAAGGCACGGTGGTGACGGACGAGAGGTATCTCGGCGAGTGATCGCGACTAGGCGACTGAGCGCGCGCGGCAACGGGGGGTGCCGTGACTGTCACCCATGACGTGGTGCTCGTGGGCGGGGGCGCTGCCGGCCTGCGGGCGGCGATCGCGATCGCCGAGAGTGAGCCGGGCCTAAGCGTCGCGATCGTCTCCAAGGTCTATCCGATGCGCAGCCACACGGTTTCCGCGGAGGGTGGCGCGGCCGGCGTCGTCGGCGCCGACGACACGCTCGACGAGCACGCCTACGACACGATCTCTGGCAGCGACTGGCTGTGCGACCAGGATGCGGTCGAGGCTTTCGTGGCGGAGGCGCCGCACGAATTGCTGCGACTCGAGCACTGGGGTTGCCCGTGGAGCCGCGAGCCCGACGGGCGAATCGCGGTCAGGTCCTTCGGCGGCATGAAGAAGATGCGCACCTGGTTCGCAGCGGACAAGACGGGTTTTCATCTGCTGCACACGCTCTTCCAGACGACGCTAAAGTACCCGGAAATCGCCCGCTACGACGAGTGGTTCGTGACACGGTTGCTCGTCGAGGACGGGCGGGTGCAGGGTGTCGTCGCGCTGGAGTTGATGTCCGGCCGGGTCGAAGTCATCCTTGCCCGGGCGGTCGTTCTGTGCACCGGGGGCTGCGGGCGGGTATTTCCCTTCACCACGAACGCGAACATCAAGACTGGCGATGGCATGGCCCTGGCTTACCGCGCGGGCGCGCCGCTGAAGGACATGGAGTTCGTGCAGTACCACCCCACCGGCTTGCCGTTCACCGGCATCTTGATCACCGAGGCGGCCCGGTCCGAGGGCGGCTGGCTGATCAACAAGGACGGCTACCGCTACCTCCAGGACTATGACCTGGGTCAGCCCGAGCCAACGCCAGTACTGCGCAGTATGGAACTCGGGCCCCGTGACCGGCTCTCGCAGGCCTTCATTCACGAGATGGAGAAGGGCCGCGCGATCGACACCCCCCACGGCCACGTCGTCCACCTTGACCTGCGCCATCTCGGGGCACATGTCATCGACACCAAGCTGCCGTTCGTGCGCGAGCTGTGCCTGAACTACCAGAACATCGACCCGGTGACCGAGCTCGTTCCGGTTCGCCCCGTCGTTCACTACATGATGGGCGGGGTCCACACCGACATCGACGGGGCAACTCCGATCCACGGGTTGTATGCGGCCGGCGAGACTGCGTGCGTCAGTATCAACGGCGCGAATCGGCTGGGCTCAAACTCGTTGCCCGAGTGTCTCGTCTTCGGCGCGCGCGCTGGACGGGCTGCCGCCCGGCACGCCGCGGCCGCACCCCAACCCGGCTCGGCCGTTCTTGCGCAGGCAGGCGACGAGCAGCGCCGCCTGGAACGTGATCTCCTCAGCCGGCCCGGCGGCGCTGACCGGATCGCAGTAATCAGGTCAGAGATGCAGCAGGTGATGGAGGACAGTGCCGGGATCTACCGCGACGGCGATGCGCTCGCCAAGGGGGCCGAGGCGCTGCGCGATCTGCAGCAGCGGGCCCGCTCGGCCAGCCTCGACGATCGCAGCCATACGTTCAACACCGAACTGATCGCGGCCCTCGAACTGTCCAACATGCTTGACGTCGCCGAAGCGATCATCGGGTGCGCGCTGCAGCGCGAGGAGTCCCGCGGCGCACATCAGCGCACCGACTTTCCGGCCCGCGACGACGACCGGTTCCTCGCGCACTCGCTCGTCGATCGGCAGCCCGACGGTTCCTGCACGGTCGGGTACCTGCCGGTCACGATCACCCGCTGGCCGCCCGGGCAGAGGGTGTACGGGAGGTAGCTGCACATGACCGACACGATCGCGATGCAGGTCAGCCGATACCGGCCGGAGCAGGAAACGGCGCCGACCGTGCAGGAGTACGAGGTGCCGCTGCGGCCGGACTGGGCGGTGCTGGACGGCCTCAACCACATCAAAGATCACCAGGACGGCACGCTGTCGTATCGGTGGTCGTGCCGGATGGGTATCTGCGGCAGTTGCGGCATGACCGTCAACGGCGAACCCAAGCTGACGTGCGCCACGTTCCTCACCGACTACGCACCGGGGCCGGTGCGAGTCGAGCCGCTGAGCAACTTCCCCGTGATCCGCGACCTCGTCGTCGAGATCGGCGACTTCCTCCGCAAACTGCCGAAAGTCCTGCCGTGGATTGTTCGGGACTCCGAGAAGCCGACGAGCGATGGCGAGTACCTGCAGACACCAGCGGAGCAGGACGCGTACCAGCAATACAGCATGTGCATCAACTGCATGCTCTGCTACTCCGCCTGCCCGGTGTACGGGCTTGATCCGCACTTCATCGGTCCCGCCGCGATCGCCTTGGCTCAGCGCTACAACCTCGACTCGCGCGATCAGGGGGCCGCTGATCGGCTCGAGTTGCTCACGCACCCCGACGGCATCTGGGGCTGCACCTTCGTCGGCGAGTGCACCCGCGCCTGTCCCAAGGGCGTCGACCCCGCCGGCGCCATCCAGCAGTACAAGCTCACCGCAGCCATGCAGTCGATCAAGGCTTTCCTACTGCCGCGGGGTTCCCGGTGAATGCGCCGCCGATCTACACCGAGTTCCACCCTCGGTGGTACCGCAAGCGCATGGGCACGCTGTGGTGGCTGCACCGCCGCTCGTACCTCCTCTTCGCCCTACGGGAATTGAGCTGCGTGTTTATCGCGTGGTTCGTGATCTTCCTGCTGCTCCTGGTCCACGCCGTTGGCGCGGGCAGCCGCAACTACCAGCGATTCCTCGACTGGGCGGCCAACCCATGGGTAATCACGCTCAACATCGCCACGCTCCTGTTCGTCGTGCTACACGCAGTCACCTGGTTCAACCTCGCACCCAAGGCCATCGTCGTCCGGGCACGCGGCCGCCGGGTGCCCTCGTCGTTCATAGCCGGTACGAACTACCTCGCCTGGGTCGTGATTTCCGCAATCGTGGCCTGGCTCGTCCTAAGGACCTAGGACCATGTCCAAACGACGCGTCGAACCAATCCTCTGGCTGCTGTTCAGCGCAGGCGGCGTGGCCGCCGCGCTCCTCGTACCGATGTTGGTGTTCCTGTTCGGCGTGGCGTTCCCGCTCGGATGGATCTCCGCGCCCAGCCACGCGCACATGCTTGCCCTGGCACGCAACCCGGCCACGGCTATCGTCCTCTTCGGACTATGTGTACTGGCCCTCTTCCACTGGGCGCACCGGTTCCGTTACACCCTCTATGACGGACTGCAGATCAAGCACCTAAACGGGCTGATCAACGTCTGCTGCTACGGCGCCGCGGTCGCAGGATCGGTCGTCGCCGGGATCGTCGTGTTCAGCATCCCGTGACCCGCCGGGCGGAACCCGCGCAACACCGTGACCGTGCAGATCGGACTATCGCCGACGACGATCGCCGATCCCCGCCGTGGGACGCTCGCCGTTATGCACGCTGTCTGCGGCATATCCGGTCACATGACAGATGGCGCGAACTGGTATGCGGCGCTGGCGAGGATGACCCATGGCTGCCGCACGCACTGCGAGTATCCCGTCATAACACCGGCGTGCGTGACCCGGTCAGCCAGCCCCTCATCGGCGACCCGCCCGTGCCGCGGCCCGGCTGTCCGCCCGCAGGCCCTTCAGCAAATCGACTTGGCCGTCGAGCGCCTGGTCAGCCGGCGCGGGCTACCGCCAACAGCTCTGCGACATCGGGTGAGGCGAGTGAGTAGATGACCGCGTTGCCGTCGCGTCGGGCCGTGATCACTCCGGCTCGTTGGGTGGGCTGTTCAGCCGGGTGCTGCGGCTGCTGGTGGCGGAGGGCATGGTGTGGTTGGGCACGCTCAGCCTGGACGGCACCAAGTTGGCTGGTAACGCAGCCCAGGCGGCGAACCGGACGCTGCCGCAGATCGACAAGCTGCTCGCCGAGGCGGCCGCGGTCGATGCCGCCGAGGATGCCCGGTTGGGCGAGCACGGGCGGGTGCCAACGCCGCGGAGGCTGGCCCGGCACGCCGAACGGCGTGAG
>JBKPQY010000033.1:0-35970 GCA_046734315.1 Actinomycetota bacterium | reverse complement strand
TTGAGCGCTTCGTAAATGTATTCGTCGAGGTCGAATGTCGTCAGTATCAGGATCCGGGCATTGTTGTCGGCCGCAAGGATCTGTCGCGTCGCCTGGAGTCCGTCGAGTTCGGGCATGCGGATGTCCATCAGCACGACAGTCGGGTGGACCCGGGCAGCGTGATTGACGGCCTCCACTCCATTGCTTGCCTCGGCTACTACGTCGATGCCGTCCTCGCCGGAGAGCAGCAGTCGAAAGCCGGCCCGCACCATCGACTGGTCGTCGGCGACGAGAACGCGGATCGTCATTGTGTGTCGCTTCCGAGCGGCAGGCTCGTGCTGAGCACGAAACCGCCCTCGGTTGCCGGTCCCGCGGACATCTCGCCGCCGTAGATCTTGACGCGTTCGCGCACGCCGACGAGCCCGTGGCCGGAACCGTTTGTTGGCGTGACGCCCGATCCGTCGTCGTGTACTTCGATCTGGAGTTCGCCGGGTCGGTAGCGCAGTGTCACGTCGGCGGCGCTGGCGTGCGCATGCTTCAACGCGTTCGTCAGGCCTTCCTGAACGATGCGGTAGGCAGATAGTTCGATCGCCCGGGTGAGGGGGAGGGGTTCGCCGTCGACGTGGAGCTGGACGGGAAGCCCGGCGCGGCCGACCTCCGCGAGCAGCGCGTCAAGGCCGTCGAGGCCGGGCTGCGGCGTGAGCTCAACGTCGTCCCCGTCGGCGCGCATGGCTCCGAGCAGCCGCCGCATCTCGGCCAGCGCGGTGCGGCCGGCCTGCTCCACGCCTCGCAGCGCGTCCGCGTCCTCGCTCCGGGTCTCCTGGAGCCGGTGCCGCACGGCGCCCACTTGCAGCACCATCAAACTCACGGCGTGGGCGACGATGTCGTGCAACTCCCGCGCGATCCGGGCCCGCTCTTCTGCCACTGCGATCCGGGCCGCTGTGTCCCGCTCGTGTTCGGCCTGGGCCGCGCGCACTTCGGCAGCTTGTGCCTGTTCGAGCCGGGTGCGCAGGGCGAACCCGCCGAGCCAGCAGATCGCGAATAGCAGTGGGATGAAGACGAACGTGCCGGCATCGCGATCGGGCGCGTTGTAGACGACGATCAGCGCGCTGCTGAGCACGATCGCCAGTCCTACTCGCGCCTGCACCGGGTCCCGGAGGCTGCCGAGCAGGATCGCGGCTGCCATCCCGGCGAGAAACACCGCGACCACGGAGGGAGCGAGTCGCCCATCGATGAAGGACAGAGCGGCGACCAGCAACCACAGCGCCGCAGGAGCGGCGAACGGCAAACGCTCGCGCGCGAGAAGCGACAGCACGACGACGACGACCGCCGACACGACGAACCACAAAGCCGAGCGTGGCGCGCTCGCCGAGTCGTGTTCAACCACGACCTCGATCACGCCGGCAGCGGCCGCAAGAACGATCAAGACGTCCAAGCCATGCCGGCGTGTCACGTATGCGACCTGGCCCACGCAGCCAAGGTAATGCGCGGCCGCGAGCGCCGCGTCGTCCTTGAGTAGGACTCGGAAATCGTCGGCTAGTAGGACCGCGACTCCGACCTTGCGCCGACGACTTCGCGGGCTGTCATTCCTAGCGTCGGCGGCGAGACCAAGGAGGACGCCATGTCACCCACATATCAACCCCGGTCCAGCCTCGCGGCGCGGCTTGGTCGCTGGAGTGCCGGTCACTGGAAGACGGCGACTTTCGCCTGGCTGGCGTTCGTGGTCGTTGCCCTCGCGCTCGGAGGCATGGTCGGCACCAAGACCGTGGACCCGAACGCGCCGGGACCCGGCGAATCGGGCCGCATGGACCGGATCCTCAACGCCGGATTCAAGCAACCCGCTGCGGAGAGCGTCCTCGTCGAGAGCCGCTCAACCCAGGTCGGTGATCCTGCCTTCACCGCGGCGATCCGGGACGTCGTCGCTCGCGTGTCGAAGGTTGGAGCGGTACAGAACGTCCGCTCACCGCTCGCCCCCGGCAACGCAGGTCAGATTTCGCCGAGCAAGCACGCCGCGCTCGTCGAGTTCGAGATCAAGGGCAACAAGGACAAGGCGGCCGAGAAGATCGGGCCGGTGCTCGACGCGGTCGCGGCGGGCAAGCAGGCCAACCCGGACTTCTTCATCGGCGAGTTCGGTGACGCGAGCGCCATGAAGACCGTCGACACCGCAATGACCAACGATCTCGATCGTGCAGGTACGTTGTCGCTGCCGATCACCTTGGCCATCCTCGTAGTCGCGTTCGGCGCGTTGGTGGCCGCTGGCATTCCGCTGCTGCTTGCATTGACCGCGGTATTCGCGACGTTCGGCCTGATGGGTCTGGCGAGCCACGTGCTGCCCATGGCACCGGAGACGACGGCAGTCGTCTTGCTGATCGGGCTCGCGGTGGGCGTCGACTACTCGATGTTCTACCTCAAGCGGGAACGCGAGGAGCGCGCCGCGGGGCACAGCCCACGCGCTGCTCTCGACATTGCCGCGGCCACATCCGGGCGCTCGGTGCTGATCTCCGGCGTCACGGTGATGGTCGCGATGGCCGGCATGTTCATGACCGGCGACGCGACGTTTGCCTCTTTCGGGCTCTCGACGATCCTCGTCGTGGCTGTCGCGATGCTGGGCTCGCTGACCGTGCTGCCCGCCTTGCTATCGAAACTGGGCGACCGGGTCGACCGGTTGCGCGTCCCGCTCTTTGGGTGGCGGCGTCGCCGCAACGGTGACAGCCGAGTGTGGGCAGCGATTGTCGACCGCGTCCTGCGCCGGCCGTTGCTCTCAGCCGTGCTCGCCGGTGGCGTGCTGCTCGCGCTCGCGGCACCGGCTCTTCAGCTGCGGATGGCTAACCCGGGCCCGGACTCCTACCCAAGGTCGATGGAGTTGGTGAAAACCTACGACCGGATGCAGGACGCATTTCCGGGCACTGCGCTGCCGGCTCAAGTCGTCGTCAAGGCGCCGAACGTCAAGACGCCGGCCGTACGAGAGGCAATCGCCGGTCTCGAGCGCAGGGCGATCGCCAGTGGCCGCATGGACGAGCCGATCACGGTCGACATCAATGACGACGCGACGGTCGCCAACATCACTGTCCCGATTACCGGCACGGGAACCGACGCGAGCTCGGACGCCGCCCTGGCCGAACTACGCAACAAGATCGTTCCTGCGACGGTCGGTGCCCTGCCGAACGCCACCGCCGGAGTCACGGGGCTCACCGCCGAATGGAAGGACGCAGCCGACCAGACGAAGGCGAAGCTTCCGCTCGTAGTCGCGTTCGTGCTGCTGTTCGCGTTCGCGCTGATGCTCCTCGCGTTCCGCTCGCTCGTGATAGCGGTGAAGGCGATCGTGCTGAACCTGCTCTCGGTTGCTGCCGCCTATGGCGTGCTCGTGCTCGTGTTCCAGCGCGGTGTCGGCAAGGGCCTGCTCGGCTTGAACTCGACGTTCGGCATCTCACCGGTCGTGCCGCTGCTGCTGTTTGTGATCCTGTTCGGCCTGTCGATGGACTATCACGTGTTCATCATCAGCCGGATCCGCGAGGCGTTCCAGCGTGGATCGGGGATGGACGAGGCGATCGCGCACGGGATCAAGTCCACGGCGGGCGTCGTGACGAGTGCCGCCGTCGTGATGGTCTGCGTCTTCTCGATCTTCGGCACGCTGTCCCTGCTGATGTTCAAGCAGTTCGGTGTCGGGCTGGCAGCGGCCGTCCTCATCGACGCCACGCTCGTCCGCGCGGTGCTCCTGCCCGCAACGATGAAGCTGCTCGGCGCGCGCAATTGGTATCTGCCGCGCTGGCTCGAATGGTTGCCGAGACTGGACCGGCGCGAGCCGACGGTCACCCCCGAGGCGCAACCGGCGCCAGCTCTTTGTAGCCGACGGGTCGGATCCCCGGGTACCCGCAACGGGTCCCGGGGATTCGCGCGCTCAGCCGTCAAGAGACCAGTCGCTTTCGTGACGCCGGTCAGCGCCGGACACCGTTTGATCAACAGGGCGCCGTCCGGGAGCGATGCCGCGGCTGAACGCAGACTGTCCACTGTGGAGGGTGTCGGGCGACCTGCTCGTCGCCGTAGAAGGCAGCTCGTGTATGAACGCTGCGGTGTTCTGGCGATCACGCTAGCGTGCAGCGCCCCGATGTCATGGCCGGGACGTTGTGTTCGGGGGCGCAGCCAGGTAGATCATTACGCCATCGTGGATGGAACGCACGCCACCACGTCAGCGGCTTTCCCGCGCTTGGAGGCATACGACAGCGATGGACGCAGGGCAGTCGACCTACCGGGACGGAATGGCCTACGACGAGGCCGATGCTCATCTCGCTGGCTCGGATCCGGTGATGGGCCAGCTCGTCCATCGATATGGTCCGATCACGCCGCCTGATGTCGACACTCCGCCTGATCTGTTCGGTGCTTTGATCATGGCGATTGTGAGGCAACAGCTGGCCACTGCAGCCGCCACGGCGATTTACGGCCGTATGCTCCACTACTTCGGCGATCGCGTGCCTACCCCTGATGCGTTGCTCCGGGCCGGCCCGGATCTGCGATCCACGGCAGGGTTGTCGCATGCCAAGGAGCGCGCGCTGCGGTCCTTGGCGGAGCGAATCCAAGGAGGACAGCTCAACCTCGACTTGTTGCCCTCGCTGTCGGATGAGGACGTCCTCCGGTCGCTGACGTCAGTGCCGGGGATCGGGGAATGGACCGCGGGCGCCTTCATGATGTTTCGACTTCATCGGCCCGACGTCGTTCTTGCCGGTGATCTCGGACTCCGTAAGGCGGCGCAGCTCGTGTATCAGCTGGACGAGCTGCCTCGACCGAAGGTGCTCGAGGCGATCGCCACGCCATGGCGGCCGTTCCGCACACGCGCCTGCTTCTACCTCTGGGCCTCCGTCACAAACGACTGGCCTCCTGCCGCTGCGTGACATTCGGCTTAGAGCAGGCAGGCTGGCACCCGCGTACTAGTCGGTGGACAGTCCAGGGGTTTCCGGTGCAGCCGCGCTCGGCGGAGCGCTTCGGTGCTGGCGACAGGCGAGCAACGCCCGGGTCGGTACGGACGACCGCCGCACCGAACCGGAGATCATCGCCGCTGTGCTGCCACGCATTGTGCTGATCATCCACGTCATGCGGACCGCGATGAGGAACTCAAGGGTCAGGACGAAGATGGTCCGTATCTAGCACGCCGACGGCCACCCGCGTCGGAGTTTGCTTGCGAAGCCCTCGAGCGCTTCTTCGCCTCGTAGGCCTGGAAGGGGCTCCCGAGGTCGCGTCGGCTTGGGTCCTATCCGTGTGTCGGACGGTGCCAGGGTGGGCGCCGTGGTGACCCCCTCGCCGCGAGGAGGGGTAACCCGAGGGAGGACCGACCCGGGTGCGCCGAGCCGGGTGCCGCTGTGCACCCGGCCGGCCGTAGTGCGTTGCGCTCAGTGGGTGAGTGCGTGGCGGAGGGTGTATTGCCCGATCTGGTCGCCGAGTGCGAGGCCGGCTGTGTGGTCGAGGCGGGTGTGGACGCCGGCGTAGATGCGGCTGAGCCCGGCCTCGGTGGCGACGTCGCGGAAGTTGTGGAAGGTCCGGGTGACGCCGGGCAGGGTGGGTGAGGTGACGGCGATGTTGAGGTGGTTGCCATATAGCGCGGTGAGCACGGTGGTGGCGGCGGCGCTGATGACGCTGTGCGCGCCGGGGTAGGACGGGTCGGCTGGGGTGGTGGCGAGCGGTGTCCAGGCGGCGTCGGCGGTGGTGAGCGGGTTGTTGTCGGTGTCGGCGAGGCGGATGGCGGTGATGGGCCGCCAGAGTCGGTAGGTGTATTTCGCGTCGTAGAAGGCGATGGTGGCGTCGGCGAGGCTGAGATCGAGGAGGCCCGCCGCAAGATCACGGTTGAAAGCGGATCTCCGACCTGCAATGGTCCCCACGATACCTACGTTGATCTTGGTCAGCCCTCAACAATCACTCTGCGGGGATAACACACGTTCGGTAACCCGGCGACCGATGCTCCCGAACGACGGATGCAGCGCGCCGAGGTCAGGCACCGAACCGGTCGTGACGCTGGCACAGCTCGCTGTGCCTTCGCCGAAGGATTCGGCAGTTCAGGAGGCGAGACGGCGGACCGACCTCAGCGACGACCCCGCAGTCCGCGTTCGGTTCCGATGCGGACTGGGGGCACATCCCGGGTAGGAGGGCGCGCTGGTGTGCGTTACTCGGCGAGTAGCCGGTACAGCTCCTTGCGCAGTGCGTCGACCTTCTCGGCTGCGGAGGCCTGCTTGTCGGTCGAACCGTCGGTGCCGATTTGGCGGATCGCGCCGACGAGCTTCTGGGTCGCGTCGATAAGGGCGGCCTGCTCGCCGCTGACCTTGGGACCGACGTGCCACACGGCGGCCAGTTCTTCGGCGTGCTCGGCGACGTAGGCACGGCCGTTGTCGGTGAGGGTGTAGTCGCCACCCTCAGTGCCGCTGACCAACTTCTCGTCGACGAGCTGGGACAGGGTGGGGTAGACCGAACCTGGGCTGGCACGCCAGCCGTCGTCGGTCTTCTCGGCGATGGCCTTGATCAGGCCGTAGCCGTTGTTCGGCGCCTCTGCGAGCAGGGACAGGATCGCCAACCGGACGTCACCACGGCGGGCGCGGCCGCGGGGGCCGAAGGGGCCGCCGCGCGGACCGAACCCGCGGCCGAAGCCGCCGCCGAAGCCCGGGCGGGCGGCTGCAAATGCGGGCGGGAACGGCGGGCGCAGGCCACGACGGCGATAACCGAAGCCGGGGCCGAACGCGGTCTGGGAGTAGTTGTCGTTCTTCATCTTGGTTTCTCCATTCAGTCGGAACCTCGCCAGTATAGCGAGTGTCAGTGATATATCGCGATAGGTCGACGGAATATTCCCGCGGGCCTGGATCGCGTTCGAGGCGGCTGCCGCTTAGGCGGGCGAAACGGGGACCGATCGCCGGCTCGCCTAGCACGGCAGTTAGTGCCGGGTGGTCAAAACTGCACGGCAGAGCCCTGCCGAGCGGGGCCGCGCGCTCGATCACAAGACTGTCCGGCGTCACGGCGCAGCCGGGGATAACTCGACGCAGATGACCGAGGACCCGTGCGCTCGGCGCCGATCCGGCCACAGCGCTGTTACGGTGAGTCGGATGCACCATTGATCACGGGTGATGCGTCGGCCGGCTGGCGATGATCGCGTTGGACGAGATCCAATGCTCATGCAAGCCGGGACGGATCGTCCGGTTAGAGCACCTGGGGGGATGCGATGGCACTACTCGGTCGGCGGGACCGCCGCGAGGAACGCCGAGGCGCCGTGCACTACCGCATGCGGGAGAAGCTGGTCGCCATCGGCGACGACTACTGGATCGAGGACGACGCCGGTCAGCGCGTTTTCAAGGTCAACGGCAAGGCGCTGCGAGTACGCGACACCCTCATCTTCGAGGATGCCTCCGGCAACGAGCTCCTCAAGATCCAGCAGCGGATGCTCCACATCCGAGACACGATGGAGATCGAGGACGCCCACGGCGACAAGGTGGCGACAGTCAAGAAGGCGCTGATCACGCCGCTACGGGACCGGTTCGAAGTGCAGATGGCAAACGGCCCCGACATGGAGGTGCACGGCAACATCGTCGACCACGAGTACCGGATCGAACGCGGCGGCAAGAAGGTCGCCGAGGTGTCCAGGAAATGGTTCCGGGTTGCCGACACCTACGGCGTCGAGGCCGACCCAACCCAAGACACCGTGCTGCTCCTCGCGGTCACCGCGGCCCTCGACCAGATGACCCGCTGACCCCGCGGGGACGGCCTGCGGACGCCGGGCCCGGCCAGACGGGGTACGCGCGCCGGTGCGTGCAATTGGCAGCCGGGAGGGCCGGCCGGTCGGAGCCGAAACTCGTGGCCGAACGAGCATCGGATCTGTCACGGTGTCGGCATGCATGATCGCGCTTACTTGCTCGCGGCGTATGACGAGCAGCTGCGAACCGACGCAGAAACACCGAGTGCGGTCTCGGTAACCATCCTCGGTCCGTTGCGCCTGGTGACCTTCGCGGGCGGGCGCGGTTTCGCCACTTACCGGGATCTTGGCGGAGCCGATGCTGACGCCGTCCGGGGGCTTGTGGCGGCGACGCTCGCCCACTATCAGGCAGATTCTGGGATCAATCGGGTCGAGTGGAAGACGCGTGGGCACGATCACGCGCCCGGGTTGCACGAGACTCTTCTGGACAACGGGTTCGTCGCGGATGAACCAGAGTCGATCATGATCGGCGAGGCGCGGCGACTCGCGGTCGATGTGCGACTGCCCGAAGGTGTGACACTGCGGCGGGTCAGCGAGGAGGCGGACGTCCGCGCGATGACTGCGATGAGTGCGGACGTCTTCGGCGATCCGGTCCCCGAAGCGGTGGCAGTGGCCAACGCATTGCTGCGGCGGCTGTCGTTCGACGACGGGATGCAGCTGTGGGTCGCCGAGGCAGACGGGCAGATCGTCAGCGCCGGGCGGCTGGAGCCGGTGCGCGGGACCGAGTTCGCGGGGATCTGGGGCGGCGCGACTCGGCAGGAGTGGCGCGGTCGCGGGATCTATCGTGCGTTGACCGCGGCGCGGGCGCAGTCGGCACTGCGCATGGGCAAAACCCTCATCAACAGCGACTCGACCGAGTACTCGCGCCCGATCCTTGAACGGTCCGGTCTCGTCAAGGTCTCGACCACCACGCCGTACCACTGGCACCGCTGAGCGAGACCACTCATATCGTGCGACCTCGTGTCGCGTACCCGAGCGGAGCGCATGCGGGCGGGCCCGAGTCTGAACGGTTGGCACCGCGACCCTTTCCAAGATCCTCTACAGACACTCGCGTCCGGCGAACGAACCGTGGAAGTTCTGCGGCCCGCCGGCTTCGAAGATCCGCCGTCCGAGTAGGCCGATCGTGATCAAGGCGAAGTCGTTTGCGGTCGGGCGAGAGCCGGGCGGCTGTGAGCAGCGCCTCGAACCGCAGATAGTCGGGTCGGCGAGCCATTCGTCGGCCCGTTGTGCGGCGGGCACGATCAGGTCGGGTGGTGCGTCGCTGGTGGTGATCGAGGTGCGGGCGATTGCGGCGAGTTGCTGGTCGGTCATGCCGTTCTAGCCACTGTCGCCGCGCCGCCGCGGTCACCTCCGCGAGTCGGGCGCAGTCAATCTTCGCGGTACCAGCGCGCGCGGCGGAACATCCGTCCGAAGCGGTCGTGCAACGACGAACCGGTGTCCTGCAGCGCGTTCGCCTGATACACGGGGGCGCCGTACGGCGGGCTGAGCGTCTGCGCCTGCTCGTCTGTGAGCGCGCACCGAACCTGGGCCGTAGTGATGTTGTCGATCTGGTCGCGATCGACGAAGCGCAAGCCCTCGTCGGTCGACACCACGATCCCGTCGAAGAGATCTTCGGCCGGGATCTCAAGAACGTGCTCGACCACGCCGAACCGCGTGCCGGACGCGGACACGACGGGGGTGCCCTTCTGAAGCGCAGAATAGGCGATCGGCATCCCGTCGTCGGCAGCATCCACGAGGTCAGGCTACGCCGTCGCGGCAGCGGCTAAAGGAGCTGCGGTCGAGACCCGGGGACGAGCATGGACGCCCGACGGCTCGCCCCGACCCACTCACACACTGTTCGACGCACAGCTTCCGGCTGTTAGCCGGCAGGTTCCCGGTTCGACAGTCCAGTAGACGGGACCGAGCTGGCCTAGCGCTGGCCTAGCGCGGCGCGAACGGTGTGCCGTGGCCGGGGATGATCAGCGCCGGCCGCTGCCTCAGCACCTTGTCCCGGTTGGCGTGCAGGAGATCCAGGTCCTCGGCGAGCGGATCGACCTGAGGGCCGTCTGCGTGCCACCACAGGTGGGTGAGCACAACCAGGCCGCTGTCGGTCTCGGCGAGCGTCGAGATGTCTTGCGCGGTATGGCCGGGCGTGGCCATCAGGTGCACCGCTGGGCTGATATCGAAGCCGTCCGCGTCCCGGTCCTCCCAGCGGTCGCCCTGATAGATGGCCCAGTGGTCGTGGAACCGCGCGTCGGGGAACAGGGCGGCATTGAGCGTGTGGTCGGGATGATGGTGGCTGAAGACCACGTCCGTGACGTCACTGACCTGGACGCTGAATGCGGCCAGCGGGTCGAGGATCGCGCTCCGGTCGGCCACCATGCCCGGGTCGACGACGATGACCGCGTCGCCGTCACGGATCAGGGTCACGGTGCTGGCGACCCGGTCGCCGACGTATCCGTCAGTGAGGACGTCCACTCGTGCCGTCATCGGCGAAGCGTATCCAGCAGCCGTCAGCTGGCCCACCGGTCGCGGACGGTGGGGGCTGCTCGGTCGGACAGGCGGAGTTCGACGCGCCGAGCCCGGACCCGCCGCAGTTTCGGCCTCGTCGCACAGCTGCGTGACGGACGTCCAGCCGGTCCGCCACGCCGGCCGTAACGCGTTCGTCTGGCTCCTACTCATTGAACGGGCCGATGGGCAGCGTGGCAGTTATTGGCGGGTGGTTAACGCCGACCGCCGCAGTGCGCGCCGGCGAAACCCAGTGATGATCGGACCTGTCCGCTCGGAATCAGCGGGCCGTATGCGCTCGGCGCGATTGCCTTGTTCCTCGTGCTTCGAGCATCGCGAGTAACGACTGCCGAACCAAGCGGTCGAGTCTTCCTTCGTCGGGATCATCCTTGCTGAGCGCGGTGCGCATCGCGTCGAATATCAGTGTCCCGGGTGGTACCGCGGCGGCGCGAATTACTCGGCCGAGGGATTCCAGTGCGTCGCGGAGTCGGGGGGACGGCTGCGGGAGCCCGAACGCGGCTCGCCATGTCGCGTCTGCGTGTGCCTCGGCTAGCACAGCGTCGATGCGTTCGGGTGCGTAGGCCGCGGCTTCAGCGACACCTTCTGCCCACGCGGTGAGGATTGTGAGGTCCTCGATTTCCAGGAGGTGCGCGCTCCGCGTGGTGGGGCGTGGCGGGGTTGGTTCTGAGCCGAGGCTCGACGCCCGAACTTGATAGACGGCAGCGTTACAGCAGGACGTGCCGTTGTCGACCGGCCAGCGGCCGTCGGCGCTTCGCCGACTGGCCCCATCCATCGTGACCGTGAGCAGGACGCCGTCTGCGCCGGGCTCGAGCGGAATCTCGCGGACTCCCGTGCTGGAGTCCTTCCACAGTGCGATTACGCGGGAGGATTCCCGGCCGAGCGGTCGCGAGCGCTGCACCATGCCGAGGGAGGCCAGCGTCAGTACGGCCGAGCCGGGGTCGTCGGCCAGGACGCTGGCGTATCGGGCGGCCCAGCGCGAGGTGAGCTGCGGCCCGTCGAGCAGACCGCATATGACGGAGGTCGGGCCCACCGATCGGATGAGCTGGGCGATGTCGTCATTCTGGGCAAGGTCCTCGCAGACGAGCGAGGCCTGTGTGAGTTCGGCGAGTTCAACGAACTGCATCGCCCTGCGGGGTACCTCCATCGCTTCCCACCATCGGGCGTGGGGATGCAGGACGCCTCCGAGGTGGTACTGGGTGATCTGGCCTTCGTCCAGGGACCATCTGTGGTGCTTGTTCTGGCGGATGTGAAACCACGGTTCCGGATCCCCGATTGGCTGCGGAACGCCCTTCTCGAGTATCGGGTTGATGCCGATATGCAGCCAGTTGCCGGGGAACCGCCCCGGCTGTGATGAGCGTCCGCGGACCCCGGTGTTGAGGATGGCCACCCCGTGGCTCTGCAGCAGCGTTTCGACGTCGTCGATCTCCTGCTCGTCGACCGCGCTCTCCGGGAGCACGACTACATCGACGCTGCCCGCCTCCTGGCGCGCGGCGACCAGCACCCGGTCCAGGAGGTCCAGGTCAAGGCCTTCGGCCGGGGCAAACTCGAAAAACCCGAACGGGTCATTGGTCAGCCTCTGCAGGGAGCCCTCGACAGGGTGAAAGTCGGATGCCCGCACCCTCAGCGGCCACGGCAGCAGCAGCAGCGTGGCGTACTCGGCCCGAAGGTCCGTGCCGCGATGGCGAGCCGGGATCTTGTGCCACCGAACGTCAATTCCAGGACCTTGTACGCAGGCGTAGCGTGAGAACGCCGGTCTTCCCGTGGGGGGAGTACGGACTTTCGGCAGCACGCGCAGGAGCCGAGTGTCGAGGCGAGCCAGCGATCCGTTCCTAGCCAGCAGCTCGCGGCGCCGCGCGCGGTAAACAGATGCGTCGGCGTTAGACGTGTCGAGCGCGACGCCGAGCCCGGCGCAGGCCTCGTCGGCGATTGCATGCAAGGTCAGCAGTGCCTCGCACAGTCGCGATTCCCGCCCCGTCGCCAGTTCCTCGAGAGGCGTTTCGGCGCGCTCCCGTAACAAGCCCCATTCCTCGACGAGCAGGTCGGGCATCGCGGCGGTTTGATCCTCGACCCAGATGCTCAACTGACGGCCCGCCTCTTCGACCGCGTGCGCCCAGTCGTGATGCCGACCAGGGGGCCACGAGTCGACCGGGGAGAGGGCGAAGCGAAACGCTTCCGCCCTCGCCAGCACGACGTTTGCGAGGGCGAACAGATCAGGAGGCCACTCAAGCAGCTCGTCCGTGATCGGGGCCCCGCTCACCGCATGCCAAGCCGAGGCACAGGTCGGCTCCCTCACCCGCTCGTCGACCAGCGCCTCGCCGGCTCCCATCGTGGTAGCAGGGGAGGTCGGATCGCTGGAGGGAGTCAACTCGCCGAGTGCCCCTCGGCTGACCGTTCTTCGGCGCGGACAGGATTCCAATTCGACAAGACTGCCAGTTTCTCGGCTGTGGGTGAGCCGGACAGGGCCGTGTAGATGACCACGTACTGGTCGGGATCCTGGGGCAGCAAGAGGGACTGATATTGGAGTTCGAGGTCCCCGACCAGGTCGTGATGGACCGTTTTAGGTCCGTGCGTGTGCTGAAAGAGTGTGTGGTCGGCCCACCATTGTGCGAACTGCGGCGAGGCGATGCTGAGTTCACCGACCAGCTCATTTAGCGCCGGGCTGTCGCCACGTATGCCGGCGGCTCGACGGAGGATGGCGACCATCTGTGCGGCGACGACCTCCCACTGCGGGTACACCTCGCGGGCCCGCGGGTTCAAAAACGTCCAGCGGGCCAGGTTTCGGTCGCGGCGCGGCATCGAAGCGAAGTCGTCGAACAGGATCGCGCCCATCCGGTTGACGGCGAGGATCTCCAGCATCGGCCCGTGCAGCAACGCCGGGGTTGGATCGAGCGCCTCCACCATCGCGCGAGTGGCCGCCGACGCCTTCGGCGGCGCGGCGCGCGAGGCCGCGACAGCCCGGCGACCGTCGACCGGACGCGCCAGGTTGGAAAGGTGCGCTCGCTCCAGGTCATCAAGTCTCAGCGCGTCGGCCAAGGCGTGGAGCACCTGATCGGAGACATTCTTGGCCCGGCCCTGTTCGAGCCGGGTGTAGTAGTCGACGCTCACCCCGGCGGCCAGCGCAAGTTCCTCACGACGCAGGCCGATGACCCGGCGGCTCCCGATGCGCCACGGCAACCCGACATCGGGTGGTTCCAACCGCGCTCGTCGGCTGCGGAGGAAGTCCCGCAACTCCGTCGATCGGTCCATGGCCTGAAGTATGAATCGCAGCCAGCACCGCCGACAGGTCGAGGGTGGTTCCGCCCGAACCAGGTTCGCCAGACCTGGGGTCAGCGGGGCGGACGAACCGATGTTGCCGAAGGCCCTGGCGTCGTTGACTCGACTCATCGCCTCAATCGAGACGAGCACAGCGAGCCGCGGCCACCCCGGTCGAACCGAGGAGCACCTCATGCCAATGCCGACCCACCCCGCCAAGAATCCCGCCAGCCCCTTCGCGTCCTTTGGGGGACACCACGTCGGTGTCCGCGTCCCCGACTACGAAGCGGCCAAGAACTGGTACACCGAGAAGCTGGACTTCCGTGTCCTACAGGAATGGCCCTACGGCGACCTGCAGCTGGCCTACCTCAGCCCGGCCGCCGACGACGACTTCCACCTGGAACTGCTGGCCGGCCCGGTTCCGCACCTCAAGCCCATCCTGGATGACCTCGGGGTGAGCCTGGAGTACGGCGGCTACCAGCACGTCTGCCTCCACGTCGACAACGTCGACGCCGCGCGGGCCGAGCTGATCCGCCGCGGCGTCGACATCATCGGTGAGCCGTTCGAGATCGAGGACATCAGCCGGCGCCTGGCGTTCTTGCGAGATCCGTGGGGCAACATGATCGAACTCTCCGAGACGCTGCCCGGAGCTGGCGCCTGATCTAGTGGTCCTGGGCCGGCGTGTGTATCGGACTTCTCACCAACTTGCGAGGACCGATGGTTCCCAGGCGGCCATGCATGCCATCGCGCGAGGCCGAGCGCCCCCGGTCGGGCGGTTAGCGCTACGCAGATTTCTCCGCCGGTGGACTCAGATCGTGTAGGGGTCGGAGTCTGAGCCGACGGGTGCGTTTGTTCCGGTGACGATGTTGGATGCGCCGGCTTCTCGGCCTTGATCGATGCCGCCCACCGACCACTCGGTGGACCAGATCGACGAGCGCCCGTGCGGGTCGAGTGCGGCGCGAAGGCTCCAGTGTCCGCTGCTCGTCCGCGTCGGGCCCGAGAGTCCGACGCCGTTGGGCGCGACGGATCGCTCGATATAGCTGATCGGAATCGTCGCTGTGTACGTCGTGCCGCGCGCGCCGAGGGGGGACGTGGTGACCGATCCCCGCGCGATGCGCTGTGTGCCCGGCGCGCAATCGCTGAGCGGACGTCGGATCGATCCGTGCTGCGTGCAGTTGGTGTAGGTGCGGTCGGTGCCCTGAACTCTGAGCTCGTCGATCCTTTGGCGGCAGGCACGTGGATTGAGCAATCCTGCCTTGTCTGGCGAACGGGCCTGCTCACTCACAACGTCGGCGGGCGGCGCACCGGACGTCAGCTGACTGCTCGCGCCGCTGCTCGGCTGCTTGCTTTGAGGTCTTTGAGCAGGTTGGCCTGGTCGTTGAGCATGCCGGTGAGCACTCGGCGGGCGACCGCGAGTAGGTCGGCCATGTCCGGGGTGGCCATCGAGTAGATCACTGAGTTGCCTTGTTTGCGGGCGGTGACGACGCCTGCGCGGCGCAGGATCGCGAGCTGCTGTGAGGTGTGCGAGGCTTCCAGCCCGATCGCGGCTTGCAGCTGGCCGACCGCATGGTCACGTTCGGCGAGCAGTTCGAGGATCCGGATGCGCGCCGGGTGGCCGAGGGTTTTGAAGAACTCGGCCTTGAGCTGGTACAGCGGTGTTGTCATCCTGCGCCGTCCCCGGTCCACCCGGCCGCGCGGGCCGCGGCCTGCGGCGATACTATCTGTCGACACGAGTAGGTGACGACATCGTCACATAGATAGGTTGTCAATCCGGTGATGAGTGGCGAACGGCCGTATCAAGCTCCGGCATGTGAACACCGTGTCCGGACCCGTGAAGTCAACTCGGGATTCGCGAGCGCCGAGACGAGCTGCACAGCATGCGGGCAGGTCTTCGACGCCGAGGAGGAACAGGAGTTGCGTGACCGCGGCCGCGGGTTGCCGGGTGACCGCCAGGGGGGTGAGTAGGTGGCTGAGGTTGATGTCGTGCTCGACGATGCGCGGTTGACGAACGTCCACGTGCGCGAGTACGTGCGGTACTGGGCGGCGCTGGCCGCGTGGCCTCGCCTCGGTCGTCTTTGGCCTGCTCGCCTTGGAGACCCTGGGTGACGATGGCTCCCAACCGGTGGTCACGATCATCGGCATCACGGGGATGCTGAGCGTCCTTGCCCACGGCGCAAGTGCAGCTTCGCTTGCTAGGCAATACGGGCCGAGGCGTGGCGCGGCAGCAACGGCTGACGCCCGACAATGCACGAGATGCAGGTCCGTCAGCTCGCACACCGGCCGGTGCCTCAGCGGCGCGCCGAGAGGCATCGCACCACACCATCGTGAGCTCGCGACCAAAGCCACGGGACACCGACGTGGTGATCACGTCGCGTGCTATCTCGCCTGCTCCGGCTGGCCACCGGTTCCCTGGAGAATTCGTCGCTGTCGCGGCGCTGGGACCTGCGCTACGGGCCGTACCGGGCGCTCGATCGGTACGCCACGGCATTTCAGCGAGTAGCACGAAAACAACGCCATCGAGACCGATCATCCCCGACGCAAGGCGAGGCTGCGGTCGCCCGAAGCTGCCCTCGACTGTGTGATGCGGCGTGCTGTCCTAGACGTCAGCCGGCCGATCAAACCCCCCACGGTCGCACCGATCACAACGTCGCTCGGGTAGTGCACACCGGTGTAGACGCGCGAAAACGCAACCACCGAGCCCGCCGTCCGAAGTGTGGGCGCCGCCCCCGGGATCAGGTCGCCGACCGCGACGGCGAATGCGGCGGCCGAAGCTGAGTGGCCTGAGGGGAACGATGTCGATTCCGGCATCGTGACCCACCGCTGCCGTGGCACGCCTGCGCCCTCGCGATCCGGCCGCTTCCGGTCGCCGGCGATCTTCATCGGTTGGTTGACGACGAGAGACGTGACGCCGATCGCTGCGATCCCGGTGAGGGCAGCACGACGGCCTCGCGCGCCGCCAATGAGTGCGAGGACCGCGGCGACGATGAACCACGGCTTGGAGTAATCGGCGAACTTCGCAAACCGCCGCAGCGGTGCGTCAACTGGTGATGCTGGCAACCGAGCGACGCCCCGGTAGACGGCGCGGTCGAGATGTCCGAGCGCGCGAAGTACCTTCGCGGCCTCGGATCTCGCGGGCGCGCACGGCCCTGGTTGCGGGCCGAGCCGATCCGCGAGCAGCTCCTCACTAGTTGGGTTGTCGCCTCTGGCGAGCGCGGGTGGCTCGGTCACGTCGGCTCCGGTTGGCGACCGCGCGCGACGTGCCACAACGCGGCAAGGGTGGATCTTGAGGCGAGCCTTACGACGCGGGCCCCAGGAGAGACATCCGGCGCGGTGCGCGGCAGCCGCACGGTCAGTGCGCCAGGCCGGATCCGGAACTCCAGCGGCGGTGGCATGGTGAGCGCCTCTCCGTCGACGCCGATCGCCACCGGATCGGACGCGCGAACCTCGAACTCGCTGGCGGTCCACTCCTGCCAGCCGCCGAAACGGCGCCCCTGTCCGACTGACTCCAGTGCGGCCAGCTTCTGAGCCTCCGCACCGCTGCGAACGTGCAGCGAAACGATCCCCAGCACCCCGCTGTCCATCTGCGCTCGCGTTCCACCGCTGCGAAGATCGCTCAGGTTGTACGGGTTGTTCGAGACCAGGATGAGCTGAGAGGTGAGCGCCTCCTCTCCGGATGGCAGGGTGAACCGCAAGTCCATCGGAGTCGCGTTCGGGCCGATGACGGTCGGCAGTACCGCGGCGGCGGTTCGCATCTTTGCGTCGCGATACTCCGATGACTGAACGACCTTCGCGTACACACCCATCGACGCGTTGTTGACGAAGACCCGGCCGTTCACTTCCGCCAGGTCGATCGTGCGGTCGAATCCTTCGCTGTATGCGTTCAAAGCGCCTACGACGTCGTTGCGGTCGAGTCCGAGGTCGAGCGCGAAGTGGTTGCGCGTGCCGGCCGGAACCACAACGAGCGGGATATTGTGCCGACTGGCGACCGAGGCCGCCAGCGCGTGCGAACCGTCGCCACCGGCCATGCCGATCACGTCGGCGCCCCGAGCCAGTGCATCTTCCGCGAGCTGCAATAGGTCCGCTTCGGGCGTGAGCACGATCGGTTCGATCCCGCGCTGTCGGCACTGCTCGACGAGGTGGAAGCGCTCCGCCTTCCCACCTCCGGACTTGAGATTCATGAGCAGTACGGGATGCGTTGCCCGGGTGGCTGCTCCGCCCCGACTTGGTCCGGGACCTGCGCGCAGTGCATACCCGGCCGCGACGACAGAGAGGACTGCCAAGCCTCCGCTGATCGCCAATACACGCACGATGTCGTTGGCGATCATGACTACAACGAACGCGAGCAGACCGGCCGCGGCCAGTGCGGTGGACAATAGTCGTACCACTCCGCTCCGCGACAGCGCGTACCAAGCCCCGAGCACGACGATCGCGAACGAGATCACGCCGACGACCAGGACTGCCCACCGGTCGAGGGCCGCCAACATGACGTACAGCACGGCAACGGAGGCTGCGGCAAGGGCAATGACCGCCGCCGCCCGACGGGCTGTCGACGGAGCGGGACGCTTGGTCGCGTGCCTCGTTACCGCGTTGTCTCGATGATCACTCGGTGCCATTCGTCAGTCCACCGCGTTCGGCTGCCAGCCACGGCACGGACGAGCGCCACGGCATGTCCTAGCGAAGAGTCCCTCGCCCGTGCCGGCCGGCGAGCCGCGTGCCGCCCGCGTCCTATCCGCATACCCCATCGACTCATCATCCAAAGCCTTGTGCCTTGGTCCAAACGCGGCTCGTAGGAGCAGCGCCACCGGCCGGACCGTAGCTGAAGATCACCCACAGAGCTCGTGCCTTCGCTTGCTGGAACTTCGCCGCGTCCCACCTCCGAGAGGTTCCCACCGCACCGGACGGTCGATTGCCCGGCGGAAGATTCGCCGGCACCCCGGCCTTGAGTTGTCGTCCGGCTGGCAGGGGCCGTGGAACGATGAGGAACTCGCGATCCCACGTGGCTCGCATGCTGGCCGTCGGATCGCTTTGTCACCGGGGTCGAAAGGGGCGTCGATGAGTCCACCACGACGGTGCTGCGGCCCGACCAGCCTCGCTCAGGCCTCCGGATGATCGGCTAACTCGCATGGTTACCGACGCCGAGCCGAAGGTTGCCGGTCGAGGTGTTGGCCGTCTGTCGTTTGTTCCGGGCTGGGCGATGGTCTCGTCGTATCAGCGGCGGTGGCTGCCGAAGGACATCGTCGCCGGACTCGTGCTGTCGGCGTTGCTGGTCCCGCAGGGAATGGCCTACGCGCAGCTTGCGGGCCTGCCACCGATCACCGGCCTGTACACGTCGATCCTGTGCCTGCTCGGGTACGCGGTCTTCGGCCCGTCGCGGGTGTTGGTACTCGGCCCCGACTCCGCATTGGGCCCCATGATCGCGGCTACCGTGATGCCGCTCATCGCTGCTGGCGGTGATCCGGCCGAGGCGATCGCCATGGCGTCCCTTCTGGCCATCCTCGTCGGCGTGATCATGACTGTCGCTGGGCTGGCCAAATTCGGGTTCGTGGCGGACCTCCTGTCCAAGCCCACCCAGATCGGCTACATGAGCGGTCTGGCCGTCACGATCGTCGTAGGTCAATTGCCGAAACTGTTCGGGTTCTCGCTGGACACGAACGGTCTGATCTCAGAGATCTCGGGTTTCGTGACTAATGTGGCCGACGACGCGAACACCACGGCTGCGACTATTGGCATCGCTTCGCTGACTGGGATTTTGCTGCTGCAGCGGCTGGTGCCGAAGATTCCCGCGGTTCTCATTGCTGTTGTCCTGGCGTCGATTGCTGTCAGCGTCTTCGACCTGACATCACACGGTGTCGACACCATCGGCGTCCTGCCCCGAGGCTTTCCACCGTTCACCATTCCGACGGTCGCATGGTCTGACGTGCCACCGCTGTTCGTCGGCGCACTCGCGATCGCGGTGGTTGCACTGGCCGACACAATGTCGACCGCGTCCTCGTTCGCGTCCCGGCGTGGGGAGCGGGTTCAGGGCAACCAGGAGATGATCGGTATCGGTGCGGCGAACGTCGCTGCTGGCCTGTTTCAGGGCTTCCCGGTCAGTACGAGCGGCTCACGCACCGCCGTTGCGGATCAGGCTGGGGCAAAGTCGCAGGTCACCGGCGTGGTGGGCGCAGTGGTGATCACGCTCGTGGTCGTGGTCTTCCCGTCGCTCATGCAGTATGTGCCGCAACCGACCCTGGCAGCGATCGTCATCGCGGCTGCGCTGTCGTTGGTCGACGTGAGAGCAACCCGTCGGCTGTGGCAGCAGCGTCGGATCGAGTTCATGTTGTCGATCGCCGCTCTGCTCGCCGTGGCGCTGCTCGGTGTGCTTCCGGGCATCCTCATCGCCGTCGCGCTGTCGATCCTCAATGTGTTCCGGCGTGTCTGGTGGCCCCACCAGGCCGAGCTCGGCCGAGTCGAAGGCATCGAGGGACTGCACGACAGAGGGCTGCATCCGGAGGCTGAGCTGCTCCCCGGTCTGGTGGTCTATCGCTTCGACGCTCCTCTGATCTTCGCAAATGCCCGGACCTTCGGAGAACAGGTCCGAGCGATTGCCGAGCGCAGTCCGGGTCTCAACTGGATCGTGATCGCCGCTGAGCCGATCACCGATGTCGACACCACGGCCTCGGACATGCTTCAGGAACTGGACCTCTGGCTGAACGAACGCGGTGTCTCGCTGATCTTCGCGGAGATGAAGGAACCAGTTCGCGAGAAGCTCGAGCGCTATGAACTCACGCGCACCATCGACCCCGACCACTTCTTCCCGACGCTCGATGCCGCAGTGGAACGGTACGTGACCGAGACGGACGCCGCCTGGCAATCACCGGACGCCGGATAGGCGGCGACGTCGCTCGGGTCTACCGCGAACCCGAGCCCCGCGGGGTGCTTACCGCAGCTGATCACCAACCTCGAGTAGCCGTCCAGGCGCAGTTGGGTGCGCAGCTCGCCGCGGGTGAGTACGTGTACGGGCAGGTGGAAGGACCGCCTGTGCATCAACAGAACAGAACGCAGCCTTCAGCAGCTACATGCCGCCGCGTCAAGCGGTGGTTCGGCGCGACACGACGGGTTACTCGTGCCAGGCGTGCCGGCGGATGTGCAGCGTCGCCGCCGCCGACGGCAACCAGGTGCATCAGGAAGGAGCCTTCACACTCGGGCGGTCGGCGTTGGCGTGGGGGATCATCACGTCGTCGGCTCGCTGGCCGGCGTCGGGATAGAGGGCCAGCACAATCGCGACGCCGACGGCGGCGCCGACCACCTGGAAGCCGATGAAGGCGGGCGCGGACGAGGGGGCGATGCCGGCGAAGGTGTTGGTGAACATGCGCCCGATGGTCACGGCGGGGTTGGCGAATGAGGTAGAGCTGGTGAACCAGTACGCGGCGCCGATGTAGGCGCCGACCGCGGGCGCGACGACGGCGCCCCGGCGGGTGCGGGCCAGGGCGAAGATCAGTGCGATCAGCCCGGCGGTGGCGACGAGTTCGCCGACGAGGTGTCCGGCCGTGGCGCGGTGCTTGCTGGATAGGTGTTGGCCGGCGTCGAACATGACGTTGGCCAAGACGGCACCGGCGATGCCGCCGATGCATTGCGCCACGGTGTAGGCGCCGACGACGGCGGGGGTCAGGCCGGTGCGGGTGCGGCGGCTGAGGAACCAGTCCGCCAGCGAGACGACGGGGTTGAAGTGCGCCCCGGAGACCGGACCGAGCATGAGGATCAACACCGCCAGGCCGAGCGCGGTGGCGGTGCTGTTCTCGAGCAATTGCAGCCCCACCTCGTTCGGGGACAGCCGCTGGGCGGCAATGCCCGAACCGACGACCACGGTGACGAGCAGACCGGTACCGAGGAACTCGGCGGACAGCCGCCGAGCCAAGGCCGGTGCGCTGTCGTTCACGCCGCCATCTTGACCGACGCTATCTAGTTCAGTCAAGATTGAGGCAATGAACGTTGAACGTGTATCTCGACTGGTGCGGCGGGCGGCGCTGCACGGCGCGCTGTCCGACCCCGCGCGGCTGCGCATCGTCGACACGCTGTCCGTGAGCGATGCCTCCCCGTCCGAACTCGCAGCGATGCTGGCCATGCCGTCCAACCTGCTTGCCCACCACCTGCACGTCCTGCACGGAGAAGGGCTGATCACCAGGACGCGCTCGGAGGGCGACAAGCGCCGCTCCTACGTGCGCCTGGTGCCCGCCACCCTCGACGAGCTCACCCCACCCACGCTGCGCCCCGCTGAGCGGGTGGTATTCGTGTGCACCGCGAACTCCGCCCGCTCCCAGCTCGCCGCCGCCCTGTGGCGCCAGGCCAGCCCGGTCCAGGCGGCATCCGGCGGCACCCACCCGGCGCAGCGGGTCGACCCCGGCGCGATCGCCGCAGCCGCACGCCACCACCTGCCACTACGCCGGCTTCGCCCACGTCGCATCGACGATGTCGCCGAAGCGGGCGACCTCGTCATCACGGTGTGCGATCTCGCCCACGAAGAACTCGGCCAGCGGGCGAACGCGCACTGGTCGGTGCCTGACCCGGCCCGCACCGGCACTCCGGCCGCCTTCGACGCTGCCTACGACGAGCTAAGTCGGCGGGTGAGCGACCTGGCTCCCCGACTACGCCCCGCGTCCTGAACGCCCAAACCCCGATCGAGGTAGCGACGATGACGCAGACCTACCGCCGCCGCGACATCACTCTCGACCAGCAAGTCGCGCTCACCCATTGCGCCACCCGCCTGGCGCGGAACTTCGAGGGCACGTTCAATGCTGAGACGATCGAGCGGTTCCTGCACTCGTCCTATGACCAGTTCGCGGGCCGTGCCACCGTCGCGAATTTCCTGCCGCTGCTGGCCGAACGCTTCGCCCGGCAGCGCCTGCAGGCGCTGGCCAAGGTCGAGGGACTGTCCCACGACGGACGACCTACCGTCCTGTTTCTGTGCGTGCACAATGCGGGCCGCTCCCAGATGGCCATGGGTTTCTTCGCGCAGCACGCGGGCGAGCGCGCCGTCGCGTGGTCCGGCGGGTCTGAGCCCGGTGCGCAGGTCAACCCGGCCGCCATCGCGGCCATGGCCGAGCGCGGCGTCGACATCTCCGGCGAGTATCCCAAGCCCTGGACCGACGAGGTTGTCCGGGCGGCCGACGTGGTGATCACCATGGGCTGCGGGGACGCCTGCCCCGTCTTCCCCGGCAAGCGCTACGAGGAATGGACCCTTGACGACCCGGCTGGGCTCGAGGTCGCCGATGTGCGTCCCATCCGTGACGAGATTGAACGCCGCGTGCTACACCTGCTCGACGAACTCGGAGTCCCGGCGGGCGCTTAACCGCGCCGGTTGTCGCCGCCGGCGCGCGCAAGCAGCCGCATGCGCACCGCCCGCACCACGATGTGCGCGCCCATTACGGTGGGCAGGAACCAGAACGAGAGGCTCGGCAACCGGTTCCATAGGGGCAGGTGGGGGCCGTTGTCGACGTAGAACGCGGTGAGCATCGCGACGTAGGACACGCCCATGCCGGTGATGTGAGGGGCGTCACCCGGACGGTGCCGGCGCCGATGCCGGTAGCCCACTGCCGCCGCCGCGAACGCGACCAGACCGATCAAGGCCAGGTGGTAGTCCGCTCGGGGCCGTATCGCCGTCAACACGAGCGCGGTCGCGACCACGAGACCGAGCGCGCGGTAATACCAGCGGCCCGCCTGCAGATGGCGCCGGCTGCCCTTTGCGGTCAGCGCCGCCATCGCGCCGGTGAGGACCGCGGTGAGTCCGGCCAGCACGTGCACACCCAGGACGGCGACGAACAGTGGAGCGGTCGAGCCGACTTCGGTGCCGAGGATTCGGGCGGTCTCCGCCATGGCATGCACCTCCAATACGTAGCGGTGCTACGTATTGACACTACCCGCTGAGGATGGCTTTGCGGAAGCATGAGATGTAGCGTTGCTACCTATGCGGGCCGAGTCGTTGAAAGGGCACCTGGACGGGCTGCTGCTGGCCTGTCTGGAGCCCGGCCCGCGGCACGGCTACGCGGTGATCGAGGCGCTGCGCGAGGCGACCGGCGGCCGGCTCGATTTGCCCACCGGCACCATCTACCCGGCCCTGCACCGGCTTGAGGCCGCCCGGCTGATCAACGGCCGCTGGTCGGTCGCCGACGGCCGACAGCGCCGCACCTACCAGCTCACCGCGAAAGGCCGCCGCGCCTTGAGCAGCGAGCGGGCCGACTGGCGGGCCTTCTCCGCGATGATCAGCACGGCACTGGACGGTCAACCATGGCCCGACCCGGCCTGATCGCGGACTACCTCGGCCAACTCGCGGCCCGGCTGCCGTGGCCCATCGTCGAGGAGCTGGCCGACGGCCTGCACGAGTCCTACCTCGCGCAGCGACGCGCCGGACGCGCCCCCGACGAGGCCGCACAGCATGCGGTCGCCGAGTTCGGCGACCCGGCGACCGTCGTCGCCGCCTTCCTCGTTGCCAGTCCCGCGCGCCGTGCTGCCCGGGCACTGCTGGTGACTGGGCCCTTCGTGGGCGCCGCCTGGGCTACCGTCCTGCTCACGCTGCACGCCTGGAACTGGCCCGTCCCCGACTGGGCGCGTGCCGGATTCGCAGCCGTGCTGCTCAGCGGGGTCGCCCTGGTCGCCGTCGCCGCGTTCGCCGACCGCTACCGTCGCGCCGCGCGCAGCGCCGCGGCCGCCGGCCTCGCCGTGCTCGCAATCGACCTCACCATGCTTGGCTACGTCGGCGCGGCCGGACTGCTGACCAGCTGGCCCGTGGTCCTGGCCGCACCGCTCAGCGCGGGCCGCAGCCTGTTCACCCTCAGCCGGCTGCCGCGAATATGGGCATGCTCCGCGACCCGCTGATCACGACGGCCGCAGATAGAAGCTGCGGGTCAGCGTGTCCTGGCGGATCGCGTCCATGGGATGACTTGCGTCGCAACGGCTCACCGTGGCGCACGCGTCGCAGAAGCATGTCGCCCACTTCGCCGGCCGGACCCGCAGTCGCATCAGCCGCTTCATGACGCGACCTGCGCAGGCTTGACCGCACGGATGATCGCCGCATGCATGCCCGCCGCCGCGTCCTGGGTGAACTGCACCTCGGCGTCGACGAAGCCGACCAGGGCGAGGCCGTCGAGATACTCGCTGCGCGACAGCGCGCCGGCAATGCAGCCCACGTAGGAGCCCCGCTCGGCCCGATCCGCAGGGGACAGGTGGTCCTCGGCGACGACGTCGGAGATACCGATCCGCCCGCCTGGGGTGAGCACCCGGAACATCTCCGCGAGGACCTTGGGCTTGTCGACCGACAGGTTGATCACGCAGTTGGAGATCACCACGTCGACCGCGCCGTCCGGCAGCGGAACATCTTCGATGGTGCCCTTGACGAATTTCACGTTGGTCATGCCCGCCTTCTCGGCGTTTGCCCGGGCGAGTGCGAGCATCTCGTCGGTCATGTCCACGCCATAGGCGAATCCGGTCTCGCCGACCCGCCGGGCGGACAGCAACACGTCGATCCCACCGCCGGAGCCGAGATCCAGCACCCGCTCACCGCCGCGCAGCTCGGCCACCACCAGTGGATTCCCGCAGCCCAGACTGGCGGCCAGCGCTTCCGGCGGCAGCTCGCTCTGCTCGTCCGCACTGTAGAGCGCCGCTCCCCACGATTCGTCAACCTCCGACGCCGTGGCCGTCGGCCCGCACGACGAGCAGGAACTGTCCGCCTCGGACGCTGCCGCCGGGCCGCAGCAGCTGGCTTCTACGGCAAGGACGTCGCTGTTCGTCCCGCCCGCGCTCACCCGTGCCGCAGCCGCGGCATAGCGCTCACGCACCTGCTCACGCAGCTCGAGGTCCGTCATCACACACTCTCCCATCGACAAAGCTCGATACATCGATAGTTACCGATGCATCGACGGATGTCAATACGATGTGGCAGACTGGGTGCATGCCTACCATGCAGCTGCCGGTTGTCACGACCGAATTCGCGGTGTGCTGCGCTCCCGCAGGCGAGGTCATCACCGCTGAGGAGGCGGAGCAGCTCGCGCGCCGGTTCAAGGCCCTCGGGGACCCGACGCGGGTTCGCCTGCTGTCGCTGATTGCCGCCCATGATGGCGGCGAGGCCTGTATCTGCGATCTCATCGACCCTGTCGGACTGGCGCAACCGACCGTCTCGCACCACATGAAACAGCTCGCCGACGCCGGCCTGGTCACCCGCGAACAACGCGGCAAATGGGCCTACTACCGCATCGTCAACGACGCACTCACCGCGCTCGCGACAGCCATCACGCCCACTGCCCAGCGCGTCCGGTGACCGAGGCGAACCAGCAATGCCCGGAGCCAGCGCACAGACGCGACGCGTCACCAACCTCAACGCCAACTGGCAACCCGACGACAGCGGCGACGGCCGGTTCGAAGTCATGATCATCACAGAGGACGACGAACATCACGTCCTGCCCGTGAGCCCCGCCGCCATCACCGCCCTGGCCGCACTCGCCCAAGCTGACACGACCCTGGCCTGGGACCCCGTCAACCGCACGCTGATCGTGGCCAACATCGTCGGCACGATGCCCTGGACCCAGACGCACTAGCCAGCGGCACCTGCACCGCACCGTCCGGTGCTCGACCCGGATATCCACCAGCGCCCGGGAACATATTGATGCCAGTCGATGTTCGCGCGACCGTTCAGCCGACGGTGGAGGCGTGCCATGACTGCGACGATGATCTCCGGGCTGCTGGCCGGCTACGGGATCGCCATGCCGGTCGGGGCCGTCGCCTTGTACCTCATCCGGCTTGGCGCGACCGCCTGCCTGTGCATCGGCGCCGCAGCGGGCCTGGGCGCTGCCACCGGCGACGGCGCCTTCGCACTGGCCGGCGTGGCGGGCGGCTCCGGGCTCGCCCGGCAGATCCACGCAATCGCCGACCCACTGCACCTGGCAGCCGGCGTCGCGCTCGCGGTGGTGGCGGCCTGGATGGGACTGGCGGCAGTGCGCCGATACCGGACCCCCACAGCCGGCGCTGGCATGGCGCTACGCAGCCCGCTACGTGCCTACGTGACGCTGGCCGGGGTGACGGTTCTCAACCCGCTGACCCTGGTGTACTGGGCCGCACTGATCCTCGGTCGACAAGCAAGCACCGCGACGCTCACCCCTACCCATGCCGCAGTCTTCGCGGTCGCAGTGGCAGCAGCATCGGCGAGCTGGCAGCTGGTACTCGTCACCGGTGGAAGACTGATCGGCAGCCTGGCCCGCAGCCGAGCCGGCGGGCTCGCCGTCTCCCTCGCCTCCAGCCTGCTCATCGCCGCCCTGGCAGTCCAGATCCTCGCCCCATGACCAGCCCGCCCAAGGCCTGGAGTCCTTTCGCCGGCATGCCCGTGCGATCCGGACGCGGCCCGAGGTGGCGACGCGTTTGGCCGGGCCGGGTTTACGCGGGCTGCGGTTGCCGGTGCCGGATGGTGCCGTCGGTCAGGATGTCGCCGTCGGGGCACCGCCATTGGACCTTGCCGCCGTCGAACTGCTCCTGGTACAGCGACGTGTACACGCCGCCCTCGCGTAGCAGCGAGCGGTGTGTGCCGGATTCCACCACGCGCCCGGCGTCGATGACGTTGATGACGCCGGCATTGACGATGGTGGACAGGCGATGGGCGATGGCGATGGTGGTCCGGGATCCCATGAGGGCATCGAGGGCGTTTTGGACCTCGCGTTCGCTGGCTGTGTCGAGCGCCGAGGTCGCCTCGTCCAGGATCAGGATGCGTGGGTCGTGCAGCAGGACCCGCGCGATGGCCAGGCGCTGTTTCTCGCCGCCGGACAGCCGGTACCCGCGCTCGCCCACGATCGTGTCGTAGCCGTCGGGGAACTCCATGATCCGGTCGTGAATGTAGGCCGCCCGTGCGGCCTCCTCGACCTCAGCCATGGACGTGTCGGCACGGCCGTAACGGATGTTGGCCAGGATGCTGTCGTGGAAGAGGTAGCTCTCCTGGGTGACGAAGCCGATGGCTGCGGCCAGCGATGCCTGGCGGACATGCCGTACGTCGAGGCCGTCAATCTGGACCGAACCGCCGGTGACGTCGTACAGCCGCGGGATCAGGTAGCTGATGGTGGTCTTGCCGGCCCCGCTCGGCCCGACAAGCGCCACGAGCTGGCCGGGCTCGGCTTTGAGGGTGACGCCCGCTAGCGCGTCAACGGGCGCGCCGGGGTAGCGGAAATGGACCTCGCTGAGCGCCACTCGCCCGCCACTGCTGATCGCCGGCAAATCGACGGCGTCGGGGGCATCGACGATGTCGGGCACCACGTCCAGGTACTCGAAGACCCGGTCGAACAAGGCCAGCGACGAGCGCAGCTCCACGGAGACCTGCAGCAGCTGCCCGATCGGGAAGTACAGGCGGGTCTGCAGCGTGGTGAAAGCGACCACGGTGCCCGCGGAGATGCCCGGGCCGTGTGCCAGCAGCAGGCCGGCGACCAGGTAGACCGCGGCCGGGGTGATCGACAAGAAGACCTGAACGATCGCGTAGAAGCCCTGGCCGATCATCTGCTGGCGGACTTCCAGGTCGGCCAGGCGCTGGTTCTCCTCGTGGTAGCGAGCGGTGTCGCGGGCCTGGTTGCCGAATACCTTGGCCAGCAGCACCCCGGACACCGACAGGGTCTCCTCAGACAGGGCGCTCATCGCTGCCAGCGACTCCTGCGTCGAGCGCGCCACCTGGCGCCGCCGCTCGCCGACCATCTTGGTCAGCCAGAAGAACACCGGCACAGTGATTACCGCCACGATGGTCAGCTGCCAGCTGAGGATCAGCATGGCGACGATGGTGGATACGAATGTGACGACGTTGGCCAGGATGGTCGAGGCAGTGGTAGTGACCACTGACTGGACTCCACCGACGTCGTTGGCCAGCCGGGACTGGATCTCACCGGTCTTGGTGCTGGTGAAAAACGCAAGCGGGAGCGTCTGCAGGTGCGAATACAGCCGGTCCCGCAGGTCCCGCATGACCAGCTGCCCGACCCGGGTGGTCTCATAGACCTGCAGGATGCCGATAGCGCCGTTGACGATCGGGACGACGGCCATGATGGCGACCAGGATGACCAGCAGGTGGAGGTTCGGGCCGCCGGGGACGAACAGGGCCTTGTTGAACACCGCTTGGATCAGCAGGGGGTTGATGATGCCGATCGTCGAGGTCACCACGATCAGCCCCACGACGGCCGCCACCCGGGCCTTGTAGGGGCGGAACAGCGGGACGACCCGCCTGGCGGTGTCCCGGCCCGCGTGGGCGGGCGCAGCCGGATTCTCGCCGACGGTCCCGGACACCGGCCGCGGCCCTGTCATGGCACTCGCCAGCGTGCCGAAGGTCTGCCCGGCCCAAGCCCGGGCCTTGCGCACAACTTCACCTTCGGCCTCCTCTGCAACGCGATCTCCGGCGGCCGAGCCTGGACCACTAGCCGTCCGGATCGGATGGCATCCAGAGACACTTGATCAACCCTGGCGGTCCGGGCCGGCTCGCTCGACGCGTATGCGGATCAGGCAGCGCTGGTCGCGCCGCATCGCCTGCCGGTAGTCGTCCCAGTCGGGGTGTTCCCCGGAGATCGACCGGTAGTACGCGATCAGTGGGTCCATGGCGTCGGGGAGGGAGAGGACGTGCGCAGATCCTTCGATCTGCAGCCATTGGCCGCCGAAGAAGCGGTCGGGCAGCACGCACAGCCAGGCTCTCGGACGACGACGCACGTTGCGGACCTTGTACGCCGTCTCCCGGGTACTGATGACCGCGTATGCCTGGTCGTCGACGGTGACCAGGACGGGTGACATCTGCGGTTGCCCATCCGTACGTGTCGTCGCCAGCACGGCGTGGTGCTGCGCGCGGACGATGTCGAGTGCCCGGTCGATATCCATGGCCGACGATAACGTGCCGGCAACTGACCCGGCTTGGCTGGCGACTGCGGCCCGGCCGGTCAGTCGTCGAGCCTCGCGGTGTTGACGTGGATCGCGGCGGCGAACCGACCGCCGCTAACACGGACCGTCCACTGTGGACGGTCCGTCCCTGGATCCGGCCGAAGAGCAGGGCGTCGGTGTTGGCGATCCTCAGCGCGTGCCGGCCCACGCGGGTGACTGCACTGGACGGTTCGTGCCGTCAACGACGACCTCGCTAACGCGCCAGAGCTCGAAGTCGTCGCCTGAGAGTGACCTCACCGGTGCAGCTGCCGACGAGAGGTGATCTCGAGCTTGGCGAAAATCTTGCTGAGGTGCCATTCGACGGTGCGGCGGCTGATGAACAGATGGACGGCTATCTCCTGATTGGACAGTCCCTCTCGGACCAGCCGAACGATCTGCGTTTCCTGCGCGGTGAGCTGACCGGCACTTTCATCACTGCGCCTGCGGACGGTCTCGCTGGTGGCACCGAGCTCCTCGGCGGCCCGGTCCGCGAAGCCGTTCATGCCCATGGCGGTGAACATTGTGTGCGCCGTTCGCAGCGGCTCGCGTGCATCGTTGCGACGGTTCTGGCGGCGTAACCATTCGCCGTACAGCAGGTGCGCGCGGGCCAGCTCCCCGCGGATGCGGGTACGGGACAGACGGTCGATCGCCGCCTGGAAGTGGGGCTCGGCCACGTCGGCGTCGCTGACGAGCGCCTCGCAGCGCGCCTGCAGACCGAGTGCCTATTCGGTGCCGCTGGCCTGGGTTATCGCTGCGAGGCGCTGAAGTGCCTCGGCGGCAACCGGCGTGAACGTCGCCAAGGAGGCGGTCGAGAGCCACTCGCTCGGCATGGCGGTCCAGCAGCACGTCGCTCCCGATGATGTCGCACAACGCGTTCTCTCGAAAGTATCCGGGTCGCCGCGGCCACGGACGCCCTCATTCGACTGCGGCACGACGAGGGACCGGCCTAGGGTGGGTCCGGTAGACATCCTGTGCTGACTGTAGGACGGCCCGTGAAGAGTCCCGCCGTTGGCAAGACCCGGATCGTCGAGCTAGCCGGCTAGTAACCGGCGTACGTCAACCGTCGCGGGAACGCCGTCGTGCACCGCGTGCAACGTGCCGCCGTCCGGGCTCAGCGTCAGCCGCCAGGTGTTGCCGTCAGGCGCTGTGCGCGGCAGGTCGAGGCAAATCGCATACGCGCCGTCGACGTTCAGGGCGTGGACGAAGGGGTGCTTGGTGCTTTGGTACAGGGTGAACACCCACGTGCCGTCGCGGCTGGTCGTCCGCGCCATCGGGTAGCCGGACATGGTCTGCTCCAGGTTCCGCTTGTCGGCGACCGGCGCCGGCTGCAGTACCTTGCGGGCCACGTCGTAGACGCGCACGGCGTATCGCCCGGAGTTCGCGGGCGGCAGGTGCTGGATCACATAGAGCATCGAGCCCGTTCGGGACAGCGCGTCGAAGCTGAACTCGCCGGCCAACCGCACGATTGTCGGCGGGCGGTCGAGTCGCGTGTCGACCAGCGCGAACCGGCTCGGCGAGCTGTCGGTGCCGGGCCCGAGCGCGAGCGTCGTGCCGTCGTGGGCCAGCCCGCCCACCGCACCGTCGGCGGTGATGCGCGGCAGGACGTAGCGGTCGGGGATGACCAACTGGCCGCGCCCGGGCGCACTGATGACCGTCTGGTGTTCCCTGCTGCGGACGGTGAACGTCGTATCGCCGTCGCTGACCCTCGCCAATGACACCGCAGGTGCTGGCGCTGGTCGCTGTGTGCTACCGCCATGAGTGGTCGTACACGCGCCCGCGACGGCCAAGACGGCTGCTGCTGCCGTGGCGACTCCCCACGTCATCCTGACCACCTCCTGCTGCTCATACACCGGCGGCGCGCGCCGGGTTCCCGCCGGATGTGGGAACCTCCACCCGTCGGGCGGTGTCGGATCAGGTGGAGCTCAAACACGTTCCCGGAGGGCCGACCGGTTGGACGACTTGGACGACGAGGAACTCGCGCGCCGCGCTCGCGACGGTGACCTGACCGCGTACGAGCAGCTGATCCGTCGCTACGCGCCGATCGTGCACCGCACGGCGGTACTGCTCGCGGGTGCCGACGCCGATGATGCGGTGCAGGAGGCGTTCGTGAAGGCCTATTACGCCCTCGACAGGTACCGCGGGGACGGCCCGTTCCGGCCCTGGTTGCTACGGATCGTCGCGAACGAAGCGCGCAACCGCCGCCGGGCGCAACGTCGCCGCGCGGCGCTGGCGGTGCGCCTCAGCATGGTCGACGCGACGGCCTCCTCCCCGGGCGCGGCGGCCCCTTCGCCCGAGGAGGAGGCGATCACCACCGAGCGTCGCGCCGCGCTGCTCACGGCAATACAGGGGCTGAGCGAACGGGATCGGCGAGTCGTGACCTGCCGGTACCTGCTCGAACTGTCGGAGGCCGACACCGCGGCCGTCCTCGCGGTGCCGCTGGGCACGGTGAAAAGCCAGCTGTCTCGCGCGCTGCGCCGGCTGCGCGCGGCCCCCACCTTGGCCGGGTACCTGCACGAGCAGGTGACCGAACGTGGCTGACGCACTTGAGCGGGCGCTGCGCGACCTCGCCACCGCCGTTGATGCCGGCCCCGTACCCGACATCGCACCCGCCGTGCTGACGCGGCTGCGGGAGCAGCCGGCCGCGGTGCGGCACCGTCCCTGGTTGCGGATCGCGATCGCCACGCTCGTGCTCGCTCTCATCGCCGCGACAGTTCCCCCTGTCCGCAGTGCCGTCGCCAGCTTCATCGGCGACATACCTGGCGTGCTGTTCAACACCAGCCAGCAGCATCCACCGCCTGTCCCCGCCGTTCCGCGGCGCACGGATGGGAGCCTCGGCGGCGCGCTCGGACTCACCAACCCGGCCACCTTGCAAGCCGCCCGGTCAGCGGTGTCAATCCCAGTGCTGGTCCCGGAGTCGCTCGGCGCGCCGAACGCGGTGTACCTCCGAGGCAACCGGGCGGTGACGATGCTCTGGCGCGCGCGAGCGGGCCTCCCACCGCTGCCCGGCACGCACGTCGGCGCGATGATCGATGTCATCGACCCAGCGGCAGCCGCGATGTTCGAGAAGCTGCTATTCGCCATCCCATCCCAGACACTCGTGATCGACGGGCACGAAGCGCGGTGGATCGCCGCACCCCACCCGCTGCTCGTGCTCGACGCGCACGGCATGCCGATGCAGCAGCGGCAGGCGTCGCGGACCCTGGTGCTCTACACCGGGCGAGTCACCGTCCGAATCGAGTCGTCGCTGCCTCGCGACGACGTTGTTCGCCTCGCACGATCACTACGCTGACTCGCCCTCGTCCCGCCGACATTTGATGGACCGCGCACCGTTGCTACCGACGTTGACCCGGATGGGTAGCCACTAGGCCGCAGCCGCCGATGCCGCGGAACGCCCTCCGGCGCTGACGCCGTCGTAGCTTCAGCGGCTTTGCGCGGTCGTTCGGCTAGGCCCGGGTCCGCTGGGATGGGATCCCTTGTTGCTGTCCGAGCACGGCGCCGGCCTGGTCGGCGAGTATCGCCGCGACCTGTCGCGATGCGATCGCTGGTGCCGCGCCGGGTTTAAACGTCAGCACGAACCTTCCCACCGGCTGCCTGCTCGCATGCGCCCGCAGTTCGACCGGCTCGGCCGGCACTCCTTCATGGTCGACCTCCCACGCCGTCGCACCCGAGTGGATCTGTCCGTCGGCGTCCATGACCGGCACGCCACCGAAACGACCCAACTCGAACCGGCACGCCTGAGGGTCCAAGAGCACGGTCAGTTGGTCTTTGACGTGGGCGATGACCTCCGACGGCGACGCATGGGAGACGACCGGGCCCGCAGTGTTCATACGGCCGGGTAAGGAAGAAATCGAACCAGACCGCGGCGGACACCGCGGCCAGGGCACGTTGCCGGTGATCGCGTCCGCGCCTACCAGCGAACGGCGTGCCATGCTCTTCCTGTCCTCCGATCAGTACGGGATCGGCACCGCACGCCTGCGGGTACCCGGCCGCTGTCGCATCGCCCTCAAGGAGGGGTCATGAGCTATACCCGGCAGATGCTCGACACCTACCCGCGCACCCTGATCGTCGACGCCGGTGTGCTGGCCGCCACCGTCGACGCGATCAGCGACTGCGCCCAGGCGTGCGCCGCCGACATCGACGCCGACCTGAACGAACAGAACCTGGCCGAGATGGTGAAGTGCATCCGGCTGTGCCTCGACTGCACCGACATCTGTACCGCCGCAGGCGGGGTTCTCAGCCGCCTGGCCGAATACGATGCCGCGGCCACCCGGCCGTTGCTGGAATCCTGCGTAGCTATATGCAAAAGCTGCGGCGACGAGTGCGAGCGGCATGCCACCCACCATGCTCATTGCCGGGTCTGCGCCGAGGCGTGCCGCCGCTGCGAGCACGCCTGCCGGGAGCTGCTAGCGGCGCTCGGTCCTTCCGTATAGGCAAGGAGCCTCGGTTGCCGCGTCCGCACTCCGGCGAGGTCAGGTCTCCCGAGCCGATGTCACGGACACGAACAAGGACCCGCGGCTCGCGTGGGCTTACGGTGGCTGCATGTGCGTAGCCAGCCGATAGCCCGGAGCCAGTGCCGATCCTGTACCGGAACGGAGCCGATCATGACCCAAGCCTCGCCACCGCAGCCGACGCCTGCCGCGACAACGGTCGGGCAAGTAATGCGACCGGCGTTGACGACGGTGGAACCACAGGCGCACGTCGCCGCAGCCGCGTACCTGATGAAACGTGCCGGAGCAACAGCACTCGTCATCGTCGACGGCGAGGACACCAAACGGCCGCTCGGCATCATCACCGAGGCCGACATCGTCCGAGTCGTGGCCGACGGCAAAGATGTAAACGACGTCCGGATCCGGGACCTCATGACCAGTGGTCTGACCGTCTGCGACGAGACGACCAGCATCCGCGACGCAGCCCGGTCGATGATCGACGGCCGTTTCCGGCACTTGCCGGTCGTCGAGGACGCCGGCGTGGTCGGGATGGTCGAGATCGGCGACGTTTCACGAGCCCTACTCGACGAACAGCACTAACGATCGCCGGGGCTGCCTCGCCTCGATCAGTCGTCCGCGGCTGGCAAACTGAAGGCATGGCCGTCGGCAAAGGCGCGGCGGTAGGCGAGCGTGCGCGAGCGGACGGGTGGTCACCGGTGGCGGCTGAGCCTCACGGACTGGACGGAAGGCCCGGTGCGGAGGGCCGCCGTGGTTGATCGCGGCGGGGGAAGTGCTGCGGTTCAGGTGAGCCGGGGCCGCGGCGGCCTGCCCGCGTGGCTGGAACCCGAGCTGGCAACGCTGACCAAGGACAGGTTCTCCGACCCGGCCTGGATTTTCGAGCGCAAGCTCGACGGTGAGCGCTGCCTGGCGTTCGCAGGCGGCAGCGGGGTGCGGCTGATGACCCGCAACCAGCACGAGATCACCAGCACGTTCCCCGAGATCGCCGACGCGCTCGTCGCCCAGGGCCGTGAGCCGTGCGTCGTCGACGGGGAGATCGTCGCCTTCGACGGGAGCCAGACCCGTTTCGAGCGGCTACAGAAACGTCTCGGCCAGGCCCGGCCCAGCGAGGCGCTGCTCGCTGCGGTGCCTGCCTACTTCCACCTGTTCGACGTGCTGTACGCCGATAGCCGGGACACCCGGGTGCTGCCGCTCCTGGAGCGCAAGCGGATCCTGCGTGGACTGTTGTCCTTCGACGGCCCGCTGCACTACACCGAGCACCGGGACACCGAGGGGGAGGCGTACTACCGCGAGGCGTGCCGCCTGGGCTGGGAAGGTCTCATCGCCAAGCGGGCCGACTCGCCGTACCGCGCCGGACGGACAAAGGACTGGCTGAAGTTCAAGTGCATCACCGGCCAGGAGTTCGTCATCGGCGGCTTCACAGACCCGCAGCGCTCGCGCATCGGGTTCGGCGCGCTGCTGCTTGGCTACTACGACGGCAGCGGCCGGCTCGTCTACGCGGGCAAGGTGGGCACCGGCTTCGACAATCAGACGCTGCGCAGCCTGCATGACCGGCTGGCCGCGATCGAGCGGCCCACTCCCGCCTTCGCAATCGGCGCACTGCCCCGCTCACGGGTGCATTGGGTGGAGCCGCGGCTCGTCGGGCAGGTCGCGTTCACCGAATGGACCGACGCCGGGGAGCTGCGTCACCCACGGTTCCAAGGGCTGCGAGACGACAAGGACCCGCACGAGGTGGTCCGGGAGATCCCGGCCAGCGGGAAGGACCGGCCAAGCCAGTAGACGCACCACCGAGCTTCGAGCGCCATGGAGGCTGTCCTGCAGGCACTGGCGGACCAGAGCCGACCGACGGACGATGCTGCAGGCCTTGGTCGCCGGCCGGCGAGCGCCGGTGACCACGCCTAGTTACATCGGCATGGTGCCCCATAGGGATCGTCAGTGCCGGCAACGCCTGCGGCGCCGCAAGCACGAGAACGCCGAGGGCGAGGAGCACGGCCGCGGTGCCGTAGGTGGCGATCCGCCGCCACGGCAAGGTCTTTTCGACGGCGATAAGCTCGGCGACCACGGCCATCCAGGACACGCTCATGACGCCGAGTGCGAACAGCGAGGCCATCAACGCCCAGCAGCAGCCGACGCACTACCCGCGTTCTTCGCCCCCAGCACCGCGCCTCCCAGCCC
>JBKPQY010000032.1:0-17253 GCA_046734315.1 Actinomycetota bacterium | reverse complement strand
AACCGGCCTCCACCGTCGAGGACCGCACCAGCGCCGTCAACTTCGCCTCGTCACCAGGACGCAGAATCAATGCGAAGGCAATCGACATACCTCATTGTCTCGAAAGACCACTGTAAAGTCACTTTAGACACGCGACACTAGCTAGCCCTGGCTCATCAAGATCACGGGTGTGGGTCGGCGTGTCGATGATCGAAAGTGCCTGCCCTGTACGGGATTCTGAGCTTGTCGAGGGCTCTGAATCTCTGCAGAGGAAGGCACTTTCAGCGTGCACGCTACTCGAGTCGACCGCCTGTCGAGGTGTCCGCTGACGGGGTGGGCGTCGTGTCGCACGCCGGGTCGCGGCTGCTTGCCGATCCGGCGGATCGGACTACGTTGACCGGGCGGCTGTGTGGTGGGCGATTCGCGATCTTCCGCTCGTCGGCGTCTTCGCGGTGATCCGCGCCAGCTTCATGCTTCCCGATTTGGGCCCGCGCGCTTGGGCCGGCAACCTCTGGTTGGCTGGTTCACGGCGATGATGGAGCGAGGCCAGCCGAGCGCGGGTTGTCGGTGTGGGCCCGTAGGGTCTGCGTATCAGTCGAGGGAGTCACGTGGATGGCAGCTGTGAGTGGGTTCGAGGGCGCGCTCGCCCGGGCGGAGTCGGATGCCGAGTCGGCGCTGCGGTCCGGTGCGGCGCTTGGCCGTGAGCTCAAGCGGGCCCGGCATGCCGCGGCGCTGGGTAATGTCCGTGACCTGCGCCGTGCGCTGAACACCGCCGTGGATCTTGTGGGTGAGCTGAGTGATCAGGTCGAGGCGGCCGCTGCGGGCTACGACGTGGACGAGGCGGAGTTGCTGGCCTCTGGCGGGTACGCCAAAGAGTTGCTCGCGGTGGCGGCCGAGGCCGGCGTGTCGATCTTCGAGGAGGATGACCGCCTGTTGTGCTATCCGTCGATCGTGCGGTTCCTTCCCGGCGATCTCGCGCTGGAGGTTGACCGGCGGCGGGTGCGTAACCTGCGGCCGTCTGTCGTGATAGCGCAGCTGGCCCGGGCGCAGCAGGCCGGTCCGCGCTTCAAGGCTGAGCCGTTCTTGGCCAGCCTGCTTCGCGCGTACGAATGCGTGGTCGCGCAGCAGGGCAAGGCCCTGGGCGCGGTGGTGCGGCTGCTGGATGTATATGGCGTGCTGACCCTGCTGCCCGGCCAGGCGCGGGAGTACACCAAGTCGGAGTTCGCCCGGGATCTGTACCTGCTCGACCAGACCGGGGTAACCACGGTGGGGTCGACCGGGCGTCGACTGCGCTGGGCCGCCAGCACCGGAACCCGGCAGGCGGGCGTGCTGTCTACGGTCGCCAAGAGCGGCCAGCAGCAACGGTACTGGGGCGTGGCGTTCGAGCAGGTGACGCTGTGAGTGACGTACGCGGCCACGGGCTGCCCCTGGGCGGGGCCGGGTTGTCGGTGGCGTCGTACATCGACGTGGTCGCCAAGGAGTACCTCGGCGACTACGTGCGCAACGGCGGCGCCGCGGTGCGGTTCATCGTGGTCGGCGACGACGATGCCGCGGCTCGTTGGCATCAGAGCTTGCGAGTAGCCGCATCCGGGGACGGATACCTGTACGTGTCGGTAGACGCCGCCGAGGCGCGGGTGCACATGGTCGACCAGGTCTACGCGGCGGTGGCCCGCGGGGTCGACTGGGGCGATCTCGCCCGCCGGCAGGTGTATGCGGCCTGGGACGAGCTGGGCCTGGCCCCGCCCGACGCCGGCGAGCTGGCCGTCACGGCGGTCGCCACACACCACGGCGTGGACACCCGCGAGGCCGCACGCAGCATCCGCCGCCGGCTGGAGGGATTGCTGCTGCGCGACCCGACGCTGGCCCGTGAGTTCCGGCTCGCGGTGCTGCGGCTGTGCCAGGCCGAACTCGGCACCGGCGAGGTCGCTGACGCAGAGCGCGACGCTGTCATGAGCTGGCTGCGGGTCGAGCCGGTGGCGTTGCGCACCCTGCGGTCGGCCTCGCTGTACTCGCGGGTCGGGCGGCACAACGCCCGCTCTCTGCTGACCTCGCTGGCCGCCTGGCGAGCCCGGGTCAGCGGCAGCGGCGTGGTGCTGGATCTGGATCTCGCCCGGCTGGCCGTGGCAAGGCGGCCACCGATCGAGGAGCGGATCGGCATCTACTACAGCAAGGCTGCGGTGCTGGACGCGTACGAGGTGCTGCGCCAGCTCGTCGACGCCACCGACAACCTGCGTGGCGTGTTCGTCGCGGTGACGCTGCCACCGGCGCTGGTCAGCGACGACGCCCGTGGGCTGCCCGCCTACAGCGCGCTACATCTGCGCGTGATCGACGAGGTGCGCGACCGGCGCCGGACCAACCCGTACGCCGCGCTAGTCCGGCTGGAAACCCGGTTGGAGGCCGCCCCATGACGCTCATAGGCACGCGCCTGTCGGCACGACGGGCTGTGGAGGCGCTGCGCTCCGGCGTGCCCAGCCGGGACGCGGTCGCCGTCTTGGGCAGCGGGCAGAGCGACATCGAGGACCGCGTCGCCGAACTTCTCGACGGCGTCGGCACGGTCCGCTCCGGGCACCGCGGGCTGCTACTCGGCGGCGGCTTCGGGGCCGGCAAGAGCCACGTGCTCGAGCACCTGGCCCACCTCGCGCTCGAGCAGGGCTTCGCGGTGAGCCGGGTCGTGATCAGCAAGGAGACCCCGCTGCACGACCCGGTCAAGGTCCTTCGCGCCGCGGTTGAGTCCGCGGTCACCGACGGCGGCGCGGCCGGCGCGGTCGGCGACGCCGCGGCCGGCCTAGACCCGGGCAGCCCTGCCTACGCCGAGCTGCTGCGCTGGGCCAGCGCGGGAGCTGCGCCGGTGGACGAGCGGTTCGCGCTGACGCTGAGTCTGCTGCCCCGGGTGCAGGCCAGCGACGAGGACTTCGCCGAGGCGATCGTCCGGTTCTGGTCCGGCGACCGGCTTGGGGTTGCCGAACTGCGCCGACAGGCCAAGCTGGCCGGCGAAGCGCGTCCGGCCCTGGCCGCGGTGCCTGTACGCGAACTGGCCGTGCAGCGCTTCCGGTTCCTGGCCCGTTTGTTCGTCGCTACCGGATGGCGCGGCTGGCTGCTGCTCTTCGACGAGGTCGAGCTCATCGGCCGATACACACTGCTGCAGCGCGCCAAGTCCTACGCCGAGCTCGCCGGCTGGCTGCAGCCGGACCCGGACGACCCGGCAGCGCCGCTGGCTACCGTGCTCGCGATGACCGACGACTTCGATGCCGCGGTCCTCACCGCCAAGAACGACCGCGAGATCGTGCCAGAGAAGCTGCGCGCCAAGCAGACCACGCAGTGGGACGTCGTCGCCAACCGCGCCGAGGCCGGAATGCGGCTCATCGAACGCGACATGCTCCTGCTGCAGCAGCCCGACGACGCCGAACTCGACCGCGCCTACCGGCGGCTGAAGGCGCTGCACAGCGAGGCGTTCGCCTGGGACGCCCCCGACGTACCCGGCCTGGAGCGGCTCGGCGCCACCCGGATGCGGCAATACGTGCGCGCCTGGATCAACGAGTGGGACCTCGTCCACCTCGACCCAGGCTTCCGACCGCACACCCAGGTCGCCCCCCTCGACACCAGCTACCGCGAACAGCCAGAACTCGACACCGAGTCCACCCAGGACGGAGACGGCTGACAGCCGGACCCATCGGCGTACCACTTCTGATTCAGCCGCTCGGCCGGGAAATCACGCCCGACCAGGTCCGGCGCCCGCCACCGGCCCTTGCCCCGGTCGGGTGGTGTGCTTGCGGCGCCGCCTCGCCGCGGCAGCCAGCCGCTGCTGCCCGACAAGCCGCAGCGTGCGCGATGCCGTGCTCGACCCTCTGGGCTGCGATGAACCGGGCCACGGCTACCGCCTCATCGCATCCTCGACCCAGAGGGCCGCGCTGCGCTTGAGCACGTCACACCGCATCCGCAGCTCGGCGTTCTCCTTACGCGGCCGGCGCAACTCTTCTCGCTCACCCCACTCAACGCGCCCTCACCGTGCCGGCGCCGGTCTTGGGCGCACCAGTTACCCAGCGTCCCTTCGTGGACCCCGAGTTCGCGGGCCACCTGCGCGATCGGCTTGCCGGTCTCGCGGACCAGCCGCGCCGTCCAGCCCAGGCCAGCTTGAGCAGCGTGGGCACAGCTCAACCTGCGCACGCATCTGCCGCGAGGTGCGCGCTGATGGAGGCGTTCCGGTTGTCATCCGGTGAGCGGGTGACGATCACTGTGTGGACGCGCCGTCATTTCGGATTTTGCCGCCGGTAGCGCTCGGTGTCCCGCTCGCAGTCGGCCTGGTCCTGACGGCCGCGTTGGGCGATCCGGCTTCCCTCGCTAGCCAGCCGGCGCGATGGGCCGGCGGCAGGCTCGTCGTGGCGTTCGCCCTCTGGAACGGGTGGACGCTGTAGGTCATGGCGTCGCGTCGTTGCTCGCGCACAACCTCGTCGCGGCGGACTACCAACCGAACCGCGCGAGCGCGGAGGTCGCTCGCGACAATTCGTCACCGCAAGCTATAGACCGCGCGTGCGGACACAACGTAACTGGCAGAGGCGTCGGCGGACCTTCGCCTCTACCGCAACGCGATCGCGCGTTGATGATGGGGGGTGCGGGTCTGCGGCAGGCCGTCCGGCTCAGCCCGGGGCTGCCGGATGGTGGGTGCGGTCGGCGCGGTCGCTTCGCTGAACCGTTACGCGTTCGCGGATGGGTAGGTGATCGCATGAAGACCAGCGCAGCCGAGCAGCCCGGCACAGGCGCGGCAACGGCTGACTGCCGGCACCTGGTCCGGCGGCGGGACAACAATTGGGGGTTCGCTAGTCCGGAAACCGTGTGCGTGGCCTGCGGGGAGGTCTTCGATGCGCAGCGGGAACAGGAACTACGCGAGCGCGATTGCAGCGTGGGATCAGACGCGCTCCGTGTCGGCCTCGGAAAGGGATACGTCGTTGGATGATCATCGACTCGGCCCTGGACGACGCCGAGCTGAAAGAATCCGAGCCCGGCTGGCGCGGCTGACCGGCAAGCCCGACCAGCTGCCCAAGGCCTGTCGGCGATTCACCGAAAGCCAGGGCACAGCGGGCACATGGAAGGGCTCGGGAAGCCGGTATGGGGTGGCTACGTCTACGACTGGCTAGACGTGACGGCTCGTGAACTGAGACGCGCAACACTCGGGCACCTGGCCGCTCTCCGCGCGATGTTGTCAACCGGCGGGCGAGGATCAGGCTCGCCGAGCTCCTCGACCTGCCGCGTCAACAATTCAGCCGACGCCGCCACACGAATCTCAACGGCGGCGCGGCGCCTCACAGATCGCGTGCCCGCGGGACAGCCTCCTGCTCGCCGACCTCACCGCGGAATCGGCGAGCACCCGAACCTGCGCGAGCACGTGCGCGTCAGGCTGCGGCACGGACTCTCATTTTGGCGCCACGTCGTGCGCAGTAATCCCCTAGATGATCGTGGGCGAGCTCGCGGATAAAGCTGCGCTCGGCGTCGTCAGCCGGCGAGCGACCGTGACCAGGCTGCGATACCTCCCACCGGGCGGGTCTCAGACGCAGAGGTTGACGCCTGCGCGCTCAACCAGATTGGAATCCTCGTTGCCGGACCGGTCTTGCGCGCGGACGACGAAGTAGAACTGCTGGTTTCCGGGAAGCGGCGGCGTTGCGAAGCTCGTGGCGCCGTGGCGCACGGTGTACGTCGCAGCGGAGAAGTCCTCACCGCCGGACTTGGTCGCCTGGTAGATGTCGTAGACGAGCTGCTTCGCCGGCGTGACGTCGTCTGTCGCGGGGTCCCAGATGAGCTGGTAGCTGGCGGTCTGCCCGTCGAACGGGCCCGGGATGCACGTGGTCGCGGACCTGAGGCCGGTGAACGTCGGCGGGGTCCGGTCAGGGCTCGCGGCCTGCGCGAGGGCGTCGACGGCCTGTGTACCGATCAGCGCCACCACAGCGCCTGCGCCCAGAATCCAACGCGCCAGGCGCAGCCGCCCGGCGTGGCCCGCCACGGGGGTACGCGTGCGCATCATCGTCCTCCTCACACGGCACAACATCACGGCGCTGCGCCGACCCGGCAACCAGGGCTCTGAGCGAAAGCCCGACCAGTGCCTGCCCTGCGCCCCAGTGACACGGGTCACACCGACACCCTTGAACGTTCGTAGTACCGCGACACCCCAGGGTCAACCGGCTACCGCTGTGTCACCGATGCATGTTCATGCCACCGCGATCCGCCTGTCGACGTCCCGGTAGCCCATCCCTGTGACACCCGGGGTCGAGCACGTGCGGCATGGCGCAGAACACTCGCCGTCCACGAGCTTCACCGCTCAGCGAGTCGTACCGGAATCGGCGATCACCGCGCTCCGCCCGGCCCGGGTGGGTGGTCAGATCCGTTCCGTCGTCTCATGCCGAGCCGACGTTCGCGAGCCGTCGATCCTGCCCACGTTCGCGGTTGCGGTTTCGTGGCGTGGATCGCGTGTTATCTAGCTGCAGCCTGTGACGTCTGCGCCCAGTGGTGCTCCCTCGGCGGTCAGCCGCGGCCGCACCGTGTGCAGCGCGGTGTCGAAGACCTCGCGCCGGTGCGCCGGGTTCATGACGTTGCCGCCCCATGACGGAGAGTTCCTCCGCGCCCGGCGTAAGCACGCGCACGTTCGCGCCGGTGGCGGCCAGCCGCGCGATCTCGACATTCAGCCGGCGGGTCCACAGCCGCCGCGCCCGGCGTCCGAGGCGGGCGACGACCCCGCTGGGGTGGTCGCGTTCGAACATCGCCATTGGGGCCAGCACGAGGACGTCGTCGAGGTGCTCATGGAGTAAGACGTCGGCGTTCGTGACCGACACCGCTCCGCCGTCGACGTAGCGGCGTCCGTCGATCACCACGGGCGGAAAATACCCCGGTGCCGCAGATGAGGCGGTGACCGCATCGGCCAGCGGCACGTCACGCGCGCCGGCGCGCCCGAACGTCACGCGCTTGCCCGAATCGAAGTCCATCGCAACGATCCAGGTCCGCGGCCGGGTCGGCCATGAGCGCTCCCCGGCCACGTCGGCGATCAGGTGCGTGATCGGCTGCAGGCTGCCGCGCCCGCGCGGCGCAAACCCCGCAGCCATGGTCATCATCGTGTACCGGTGCGGCGACCCCAGCGTCCGGGCCGCCAGCGACAGGTTGCCCGGCGCCAGGGTCGGCAGCGGGATCTTGCCCAGCGCGGCGTGGACGTGGTCGGTCACGGCGAACGGGTTCACCGGGCCGGTGCCCGCCACATCATCGGCGCGCGATCCGGACAGCCGCTCATGCATGACCTCGAGCGAAACGCCGCACGCCAGCATCGCCGCAAGCACCGACCCTGCAGAGGTACCCACCAGCAGGTCGGCCGACAGCGCCGGGTCGTAACCCTCGAGCGCAGCGAGCACGCACAACGCACCCACCGCCCGTGCCCCGCCCAGGGCGCCGCCACCCCCATCACCAGCCCGCTGCGACGCTGCCAGCCACCCATATCTTGAGGGTCCGGCCGGACGCTGCCGTCGACCAGTGGCCTTCGTGCCGCGCCGACGGACCGAACGAGCCCGTGCCTCGCGCCTGTCGACCACACCGGCGCACCGTGCCGTCACGGATGCCCGGACTGGTCACCGGCCGCTCGTGCGTCAGGTAGTGCCTACGAATCGCACGGTCGCGCCGCAGTCGTGGGCACTGGAACCCGGGCATCGAAAGCACATAACCGCGACCGCCTCGTGCCCAAGCTCCGCACTGCCGGCACCAGCCCTGTCCTCGCGGACCTGACGGGCCCGCCGCCGCTGCGGATCCAAGCCGGCACGCACGAGGACCTGCTCGACGACGCGATCCGGCTCGCCGCCTGAGGGGATTTGCGGTCGGTTCGGCTTTGGCGTCTTGGGACCAGAGGCCCTGTCAACTCCGCAACAGTGCGCCGACACTCGTGTCATGACCAGTGCCACGGGCGGCGGGATCGCTGTTCTCGACACGCAGACCTGCTGGCAGCTGCTCGCGGGCGAGGAAGTCGGGCGGCTGGCCGTCTCGATTCAACAGCATCCAGACATCTTCCCCGTCAACTACGCCGTCGACGACCAGACGATCGTTTTCCGCACGGCGGAAGGAACGAAGCTCTTTGCGTTGTTCGTCGATTCCGCCGTCGCATTCGAGGTGGACAGCTACGACGCCGAATCCGGCATCGCATGGAGCGTCGTAATCAAGGGACGCGCAGCGGAGATTCCCATGCAGGACCTCCTCGACAATCTCGCGTTCCCATTGTTCCCTTGGACCGCGACGCCGAAGCCTCGCTTCGTGCGGGTTATTCCCGACGAGATCACCGGACGCCGGTTCCACGTCGTACAGCGCCACCGAGGCGCCAATGGCTAAGCGGCCATCATTGCGGCGATGCTGTTTTGCGTCGGCCCCGGGCATCGCAAGGCAAGCGAAGGGTTGAGCACCGGGTCAGCATTACTGCGCCACTGCTGCGCGTCCTTCCCGCCCTGATCACACTAGCCGTGACCGCACAGACGCAGCATTCAAGACGGGCGGACGGCCAATACCGTCGTGGCCAGGCGTTCGCGGCTGCGCAGGACACCTTGTCGAGGTGTGGAGCTGACCTGGTCATCTCGGGGCGTGGTACCGGGGTCGGCCACGCAGCGTGGCTTGCGTAGCTGGGCAAGCATGTCCCGCAGTTCCGGGTCGGTCGCGACTAGGTACGCCAGGCCACAATTGTCCGGCCCGATGGTGCCAGGCATGCACAGCCTCCATTCCTCGCCGGGTCGGCCTCGGCACCAGCCCGGGCTCTCACCTCGTGCCCGATCCATCTCGCCGCTCCCCTGCCGTTACCGGTCAGCGTGCGCCGATCCTGACCGGCCGCACGAGAGGCGAACGACCCTCACATCGACGCGAGTTTCAGCGGCGCCGTTTCGCACAGCGGCAGCGCCGCGGTCCGCGCCCGGCCAGCTTCGACCCGGACCCCTATCGCCACCGCGACGTGATCGAAGGCGGCTTCAACGCCTTCAAACGATCGCGCGGACTTGCCAGCCGCCACGACAAGTTTCGCCACCAGGTACCGCGGCGGCGCCAGCGTCCACGCCATCCTCCACGTGGATGACGTAGTCGAGATCTCCTTTCCAATAGGCCGGTCCGTGGAGCTAGTGCTGCACTACACTCCGTAGTCATAGTGACGATGTGTCCACACTCAGCGACCTAAAGTTGCATCTTGACACCCTGAGTAACCAAGCTTTAATTCGGATTTGCTGCGCGTCTGGTCGAAGGGAGGCGTCGGCAACCGGGGACATTCCGTCGGCAAATCGATGAGATCCGCAGAAAGGCGGTCTCGGCCATTTGGCGATTCCGGGCAATGTGCAATCGGGGGCGTACATGGGCACACACGGCTGCGGGCGGCTTCAGATCATCGCTTTCGTTGCGACGACGGCACTCTGCGTCCTGGTGCCTGGTGTGCTCGTCCGTCCGGCGGCAGCCACGCCTCAGCCGAGCCCACCCGGCCGCCAGGCCGACACCCTCTTCGGCCGTCCGGCACAGGTGCCCGCAACGGCAGCGGCTTCATCATTGCCTGCAGATTTTCGTGACGAGCGGGTCGCTGGCGGCAGCGAGCTACCCCAGCAGTTCCAACTCAACGCCCCGACGTCCATGGCCTTCTTGCCCGACGGCCGCATCCTGGTAACCGAGAAATACGGCCGGGTACGCCTTATCAAGGACAATCTGGTGCAGCCAACGCCAGCGCTTGACTGGTCCGCACAACTATACGCATATGGCAACGCCGGTCTCATCGACATAACGGTGGATCCGGCGTTCGCCACCAACGGTTATGTCTATCTGGCCTATACCAGTGACAACCCGCGCGAAGGCCGCGTGTCACGCTTCACGATGAACGGGGACACGATAGATCCCAGCTCCGAGGTCGTCCTGCTCAGCACGATCGCCGACTATGACGTGCACATGATCGACTCCGTTCGGTTCGGGCCGGACGGCCTGCTCTATGCATCCGACGGCGACTCGTCGCCATTTGTCGCTGCTACGTCGTACTCCACTCGCGCGCAGCAGCCCGATCAAACTGTCGGCAAGGTCTACCGCATTACGACATCAGGCAAGGCCGTGCCGTCCAATCCTTTCTGGACGGGCAACGCCGACGATGCGGCGTCCAAAGTCCTGGCACTTGGCCTGCGGAATCCTTTCCGGTTCACCGTAGCCCCGGACGGAACAGTAATCGTTGGGGACGTGGGCTGGAATTCGTGGGAGGAGATCAACCTCGTCACTCCAGGAGCCGGCAATCACAACTACGGCTGGCCCTGCTACGAGGGAGGGCCCGGCGCCAGCCTGATTCAGCCTGCATTCAGCATATTCCCCATCTGCCAAGCGCTGTTGGCGCAAGGCACCGATGCCGTGACCGCGCCTGCCTTCGCTTACGACCACAGCGTCGGGTCCACGGTTGTCGGCGGGCCTGTCTACAACGGCTCGGCTTTCCCAGCGCAGTATCAAGGCGCCTACTTCTTCGGCGACTACAGCGCAGGATGGCTGGACTACTGGCCGATGGACACGACAGGCAACTTCGTCGGGCAACCGATCCGCTTCGCATCCGTGGCAAATCCGGTCGACATCACTACGGGTCCGGACGGCAATCTCTACTACGTCTCGATTACGAAGCGCCAGATACGGCGAATTGCCTACGGCAGCGCGACTTCATGCGCTCCCGGCAACTACCTCGCGCAGTACTTCGCCAACCAGACGCGGTCAGGCACGGCCACCATCGCTCGCTGCGAAGACACCGTCAATTACGACTGGGGACTGAACAGCCCCATTCCGGGGGTCATTCCGATCGACCACTTCTCCGTCGATTGGAGCGGAAGCCAGTATTTCACCAGCGGAGCAAGCACGATCACCTCGACATCCGACGACGGAATGCAGGTCTGGGTGGATGGCAACCTCGTCGTGGACAACAGTGGCACCCACGGGACCATCACGAAGTCGGCGACGGTGAGGTTTGCGACGGGCGGATTCCACGACGTGCACGTCGAGTATTTCGAAAACACGGGCTCGTCCGTTGCCGAACTATCGATAGTAAGCGCCGACAAGCCGCCGGTCGTATCGATCTCTTCGCCGACGCTCGGCGCCCAATTCGGGTCGGGTCAGCAGCTCAGCGTTGTGGGCTCGGCCACCGACCCCGAAGACGGCGCACTCAGCGGTAATTCGCTGCAGTGGAACGTGATTCTCCACCACTGCCCGCCGGCGTCCGCAGGCGAGACCGAGGTTTGCCACACGCACCCGTATGACTCCTTCTTCGGCCCACGCGGCAGTGTCGTGGCACCGCCCACCAGCGGGGATTGGGTCTGGCTCAAGATCATCTTAACGGCGACCGACTCGGCAGGCAGAAGCACATCGGCCAGCACGACCGTCTTTCCGAACCTCTGCGCGAACGGGCAGGCGCGAGGCCAGTACTTCACCAATCAGACGTGGTCGGGTGCTCCGGCGATCAGCCGCTGCGACACTGCCGTGAACTTCGCATGGGGGCTCGGCGGGCCGTTCGGTACCCGCCCGATTGATCACTTCTCCGTCGAATGGCACAGCGCCCGATACTTCTCCGCCGGGACAAGCACAATCTCGTCGACCTCCGACGACGGCATGCAAACATGGGTCGACGGCAAGCTCGTAGTCGACAACAACGGCGTCCATCCGCTGAGTCTGAAGGCCGCGACCGTGAACTTCCCGGTGGCCGGCTACCACGACCTTCTCGTGCGGTACTACGAAAACACCGGAGGGGCGGTGGCGAAGGTGACCACCCCGTCCTCCGATGGTTGTCCGGTCGGGCGGTGGCGCGGGCGTTACTTCACCAACCAGTCGTGGTCGGGTGCTCCGGCGATCAGCCGCTGCGACACTGCCGTGAACTTCGCATGGGGGCTCGGCGGGCCGTTCGGTACCCGCCCGGTTGATCACTTCTCCGTCGAATGGCACAGCGCCCGATACTTCCCCGCCGGGGCAAGCACAATCTCGTCGACCTCCGACGACGGTATGCAAACATGGGTCGACGGCAAGCTCGTAGTCGACAACAACGGCGTCCATCCGCTGAGTCTGAAGGCCGCGAGGGTGAACTTCCCGGTGGCCGGCTACCACGACCTTCTCGTGCGGTACTACGAAAACACGCGCGGTGCCGTCGCCCGGGTCAGCGTCCCCTGATCGAAGCCCGCGGCTGCCGCACCTGCCCCGGTGGTGAGAAGGTCACGGGGTGGCAGATGTCGAAGGAACGCTGGCCGAACTCGCCGACAGCTACGGCATCGCGACCGAGTTCTGGGATTGGCAGGGCCGCCACGTCTGCGTCGCTGCGCAGACCGTGGTAGCGGTGCTGCGGGCGCTCGGGGTGGAGGCGTCCACCCCCGACGCGATCACGGCCGCGCTGGCCGCCCGCCGCGACGAGCCGTGGCGGCGGATGCTGCCGCCGTGCGTGGTGACACGGGAGGGCGCGACCTTCCCGGTGCCTCGGCTGTAGACCGATGGCCCAGTCAAGATCATGGCCGCGTGGTCATGTCCGAGGTGGTCGGCAAATAGTTGGCAACGGTGATTGCCCTGATCTCGGGCCGTACATCTGTGCGCGTCCAACGTCCATCGGTCCTCGTCCATGGCAGGAGTCTAGTCGAACAAATGTTCGAAGGCGAGTCACGTAGGGATACCCGGCACCCATTGGCCAACCTGTCACTCGGGGGTAGTGATCGCGTGGCCGCTCCGGTGAGATGCCGGGTATCCGCTTAGGGGCAGCACCTGGTGATGCTTGCCGTGCAAATTAGTTAAGCGCCATCGGCTGATCATCTGCCTCGTTGTGGCCCTGGTAGGCCGCGTCCGCTCACCCCCGAGAACTTCCCCCCGCCCCACCAGGGCCACTACGGGCTCAGGGTGCGCGTATCAGGCGTGTTAAGTCAAGCCCCCGGTTCTCACTCCCCGCGCAGCCAACGCTGCGACGCGACCTTGGTGAAGCGCGGGACCGGGCGCGGCGCGCCCATCCCACCCCCGCCGGGACGCCACACCCGACCCAAAGGGTCCAACGAGCCACGGCGCGGAAGCGGTGACGGTTCTTACCGCTGCTTGCCGTGCCACGGGCCAGCCCGGCGACTACTCGCTAGGCGACATCGGGCCGATCCTTGATGATCGGAGTCGCGGCAAGGCACGCGGGTGACCCTCCGGAGCACGGGTATCGGGGGAAACCCTTGTCAGTCTCCGAAGGGCCACGGTGACCCACCTTAGGTCTGAACGTGGTCGACGACGAGTCATACCTGCTATAAACACGCAAGAAATCAAGGTAAAGGGCACCCAGGGCATCTCCGGCATCGGCGACCCTCGCGGCGCGGCGGCCAGCGGTCGACACGGCGCTCTGTTTGGCCAAGCCTGACCGCCGGTCGCACCCCATTAGCTACCCATCCCACGCCCCGCACATTCGCGTGCCCGCGCGGCGTGCTCCATTGAGACTTCCGTGCCAATGCTCTGCTCTGTGTGGGCGTCGCGCTCTTGCCCCGAGAGTCAAAGTTCGCATCGCCCATCAGTGCTACGTCTGCCAAGACGAATGCCGCGCCGATCATCACCAGCGCGAGCACGAACACCGGAACATCACCGCGAAGAACGCCCGTGACCTTGCACTATCTCCCAACAGGCAACGCCGCCCACAGGCCTAGGTCCGTGGACGACGCAGCCGGTTAGGCGGCAGGTTCGCTCGCGGCCTTACGCGGACGCCCACGGCGTGGCGCGGGATTCGCTTCCGCCTTAGCGGTCGCAATCGCATCGAGCAGCGTCGTGCGGTCCATCTTCCGAACCTGCCCACGCTCAAGGCCGTAGCTGCCAATGAGCACGTTGGGAAGCTGCGCGGCAGACAACTTGCTGACGTCATCTGCCGGCGCAGCAGGCGTTGCCTTCGCGGCCGGAGCCTTGGGCTTCGCTTCGGCTTGCGCCCGGCGCTGCGCAATAACAGACTCAGGTTTGCTCTCCTGCCAGGCCTTGTAGCAGCGCAGGAACACCAACCCCAGGTCGCGATCCTTGGCTCCAAGGGCACCATCGCCGGGTCATCCGTTCCTTACCTGGTCAGCGATACCAACGTCGAGACCGCCGGAAAAGGCGCGAACAGCACCGTGACCGGCAACAGCATGAACACCAGGCGACGCCTGGTGGACAGCTCGAGACGTTCCTGAGCAGCCGGTCGAGATGCAGTTGCCGCAGGACATCCTCGACCATTACGGCAGCGGGAACGAGCAGGAGCGCCTGTCCCACGGCGCCGGGCGGTCGGAGGCACCGCGCACCAGGGAGCTGCTAAGCCGGTGGCTTCCGTCGGCTCCCGCTTTGGTCCTGGGCGTGGGCGGCGCCGCCGGGCGCTATGCGCTGCCGCTCGCCGCTGCCGGATACCAGGTGCACCTGCTGGATCCGGTGCCGCTTCACGGTCCAGCAGGCCGCGCAGGCCGGCCGGTCAGCCACGCGGCCGCTGGTCTCGGCGCGGACCGGCGACGCGCGCACCCTGCCGTTCGCGTGATGCCACGCGGTATGCCCTCGCTCGTTTGCACCGATCGTGAGCTCGTCGATTGGGCTCCTGGGGCGGCTCCCGCGTTGTCGGCGGCCCGCTTGCAACGCGGGCGGTCGCCACTGCCTGGGGTCAGCGGGTGTCGGCGATTTCGACGATGGTGGCTCCGGGGAATGCTCGGACCGCGCGAATGGTGACGTGATCCGGTGATCCCTTTGCTGCCAGGCGGTAGGTGTAGGCGGGCGCGTTCGGTACTGGGGAGATGTCCAGCTCGCCGAGCAGGTAGTTCCATCCGTAGACGGAGAGTGCATAGACCTGGCTAACCATCTCCGGGCTGCCGCGCCACGGTTGGTGTCCCTGGTTGACGGCGGCCTGCTCGTCGCGTGCTTGGGCGAGGTTGTCTTCCGGCCACATCCGCCAGGTCGGGGTCTCGGCGACATCGAGTACCAGCCGGTCGGGTGCGCTCAGCCGCTGCACCCGGAAGCCCGCCGACCGGCTGAGCCCGACACCGACGCTGAGCACCCGCTCGAAGTCTCCGGAGATCGAGACCTGCCGCAGTGTGGGATCGCGGGGGGTCACCGTCGTCGGGCCCTGGTAGGGCGTGATCGGTGTCGCCGCGTACCGGGCGACCGCTCCCTGAATGACGATCTGCAGGAACGAACGGCCCTGCAGCGGCACGATGCGGTTAGAGGGGTCTTGGCGCACGACCGGTACGTAACGCACCTTGACGGCGCCGTACGGCGCAGTGAATTCGAGGATGAGTCGCTCGAATGAGCCATGCTCACCGGTACGGAGCTGTCTCAGCACGGCCGTGCCCCGGCTGGCAACGGCTGGGATCGTCCGCGGCTCGATAGGCCACACCGGACCGGTGACCACCGATCGCGTGCTCGACGCGGGGTTGCCCGACCCGGCCTGGACCGGCCACACCAGCAGCTGGTGCGTTCCCGTCGCCGAGCAAGCGCTGAACCGGTACGCGAAATGGACCGGAGTGGTCTCGTTCGGTGGGTAGACCTTCAGCGCCGTGGCGGTGACCTTGCCGCACAGCTCCGCCGGGTAGTTGTCGGCGTTGTGAATGCCCAGCACGCTGTGGACGGTCGCTCCGGGCTGGAGCGTCACTGTGCTGACCCCGGTCGGGCCGTCCCACGTCGCCGAGTTGCCGACCTGATACCGGTTGGCAATGGCTGACACGCCGGGATAGCCGCGCATCTGGCAGGTGTGGTGGGAGACGTTCTTGAACTCGATCAGGTAGTACTGCGTGCCCATCGCGCCACCGCCCGCGGCAGGGGTGACCCACACTTGCAGGTCGGACGTGGCACACCGCGGTGTGCCTGCTGGCGTGGGCTGCGCCGGCGTTGTCTGAGTCGGCGGCTGCGTCCGTTGCGTCGGGCCGGTTGTGGTGGACTGGCTCGGCGTCGCGCTTGTCGGCGGCGGCTTGGAGTTGCCGCACGCGACAACCAGTGCCGAGACCGCGGCCAGTGTTGCTATCGGTATGGCGGCGCGGGTCATGCGTCGCATCCGGAAGCGGAACTTCGTCATGATGATCACCCCCCGGGGGCCGTGGCGCCCGGGTCGTTCGCACACCGTCGCCGTTTGCCTCCAAGTCCAACCTCGCTCCACATGCGCCGCGGCGAAAGCCACCCAAGGTGTCGTGTCCGCTCACCCGCACGCAGAGCGCGACGCGGGATAACTGGGTCGATCCCGCCGCACCGCCAGACCACACCCGCGATGCAGACAAACGCGAGGACGACCACGAGCAGCGGCTCGCGCCCAACACCGGGCCCGGTGCGTCCGGGATGAACCTCGCTTCGGGCGGGAGACCCACCCCGCGAGTCCAACATTGCCCAGCCAGTGGGCGGGAGGAACCCCCAAGGTGCGATGTCTGCCACCCTTGTTGGCGCGTGTCGTCAGGGCTCGTGCGGTGGCAGCAGACCGAACTCCAGCGCCATCTCGGCGAGGCGGGCTCGCTTCTGGTTCTGCGGCAGGTGCTCGACACCGAACTTGTGGAACAGCATTCGCAGATGCGTCTTCACCGGGCCGGCACAGCGCGACAAGCACCGCACGCTGGGCCGCCGTCAGCCGCGCGGCGGTAAGAAGCGGTTCGCCGATGAGCGTGTGCAGGCCGTCGGGTTCCTCCGGCGCGCAGTAGGTCAGGACCGACACTCCCACGCGGATCTCGTCTCGGTCGTGCAGCCGGACCCGACCGATCACCCGCTGGCCGTTGACGAACGTGCCGTTGCGCGACAGCCCATCGTCAACGATCGTCCACACGCCACCGATGCGCTCCAACTTCGCATGCAACCGGGAGACCAGGAGGTCACCCTCGATGACCACGTCCGCGCACCCCGGCGCGCCCGATCGTCATGACTGCCCGCCTGCAGCGGCCAACAGCGCTGCTCGGCGTTCACGTCCCACCGTGACAGGTAGGGCTCTGACCGCACCGACGGCGAAATCATGGCCGCCTCCACGCTTACGTTCACTGTGCGCCCGCCCACCTGCGCCGGGAAGGGCCGAAGGGCCCATGCCCCCCCGGCCCGGAGCTGGAGACCCCACTACGTAAACCCGTCACAACACACCGGCATTGCGTTCACCTACAGCTCAATCCGCGCGCTCGCAAGCCTGCCCGCAGCACCGCTCACTCGAACATGGGGCGCAGCCCCGATCCGCTCGCCAAACCACCCGATCGGCTTCCAGATGGTCTCGTCGACGTCCTCGTCCGCCTCCCAAAGCCTCCACATGGACCCTCATCAACTCGGCCGCGGCGCCTGGTAGATACCTCGCACCGGTGCGGGAGATTCTTCGGGCTC
>JBKPQY010000031.1:0-6122 GCA_046734315.1 Actinomycetota bacterium | reverse complement strand
GACGGCACCACCGTCGCCGAGCTGGCCGCCGCCACCGGCATGAGCAAGGCCGCGGTCAGCTACCACTTCCCGACCAAGAACGACCTGCTGCACGCGCTGGCCGATCCGCTGCTCGACGACCTGGACGCGCTCATCGAACGCTATCCGCCCGCGCCCACATGGCCCGATCAGGTGCGGGCGCTGCTCGAGGACTACCTGACCACGCTGACCGAACATCGCCAGGTGGCCGCATGGCTCGACAGCGACAAGGCCGTTCTCAACCACCCCGAGATCGGCGCACGGCTGCACCGCAACACCAACCGCATGCGCCGGGCAATCACCGGCTCCACCACGGACAGCACAGCGGCAGCCGCCCGCGCGACGGCAGCCCTCGGGTCACTATGGCACCCAGTCCGCGCCCTGACCGCGATACAACTCGCCGCCCACCGCGACGCCCTGATCCACACCGCGATGGCCGGCTGCGCGCCGATCCACACCCGCCCCGACACACCGCACACACCGACCTGACCCCGCACACCCGGTCCACCGACGCCCTCGGCGAGCTCCGAAGTCGTCTCGACGGCCGGGGCAACGCGCCTCGCTCGCAGTCAACCATCAGCCGACACAGGCTGATCTCGGCATCACCGCGCTCGCAGCGGCAGCCATCGGATGTTCTTCGCGGCGGCCCGACCGAGCTACCGGCTCAGGGGCGTTCGCCGGTGAGCGCTGGGTGAGCCGCTCGGATGTAGGCCAGTTGCTCGGCCCGGCTGGCCTGCCCCTCCGCGGGCGAAGGCTGAGCGTTGGCCAGCGCACGCCCCGGCTCTAGTCCCAGTCGCCGAAGCGGCCAAGCTGCGCTGTGCCGAAGATTATCGAGAATGCTCATGGTGGGCGCCGATCAGGCCTGTTTCGGCCAGTCGTCGATCGCTAGGGGCGAGGCTGGCGTTCGATGCCAGCGTGCGAAATACCCTCAGTAACACGGAGCCTAGTCCACGCGCCACATCCGCTCATCGGGGGGCATGAGCGTGCGTTCGTCCTGGGCCCGCATGATGCCGGCAAGGCGCGCGCCTGCTGCAAGTCGGGAACGGCGTAGATGACGTTGTCGATCAAAATCGGTCTCCAACCGTGTCCGACCCGGCTCGTTGGGGCCAGTTCATCGCGCCAAGCATCGGACGGGCTCGCGGGAACACGCGGTTTCCTGCGGCACTAGTACTGCAGCCGTAGTTCGTGATCATTGAAGCGCGAGGTGTCGGCGGTAGTGGCATTGGCGGGCTCGCGCTTGGTGTCGTCGGCGCCATCGTGACCAGGCGAGCAGGGTGTCAATGCTGTGTTTCGCGGCGAGCAGCAGGGCATCGAACAGTCGTCGGAATTCGTTGACGGTCAACTCGATCAGCCCGGTCGGCGCCGGCGTGTGGTCGCGTTCGATGGCGGTGGCGACGGCCAGGAATGCGTGGGCGAGCATCGCGAGGGTGGTCCAGCGGTGCCAGGAGACCCAGCGTCGGACTTGGTGCTGGTTTAGGCCGGTGAGGCCCTTGGCGGTTTGGAAGCTTTCCTCGATGCGCCAGCGTTGCCCGGCTACTTGCACGGGGGTGGATAGCGGCACGTGGTGTGGTGTGTAGCCGCGCAGGTAGGCCAGCTCGCCGGTGGCGTCGTTGCGGCGGATGAGCAGATGGTGCTCGCCGTGGTCGTCCTCGTCCTCGGGCAGCAGGGCAATCCACGTCCAGGCGTAGTAGCGCGGGCCCTTGCTGCCGGGGCCGCAGGAGTAGTGCTGCCACGCCGAGTCGGGCACCGTCGCGGCGAGTTCGTCGACTCGTACCGGCCCGGCGTGGGTGGGCACCCGCCGGTTCGCCGCGACCTGCAGCACGTAACCCAGGCCGTGCGCGCGGACCATGCGGCGCAGGGTCGGGTCGGCGCCGTAGACCTCGTCCCCGGCCACCCAGGCCGCCGGCACGCCCGCGTCGACGGCACGGGTGATCATCGTCGTGGCGAGCGTTGGCTTGGTCGCGAACCCGACGCTGTCCGGAACTCCGGCCTGCTGGCAACGCTCGGCGTCCTCGGTCCAGGAACGCGGCAGATACAAGGCACGGTCGATCAGCGCGTGCCCGCGCCGGGCGGCGTAGGTCAAATACACCGCGACCTGGGCGTTCTCGACTCGCCCGGCGGTGCCGGTGTACTGCCGCTGCACCCCGACCGAGTGCTCGCCCTTCTTCAGATCGCCCGTCTCATCCACCACGAGCACCGCGTCGGGCTCGGCGAACGCGTCGATAACGTAGCCGCGCAGGTCATCACGCACCGCGTCGGCGTCCCAGCGCGCCCGAGCAAGCAGATATTGCAGCGCGTCCGGAGTCCGGTCACCGCAATGCTCGGCGATCGTCCAGCAGTTCTTGCACTCCAGCCCGCACAACATCCCAAGCATCAGCCTGCCCGCGTGTCGCAGCGGCTCGTAGCGCGCGAACCGCGACGCGATCCGATCGATCACCTCGGCGTACGCCGTCCACCACCGGTCAGGATCTACCCTGTGTGGCTCGGCCACCGCGGCGATCTCGTTGTTCGACACAAACACCGGATGCTCGCCCGGTGGCCGCCCTCGACCCCGCAGAAACGCCCGTCGCAGTACCCATCAGCATCGAAGATCACGATCTACGGCTGCAGTACTAGCATGTGCCTGGCGGCACCTTCCCGTCATCGGCACATGTGCGCTCGCTGCGGCAGGTGCGCGACATCGGTGCGCGCGCCTGTCGGCTCAGGTTGGATCGAAATCGGGCATCAACGCGCGCGGCAAATCATGAGCCAGGGCCAGGACCAGTGGCGCGAATTCCGCCCGGACGTGATCGGCAGCGTCTCCGTAGGCCATGAGGGCGGGCAGTGGACGACGGCGCTCTATTTCACATCGGAGGCCGAGGCACGCGACGGAGAGCAGAAGGAAATGCCCCCGAGCTACAGGCGCAGATGGACGAAATGCAGAAGCTCAGCGTCGGAGAGCCCGAGTTTCTCGACCTCAAGGACCCCTGGCTCTACTCGCCCCGCTAGGACACCGCGGAAATCCGCGGCCTCCGGCGGCACGAGCACCGCTCGGTACTCACGCACCTCAAGGCACGTTGTCGCATTGCGGCCGCTGACCGTGGCCGCGACATGCTGCCAGATGCCACCGACGACACCGAAGGCCCGCCACGTCGGCCGAGCGGCGACGGTTATGCCGTCACCGGTCTGGATGCAGACGTGCCCCAACCAGTCCGACCTCGAGCGTGTGGCACTCATCTTCCTTACGGGACGGCCGGGCCGCCGTCGCTGACCTCCGTCGCGCCATCGCCGAACGCCCAAAGCCACCGAATCGACGACGATCTCGATCTCGACACCCGGCAGAGGATCCATACAGGATCAAGCGACTGCCACCCGTCCACCTCCAGCGAGAAGATCGTTTCCATGTGGACCCAGGTGTAGCCGACAGCCGAGCGCGCTCTTGATCAGCGCTGCGGGCACGGCCCGCACGCCACCCAGCCGCGGTTGCACAGCGAGCGGAGGGTGCACTAGATCGCCTATTACAGGGGTGATCTTCGTGTCATACCGCGCGGGGAGCCGGATCGCTGCCAGCGTGCGGTCATGACTGGTTTCCCTTCATTGGTGCGCTCGACAACTGCGTCGGGCGAGGTGCGGTATCGGCTTGGTGATCCACTCGTGGATCGGTATCTGGAGTTCGCGGCGGACCGGGCTCGGCCGAACACGCTGCGGGCGCTGGCGTTCGACCTAAAAACGTTCCTCGCCGTCGTCGGTGAGGATCCGCGTGAGGTCACGTCGGCTGACGTGTTCGGGTTCCTCGTGCAGCAGCGCGGCGACCGGACCGTGGTCCGGTTGAGTGATCGCGAGTCGGGTCTGTCGGCGCGCATGATCGCTCGGCGGCTGTCGTCAGTGTCGGTTCTATGCCTACGCAATTGCGCGTGGCGACGCGGGGTGAGCCGGAATCCGGTGCCGCGAGGTCTGTCGACTCGCCGCGAGGGTGGCACGCGTAAGTCGCGGTTGGCGCCGCTGGTGCGGGTGCCACGCACGTTGGCGACGATGTTGTCGCCGGCTGAGGGGGATCGGCTGGTGGCGGCGCTGCGCACGCAGCGGGACCGGGCGATGGTTGCGGCGATGCCGTTCGGCGGGCTGCGTCGCTGCGAAGTCCTCGGGCTGCGCCTGGTCGATATCCAGGTGGCTGATCGGCGGGCGGATCGTGGCATGTGTCCTCGTCATGATCGGTTCGAAGACGCCGGGTGACGCCTGGTGTCGGCGCAACGCAGGTGCGATCCTCGACGGCAGGACCGAGGGATTGCGAGATGAGGTCCGGTCGGGGTGGCGCTGCGGAGGAGGCCTGGCCGTGAGCGTCCGTGCGGCCGCCACGAAGCGGCTGCGACGCGCCCGCTGGTCGAGCGCGGGAGCTGATCAGTGGGGCGCGCTGCGTGACGTGCTGCGGCTCCCGGACGTGCGACGGCTGGAGCTGGGCTGGGGGCTGTCCCTGGTCGGCTACTTCGCGTCCACGATTGCGCTGTTCGTCTATGCCTTCGATGAAGGCGGCGCGACGCTTGCCGCGATCTACGGCGTGGCACGGGCGGCGCCCGGGGCCATCATCACGCCGGTGCTGCTGGGCCTGACCGACCGGGTGCCTGTGGACCGGCTGCTGCGCGTCACGACGGGGTCCCGGGCGGCGCTCGTCGCGCTGGCTGGTGCTGCGGCCGCGCTTCACGCGTCACCGGCGGTCGTCCTCACGCTCGCGTCGATTTCCGCGTCGATGACCGCGACCTTCCGGCCGGCGCAGGCCAGCGCGCTGCCGTGGCTCGCGCGTACACCCGCGGAGCTGACCGCGGCGAACGTCGCCGCGACGATGTCGGAGAACTGCGCCGCGCTTTTGGGGCCGGCCCTGGCCGGGGTGGTGCTCGCCGTCGCCGGCGTGGGGGCAGCGCTCGCTGTCGCCGCCGCGTTCCTCGCGGGCGCGGTCTTCGCGTTGTGGCGGCTGCGGATGCCCGCGCAGACACGAGGCGCCGGCAAGACGAGATCGCGAGGGCCGCTGCGCGACATCGCCGCGGGCGTGGCATCCCTGGTACGGATCGCCCGGCCCGCAGGATACGTCGTACTCGGCTTCGCGCAGGCGTTCGTGCGCGGAGCCTTGCTCGTCCTTCTCGTCGTTGTCGCGCTGGACGTGCTGTCGCTGGGGAACGGCGCCGTAGGCTGGCTGAACGCCGCGATCGGTGCTGGCGGGCTCATCGGTGCCGCGCTGGCCGCCAGGCTGGCGCACCTGACCCGTCTGGGGCGGTGCTTCGTGTTGGGCGTGGCGTTGTGGGGTCTGCCGCTCGTGGCGCTCGGCGTGATCTCGACCCCGGCCGCTGCTTACCTGGCGCTGGTCGTCGTCGGAGCCGGCAACGCGGTCGAGGACGCGAGCGCGTTCACCTTGATGCCGCGCCTGCTCGGCAGCCGGAACGCAGCGCCGGCGATGGGCGCGTTCGAGCTCGTGGTATTCGCCGGCGTGAGTGCCGGCTCGCTGGCAGCGCCGGCGATCTCGCACTGGCTGGGCCCCCGTGGTGCGTTGGTCGCGATCGGTGGTGCGCTGGCGCTTCTTGCGATGGTATACGTGCCGCGCTTCGTGCAGATCGACCGGACTACTCCGGTGCCGGTGCCTGAGATCGCGTTGCTGCGCGGCCTGCCGACGTTCGCGCCGCTGCCAGTGGCGACCGTCGACCAGTTGGCCACCGTCTTGGAACGCCGCGAGTACCGGCCCGGCGAGGCGGTGATGCGGGAAGGCGACCACGGTGATCGCTTCCATGTCATCATCGATGGACGCGCGCACGTCACCGTGCGCGGAAGATCGGTGCGTTACCTGCAGCGGGGCGACTGCTTCGGCGAGATCGCCCTCCTGCGCGACGTGCCGCGTACCGCGACGGTGACCGCGACCGAGACCTTGCATACGGTCGCGCTGGCGCGCGCCGACTACCTGGCGGCAGTGACCGGCAACCGGCTCAGCGCTCGGGCCGCCTTGGATCTCGCCGACGAGCGGCTGGCGGCGACGAGCCAGTGACCCGCGTCGTCGGCGATGCGGATCGGGCCGCGCGCCCGCTGTCGGCGTACGTCCCACGGTTGGTGACGGAGTGGCTGTCCGAGCACCCCGATCGCCGGCA
>JBKPQY010000030.1:0-10641 GCA_046734315.1 Actinomycetota bacterium | reverse complement strand
GAGGTGGCTCATGACACCACCGCACAACTATCTCGCGGTCATCAAGGTCGTCGGTGTCGGCGGCGGCGGCGTCAACGCCGTGAACCGGATGATCGAAGTCGGCCTCAAGGGTGTCGAGTTCATTGCGGTGAACACCGACGCACAGGCGCTGCTGATGAGCGACGCCGACGTCAAGCTCGACGTGGGCCGCGAGCTCACGCGTGGCCTGGGCGCGGGCGCAAACCCCGAGGTGGGCCGCAAGGCCGCCGAGGACCATAAGGACGAGATCGAGGAGGTGATCAAGGGCGCCGACATGGTGTTCGTCACTGCCGGGGAAGGAGGCGGCACGGGCACCGGTGGGGCTCCGGTCATCGCGAGCATCGCGCGAAAGCTCGGCGCGCTTACGATCGGTGTCGTCACCCGTCCGTTCTCCTTCGAGGGGAAGCGCCGCGCCGCGCAGGCCGAGGAGGGAATCGAGACGCTGCGTTCCGAGTGCGACACGCTGATCGTCATCCCGAACGACCGGCTACTGCAGATCTCCGATCACAACGTCAGCGTGATGGACGCGTTCCGCAGCGCCGACCAGGTGCTGCTCTCCGGTGTCCAGGGCATCACCGACCTGATCACCACGCCCGGCCTGATCAACCTCGACTTCGCCGACGTCAAGAGTGTGATGAGCGGTGCCGGCTCGGCGCTGATGGGCATCGGTTCCGCGCGCGGTGACGGACGCGCGCGCAGCGCTGCCGAGGTCGCAATCGCGAGCCCCTTGCTCGAGGCCAGTATGGAGGGCGCACACGGCGTGCTGCTGTCGATATACGGCGGCTCGGACCTCGGCCTCTTCGAGATCCACGAGGCGGCATCGCTCGTCGCCGAGGCGGCCCACCCCGAAGCGAACATCATCTTCGGCGCGGTCATCGACGACACCCTGGGCGACGAGGTGAAGGTAACGGTGATCGCCGCCGGTTTCGACAGCGGGCAACTGCCGTACAAGAAGGTCGAGGTGCGCCGCGACGAGGCTCAGCCGGATGGCGCGCCCCCACGCGAGTCCCCGCCGCGATGGCGGCTGCCGTCGTCGGGAATCCGGCGCACACCCGTGAATCTCGACGACGAGCTCGACGTCCCGGACTTCCTCAAGTCGTGAGCAGCCGTGCATCGCACTGGCCGTGCCGCGCCGCCGCGGCTCGCAGCGAGCGGCTCGCGCGCAGATGCTCCGTGTGAGCGTTGACGGACCGGTGAGCGCACCGCTTGACCCCGAACGGCGGGCCGAGTTGGTCGCCCGCCTAGGAGCGGTCCGTGCGCGGCTCGCGGACGCGTGTGCCGGCGTGGGCCGCGATCCGCACGACGTGACGATCGTGGCCGTCACCAAGACCTTTCCGGCGATCGACATCGCCGGCCTGGCGAGCATCGGGCTTACCGACATCGGGGAGAACCGCGACCAGGACGCACGTGCCAAGATCGCCGAACTGGAGGCGTCGCGCTGGGAGCTGCCACCGCTGCGCTGGCACTTCGTCGGCCGGCTGCAGACGAACAAGTGCCGGTCGGTGGCCCGCTACGCCTACGCCGTCCACTCCGTCGACCGCGTCACGGTCGCGTCGGCGCTTGCGGCCGGCGCGCAGCAAGCAGAGCGACAGCTGCGTGTGTTCGCGCAGGTCAGCCTCGACGAGGACCCGGCTCGCGGCGGCGTGGTGCCCCGCCGGCTCGGCGAGCTCGCCGACCACGTCGCGGGGCTGGAGGGGCTGACGTTGATCGGCGTCATGGCGGTTGCGCCCTTGGGCGCAGACCCGGATTCGGCATTCGAGCGGCTGGCCGTCATCTCAGCCAGGCTGCAGAACGAGCATCCCGAGGCGCGCGCCATCTCGGCCGGGATGAGTGAGGACCTGGAAGCGGCCGTGCGGCACGGCGCGACACACGTGCGGGTCGGATCGGCGTTGCTCGGCCGCCGGACGGCAAACTTCGGCTAGCGTCGCGCAGAGACACTTGTATCGGAGGACGACATGCCCGGAGCGATGCGCAAGATGGGCGTCTACTTAGGCCTTGTCGAGGCAGACGACGACGCCCTCGCCGACGCGTCTTACGACCGCGGCAACGGCCACGCCGAGTACGCCGAAACCCGCTACTCGCGTGGCGGCGACGGCGCCCATCTGGTGTCTCGCGACTACCAGCCGGACGACGATGGGTACGCAGCCGACTACAACGACCCGGAGTACCCGCCGTACCGGATCACCACGCTGCACCCGCGCAACTACAACGAGGCGCGCACGATCGGCGAGCATTTCCGCACCGGTACCCCGGTGATCATGAACTTGTCCGAGATGGAAGACGCCGACGCGAAGCGGCTGGTCGACTTCGCAGCCGGCCTGACGTTCGGCCTGCACGGGCGGCTGGAGCGAGTCACCGCCAAGGTGTTCCTGCTCAGCCCGCACAATGTAACCGTCACAGCGCAGGACAAAGCCCGCATCGCCGAAGGGGGCTTCTTCAACCAATCCTGAGCTACCGGCCCGTCGCCGGTATCGCGGGTCCAGCGCCGAGTGTTAGCGTGCCTGCTCGTACTGGCACCATGGAGACTGGCAGGTTCCGGCACGTGCAGGTGTGGCACGCCGATACGAGCGGAGAGCGATCCGATGACGCTGTTCTGGAGTGTCGTCGCTCTCGTGCTCTACATCTATTTCCTGTTGATCGTCGCGCGGGTCGTCGTCGAGGTCACCCGCCAGTTCGCACGATCGTGGCGGCCGGCCGGGGTGGCCGCGGTCGGCTTGGAGGTTGTGTACAGCAGCACCGATCCACCGGTGAAGCTCTTCAGACGCCTGATTCCGCCGCTGAGGATCGGCCCTGTAAGTCTGGACCTGAGTGTCTGGATTCTGCTCATCGCTATCCTGATTCTGCGGTACGTAGCCCTCAGGCTCGCCTGACCATGAGCGCAGCGGGTTGCGACCGCACCGCACCACCTGCATCATCCGCAACGAGCAATAGTGTCGGAGCCGCCCGGCTTCGTCGTAGATCACGAGGTGACCCGCATGCCACTCACGCCCGCCGAAGTCCACAACGTGGCCTTCAAGAAGCCTCCGATTGGCAAGCGTGGCTATGACGAGGAGGAGGTCGACGCGTTCCTCGACATCGTCGAGGTCGAGTTGGCTCGCCTCATTGAGGAGAACAACGACCTGCGGGCGCGGCCTGGTGGCGCCGGCTCGAACGGCGGCGTCAGCATGGCCGAGGTCGGGGCCGCGCGCGAGGAGAACAGCCGGTTACAGGCGCGGATCGCCGAGCTGGAGAAGGCGCTGACGCAGGGTAAGGACGGCACGGCACAGCAGTTCGCCCACGTACAGCAACAGCTCGGGCACTCCGAGCAGCAGGTGGCGCAATTGCGCCAGCAACTCCACCAGGCACAGCTTGCGGCCCAGCAGGCGCAGCAGCAGGCGCAGGCGGCACAGCGCCCCGGTGGTGGCGCGATCACCGACGAGCACCACGCGCAGGCCGTGCAGATGCTGGCCCTTGCCCAGCAGACAGCCGACCAGCACCTCGCCCAGTCCAAGTCCGAGGCAGAGCGGCTGCTCGGCGAGGCGCAGGCCAACGCGCATGCCGCTCTGGGCAACGCGCAGGCGCAGGCGGACAAGCAGATTGCCGAGGCTAAAGCGCACGGCGAGCAGATCGAGCGGGAAAGTGCGGCCAAGGCGGCGCAGGCAGTGCACGACGCAGAGCAGCGCGTGTCCGCGCTCACGGCGCAACTCGACCAGCGAAAGTCCGCACTCGAGCGCCGTGTCGAGGAGCTGCGCACCTTCGAGCGCGAGTACCGCACGCGGCTGAAGAGCTACCTCGAATCGCAGCTGCGCGACCTCGACTCAAGTGGACGCGCCGAGCCGGCGGCCGCGGAGGGTCAGCGCGCAGCCAGCTGATCGCGGGCGACCCGGAAACGGGCGCACCGTGCTTGTGGCCCTGGTGCTTGTCGCCGCGCTGGCGTGCCTGTGTGTCGGCCTGCTGCTGTCGAGCACGCCGTGGCTCGCCGCGTCGGTGGCGGCCAGCGTCGTCGCAGGGGTGCTGATCCACCGGCACCAGGCCGCGTTACGCACCGCCGGCGCGCCAGACTCGGCACAGCCGTCAGCCACCGATGATCCTGACGTGTGGGTGATCGACGGCCGGCCGCGCTACCACCGGCGCACGTGCGAAATCATCGACGGCCATGGCGCGGAAGCCATACCGCGAAGCCAAGCCAACGAGGACGGCTTCATCCCCTGCTCGTTGTGCCAGCCGGAGACTTGATCCCACCCAGCCGGGGATTCGTCAAACTCTCCTGAGCCACACGTGGAGTCCGAGATCGTCGTCGCCGATGGTGTAGGTGCCCTGCGTGTCCGCCGGTGCGCCCTCGTGCAGTGCCACGGCGAGCACCTCATCCGCGACCTGCGCGGCGTGCGCGCGCAGTGCCTCGGCCGGCTCGGGTGAACCTCCGACCCGCCACCACAGGTCGATCCGGTCGGTCACGTCCAGCCCGGCGCTCTTGCGTGCCTCCTGAATGACACGTACCACGTCGCGGGCGAGACCGGCCAGCCGCAGTTCATGGGTGAGCTCGAGGTCCAGGGCCACCGTCTCGGCGCCGCCGCTCGCCACCGCCCATCCCGATCGCGGCGTCTCGGTCACGGCCACGTCGTCCGGCTCGACCTCGACGTCAGCGCCGTCGACGCTCACTCGCGCCCGGCCGGCGCGCAGCGCCGCAACGAGTGTGGCGGGATCAGCGTGCGTGATCGCGGACGCCACGACCTGGGTGCGCTTGCCGAACCGCTTGCCGAGCGCGCGGTAGTTCGGCTTGACGCTGAGCTGCACCAGTTCGCCGGTGCCGGCCAGCGTCGACAGCTCTTCGACGTTGAGCTCGTCGGCGACCTCACGCCGCAGCGCCTCGGGCAGGTCGGTCCAGCCCGGCGCGGAGATGAGTGCGCGTGCCAAGGGCTGGCGGGTCTTCACCTTCGCCTCGGCGCGGGCCGCGCGGCCGATCTCGACGAGCCGGCGCACCTGCGCCATCTGCGTGCCGAGTACGGCGTCCACCCGGTCCGGGTCCGCCACCGGCCAGGACTCGAGGTGTACGGAGTCCACCCCGATTTCGTCCGCGAACAGCGCCGACCACACCTTGTCCGTGACGAACGGCGTGAACGGTGCCATCAGCAGCGTGAGCAGGCGCAGGCACTCGTGCAAGGTGGAAAGCGCGGCGGGGTCGCCGTCCCAGAACCGGCGCCGTGAGCGACGGACGTACCAGTTCGACAGGTCGTCGATGTAGGCGGCGATCGCCCGGCCGGCACGCTGTGTGTCGAAGTCCTCGAGCGCGGCATCGACCTCGGACGCGAGCCGGTGCGCCTCGGACAGCGCCCACCGGTCGAGCAGGGTGCCCTCTTCGGCCGCCCCGCCCGGGCGCCAGTTGTTCGCGCGGGCATAGAGCGACTGGAACGACGCCACCGACCAGTACGTCCTGATCACCTTGGAGGCGATCTCGTCGAGGACCTTGTGCCCGATGCGCCGCGTCGACCACGGCGAGCCGCTCGCAACCATGAACCAGCGCACCGCATCGGCGCCGTGCCGATCCAGCAACGGGATCGGTTCGAGGATGTTGCCGAGGTGCTTGCTCATCTTGCGGCCGTCCTCGCCGACGAGTAGGCCGAGGCAGAGCACGCTTCGGTATGAGCTGCGGTCGAACACGAGCGTGCCGATCGCCATGAGCGTGTAGAACCACCCGCGGGTCTGGTCCAGCGCCTCGCAGATGAAATCCGCCGGATAGGCCGCCTCGAACGCGGCGAGGTTGCGGTACGGTGCGCCCAGCCGGGCAAAGGGCATGGAGCCGGAATCGAACCAGGCATCGATGACCTGCGGCACCCGCCGGTACGTGCCCTCCTCGCCGGGCAGGGTGAACGTCACGTCGTCGACGAACGGCCGGTGCGGGTCGTCGAGCTGCACGCCGGAGAGCTCCCGCAACTCCGTCAGCGACCCGACACAGACCACGCGCTTGGGGTCGGCGTCATTGCGCCAGATCGGCAGCGGCGTGCCCCAATAGCGGTCCCGCGACAACGCCCAGTCGATGTTGTTCTCGAGCCAGTCGCCGTAACGGCCGTACTTGATCGTCTCCGGGTACCAGGTGGTGGCCTCGTTCTCCCGCAGCAGCGCGTCCTTGATCGCCGTGGTGCGGATGTACCAGGACGGAAGGGCGTAGTACATCAGCGGCGTGTGGCAGCGCCAGCAATGTGGATAGGAGTGCTCGTAGGGCACGTGCCGGAACATCAGCCCGCGGGCTTGCAGGTCGGCGACGATTACGTCGTCGGCGTCCTTGAAGAACATGCCGCCGATCAGTGGGAGATCGGTCTCGAACCGGCCACGCCGGTCTATCGGGTTGACCAGTTCGACGCCGTTGCGGCGCACCGAGTTGAAGTCGTCGGCGCCGAACACCGTCGCCTCGTGCACGAGGCCGGTGCCGTCGGCGGTGGTCACGTAGCCCTCGTTGACGACGAAGTGGCCCCGACCCGGCCACGGCACGACGTCGAACGGCCGCTGGTAGGTCCAGCCGAGCATGTCGGCGCCGGTGAAGGTGTCCTCGATCGTCCAGCCCGAGCCGAGGACCTGGTCGACCAGTTCCCGGGCGACGATCAGCGTCTCGTTCCCGTCGGTGGCGCTCACGTACGTCACGTCGGCTTTCGCGGCGACGAGCGCGTTGCTCGGCAGGGTCCACGGTGTCGTCGTCCACACCAGCATGGACGCGCGACCGGCGTACGGCCCGGACGTCAGCGGCAGCCGCACGTACACCGACGGGTCAACCACCGTGTCGTAGCCCTGCGCCAGCTCGTGGTCGGACAGGCCCGTCCCGCATCGCGTGCAGTAGGGCGCCACCCGGAAGTCCTCGACGAGCAGCCCCTTGTCGAAGATCTGCTTGAGCGCCCACCACACCGACTCGATGTAGTCCGTTTTCATCGTCCAGTAGGCGCCGTCGAAGTCGACCCAGTAACCCATCCGGACCGTCAGCTCCGCGAACGCGTCGACGTGACGCTGCACCGATTCGCGGCACTGGGCGTTGAACTCCGCGATGCCGTAGGCCTCGATGTCGGGCTTGCCGGTGAAGCCCAGCTCCTTCTCGACCGCGAGCTCGACGGGCAGGCCGTGACAGTCCCAGCCGGCCATGCGCGGGACGTGGAAGCCCTTCATCGTCTTGAACCGGGGAAACACGTCCTTGAAAACCCGCGCCTCGATGTGGTGCGTGCCGGGCATGCCGTTGGCGGTGGGCGGCCCTTCGTAGAACGTCCAGTGTGGACCGCCCTGAGTCTGTTCGAGGCTGCGCGGGAAGACCTTGTCGGCGTGCCAGCGCTCGATCACCTCGTGGTCGAGCGCGCGGAGGTCGACGTGTGCCGGCAGCGGCTGGTAGGCGCTCACCTGAGTGGGTACTCCTCGACATGGTGCCCGGGCCGAGGGACGACTTGCCGGATCGGCCCGGCACGCCGCGGTACCACCCTCGTTGGCGCCGGCGGCGCCCACTTCGTTCGGGTTCCGGTTCTACTGGGGCCGGTCCAGGCCCGTTCTTCCGGTGCTCGGAGGTGATTTCGCCGGCGGCCATGCCGCCCGGGCTCGCACCGTCCCCGGGTCGCTGTGCTGCTGGGTCCTGCGGCTACTTGTCCTCGTCGTCGCGCCGCAATGATAGCCGCGACAGGAGGTGGACGTCGCGTGGATTCGGGTGGCTTGCTGCTTCCGGTCCGGGTTCGACCCGGTGCATCGCGGACCTCGGTCGGCGGGCGCTATGGCGCAGCGGCACTTGTCGTCACGGTGAGTGCCCGAGCCGTGGAAGGGCGGGCGAACCGGGCGGTGATCGAGGCGGTGGCGGCGGCATTCGGCGTCCGCCGTGCGGCAGTCAGCGTGCTTGCCGGACAGCGCAGCCGGGACAAGGTACTGTTCGTTGCCGGCGAACCGGACACGCTGCGTGCGCGTCTGGTTGTGCTGCGCGGATCATGACCGGCGCCAGCAGTGGCGGTGGCTGGCCGTGCGCTCGTATCCTGGGCGGCCTTTGCGGGTGCGGTTCTCCGGACCCGCCATTGTGGTGAGAGAGGGGTACCCATGCCCGGACTCGGCCGGATCGGCCGCTCACTGCGTCGCGTCGGTTCCGCGCGAAGCACGTCGTCGGCCGGACCGACGGCGCGCGGCCGCGCCGGCGCCGCCACCGCGACGAAAGCGCCGGTCAAGTCAGCCAAGAGGGCCCCCGCCAAGAAGGCCAGCCCGGCGAAGAAGGCGGCGCCCGCTAAGAGGGCTGCGACGGCCAAGAAGGCGGCGCCCGCTAAGAGGGCTGCGACGGCCAAGAAGGCGGCCCCTGCCAAGAAGGCCACCCCGGCGAGGAAGGCCGCTCAGGCGAAGAAGGCGGCGCCCGCCAAGAGCGCTGCGACGGCCAAGAAGAGTCCGGCCAGCAAGGCGGCCCCCGCCAGAAAGGCGGCTTCCGCGAAGAAGGCAGCCCCCGCCAGAAAGGCAGCTTCCGCGAAGAAGGCGGCGCCCGCCAGGAAGGCCGCGGCCACGAAGACCGCCGCCAGGACCACGGCGAAGAAGGCGGCGGTCCGGAAGGCTGCGCCACCGCCAAAGGCTCCTGCCAAGAAAGCTGCTGCCACGAAGGCCCCGGCCACGAAGGCCCCGGCCACGAAGGCCCCGGCCACGAAGGCCCCGGCCACGAAGGCCCCGGCCAAGAAGGCCCCGGCCAAGAAGGCACCGGCCGCTCAGACGCCGGCTGCCGCGCGGGCCACCGCCCGGTCGCGGATCGCGGTTCCGCGCGGTTCGGACTGGACACGCTCCGAACTAGCCGCTGTCCGCGCGCAACTGGTCGCCGAACTGGATGAGCTGCAGGGGGAGTACGACCGGTCGCTTCGGGACCTGGACGACCTCCAGCGTGACAACAGCGACGGCGCCGGCGATGACCAGGCCGACGCGGGGAGCAAGACGTTCGAGCGCGAGCAGGAACTGTCCATTGCCGCGAACCGCCTTGACCTGCTCACCCAGATGCAGCGTGCGGTCGAGCGAATCGACGCCGGCACCTACGGCTACTGCGAAAGCTGCGGCAATCCCATCCCGAAGGCCCGGCTGAAGGCGTTCCCGATGGCCACTCTCGATGTGGCGTGCAAGCAGCGCGAGGAGCGGCGCTGATCGGCGACAATGGTGGCGTGAGTCGCGCCGACGCCCGCACCGTTACGGGGGAGGGCACGCCCGTCAAGCCGCGCCGGGTCGGCCTTTTCGCCCTAGTTGCCGCAGCGGTGCTCGTCCTCGACATCGTCAGTAAGGCCAGCGTCGTCGCGAAGCTTGAGGACCATCCCCCGGTGCGGCTGCTGGGCGGCGCGATCTACCTTGTCGAGACGCGCAACTCAGGAGCGGCGTTCAGCATGGGCACCGGCGCCACGGTTGTGCTGACCGTCATTGCGCTCGCAGTCGTGCTCGTCATCTTGCGCACGGCCCGGCGCATGCGCTCGATCGGCTGGGCCGTCGCGCTCGGGCTGATCCTCGGCGGCGCACTGGGCAACATCGTCGACCGGCTGTTTCGCGCGCCGGGCGTCGGGCGAGGACACGTCGTCGACTGGATCAGCCTGTTCTCGGACGACGGATCGCGCTTCGCGATCTTCAACCTGGCCGATTCGGCCATCACGTGTGGGGCGGTGCTCGCTGCGATCCTCGCGTTGCGCGGCGTGGACCTGGACGGCGCTCGCTCTCGATGACGGCGCCCCGCCTGCTGCCGGTACCGGACGGCCTTGCCGGCATGCGTCTGGACGCGGCGCTCTCCCGGCTGTTCGGGCTGTCCCGGACCGTAGCCGCACGGCTGATCGACGACGGCGCGGTGCTGGTCGACGGCAGCGCTCCACAACGGTCCGAGCGGGTGCAGGGCGGCGCGCTGCTCGAGGTCACGCTCCCGGAGCCGGCGGCGCCGGCCCCGCCCGCGCCGGTTGCCGGGCTGACCGTCTTGCACGACGACGACGACATCGTCGTCGTCGACAAACCCATCGGCGTCGCGGTGCATCCGAGCCCGGGCTGGACGGGCCCAACGGTGCTCGCCGGCCTGACTGCCAGCGGCTACCGAATCGCCACCTCCGGCGCAGCCGAGCGGCAGGGCGTCGTGCATCGCCTGGACGCCGGCACCACGGGCGTCATGGTGCTGGCTAAGAGCGAGCGCGCCTACTCGGCGCTGAAGCGGGCATTCAAGGCGCGCACCGTCGACAAACGCTACAGCGCGCTGGTGCAGGGACATCCCGACCCGAGTCGTGGCACCGTCGAGGCGGCGATTGACCGGCACCCGTCGTCGGACTACAAATTCGCGGTGGTGGCGGGCGGCCGGCCCAGCATCACGCACTACGACACGATCGAAGCGTTCCGGGCGGCGTCGTTGCTCGATATCAGGCTGGAGACGGGCCGTACTCACCAGATCCGCGTGCACATGGCCGCCATCCGCCATCCCTGTGTCGGCGACCTGACCTACGGCGCCGACCCGGTGCTTGCCAAGCGGCTGGGACTGACCCGGCAATGGCTGCACGCGCGCGAGCTGTCGTTCGCGCATCCCGGGACCGGGCTGCGAGTGTCGTACGTATCGCCGTACCCGGCCGACCTGCAGCACGCGCTGGACGTGCTCCGCCGCGGGTCATGACCACCCGGACCGCGCGGACGACGGCGCTGTGCCTGGCGCTGGCC
>JBKPQY010000029.1:0-19448 GCA_046734315.1 Actinomycetota bacterium | reverse complement strand
GAGCCATGTGCGTGCGTTTCAGTGACGCTTGCGTCGTGTGCGTGGCGGTGCTGATGCCTTGAAGAAGGATCCCGGCGTCGACTGCTCTGATAGATCGAGCACGAAACAGCGGGCGGGCAGAGTGGACTAGCGCCGCGCCCTGGAGGCACGTCGCCTACACCGTCCGACTGCCGTCGATTCGGACAGTTGATCGGCCAGTGCGACCTTGGGACGAGGCAGGACGCGCTCTGACAGCTGTGCCGTCCCCGTGTCGTAAACCCTGGCGTGGCTGGTGGGGCAGCCCTACGCTTTGGCAACGGCATCGTGTGGAGCAGCCGTTGGGGGGCGCCATGAGAATCTTTCGAGTGCTGCTTGCCGCCGCATTGAGTGTTGCTACCGGCATTCTCTTCGCGACGACGGCAGCGGCTACGCCGGGGAAGAGTCCACAGTGGACGCTGGTTCTCGTCGGGACCTGCGACGGGGTGCCGGCCACTGTCATCGACCCGCCCGGACCAGGGCCAACTGGGTTCAGCGCGCTCACCGGAAAGATGGGCGTCGGGCGGCTTTTCCAGGCCGTCAATACCCAGACCGGGGAAACGATTGTCTTCGGTTCGTACGGCACTGCGCTCGAGCATGCCAACCAACCGATTGTGACGTGCGATTTCCCGATACCGCCTGATGTGTCACCGGATGGCTCCGCAGACTGGCTGTTCCGGGTCACGGGGTTCTTCCACTCCTGACCGTGGTCAAGTACAGCGGCACCGCTCCACAGACGGACCGTCGATGGAGCGCCGCAAATGTCGGTTAGCACGACTCCGTGCCAGTCACCCCCGCGCGGGTCCAGCGTCGTCCCCGGCCGATGCTCTCCCAACGGCGAGGTCGCGCCGTCCTAGCACCCGTACGACGACTTCGATGGCAGGCTCGCACCCGTGGCATCCGAGGACCGCGAAGAGACCAGCCGAATCGAGGCATTCAGTGACGGCGTGTTCGCGATCGCGATTACGCTGCTCGTCCTGACGCTGCAGGTGCCGGACGTGCACGGCGGGCTATGGCGTGCCCTGGTGGACGAATGGCCGCAATTCGCTGGCTATCTCGCCAGCTTCGCGATCATCGGCATCATGTGGGTGAACCATCACTCGATGTTCAAGTCGATCGTGCGCTCCGACCGAGGCCTGTTATTCCTGAATCTGTTGCTGCTCTTTTGGACAGCTCTCTTGCCTTTCCCCACGAACCTGATCGCGCGCTACCTCGGGCACGGCGGAACGGACGCCGCCGTCGCGGAAGCCGTATACAGCGCGAACCTCACGTTTGCCGCGATCGCGTTCAGCCTGATCTGGATCCACGCTGTTCGCGGCGGCCGCCTCATCGCTCGCCCGCTGACTCCGACGGCCGAACGGCAAGCGATCGTGCGCTTCGCCGTGGGCACTCTCGTCTACGCGGCGACGATCGGGATTTCGTTTCTCTCACCCGGAGCCGCGCTCGCGATCCAATTCGTGGTGGCCGCCTATTACGTCTTCGAGCAGGTAGCCGCATCCAGCAGCTGAAACGGATTCGGCACCCGCTCCTGCGACCGGCATCACCGACAGTCCGGACTCGCGTCGGCCTCCTTAGACGAGATCGCACGCAGCGTTAGAGGGCGGCAGCCCCAGCGGACCTTGCTTCCGCCGGTCAGGATGCAGGACCGCAGGCAGGCTTCAGCTTTTCCTCGAAGGACGCCGTATTGCGCGGGCCGCCTGCGTTCGAGCCGCCGGTGGACCTCATGGGTGGCCTGGTGCCGGCAGTCACGCATCCGGTGCTCGTACCCGGGCAGCCGGAGGATCGGGATCGGATCGGGGGAGGCCGGGGCGACCGCGCCCACCACGCGCGAACACCCGGACCAAGTTCACCTGGAAGGGTGCGCAGATCGCCTACCACCGGGACGGCACCAAGACCCAGCAGGCCACCGACACACAGTGCGGCGTCCGCATCACCACCCAGGATCAGGCGGACGCCGTGTCCGGCACCACGATCAACAAGAACGTCGACGTGACCGCCGACGCTGCCCGCCCCGACGGAAGCCCGATCTGGCTTCAATGGGCCCACATCACCGGCAACGTCACCATCGAGGGCAAGGTGTTCCTGTCCGCCGGCACCGTAGACGGCAACGTGACCGTCAGCGGTCCCGGCAGCTTCCTCGGGCTGTCCAACTACGCCAGCCACTTCGCCCGCGACCCGACCGTGCAGAACTCGACCGGGATCTACACGGGCGGCGGCCCCGGCACCACGTCCTTCGGGAACTGGACCCACTACAACGGTGCGTCGCAGGTGGACGGCAACTTCACCTTCACCGGCAACGACGGGCGTCTGTACTCCGGCTACCCGATGCACGTGACCGGGAGCTTCACCTACACCGGCAACACCGGCCCGGAGCTCGACCGGAGCGGGCTGACCGTCGGTCCGCAGAACCTCCCCGCCTGATCGGGAGCTAGAAGGCAGGCAACCGATCCGAGCTGGAGCCCGTGTCCGTCATGGACACGGGCTCTGGCATGCCGGTCACCAGGAGGATCATCCGGCACATCCCGTCGGTCAGCGCCCGGTGGTCCAGGTCGCGCGGCCGCGGGGGTTTCGCAAAGGGGTGCCAGCCGGCCATATGCGCGGCGCTTCTCGATTCCTGATCACGTCGATGCCCGGCCGCGGCGTCGACACCTGAGGCATGGCCTAACGTTCGGTTGTGGCTTTGAGTCCTGAGCTGTTTTACGAGCACGCGCTCGCGGCGGCCGACGGTGAGCGTCGGCTCCCGCTCTCTCGCATGACGGGATGGGACATCAGTCCGTTCGAGCAAGACGGCTTGCGGGTCACGCCACTGCGCACGCCGGTGATGCCTGAACCCGCACGGCTCGGAGAGGATCCTTCGGACTGCCAGTCCTGCCGGAGCCGGGACGACGGGATCTGGTTCGACGACAACTGGCGGCTCACCCGGATAACCGGAGTTGGCGTGCCGCTGGTGCTCATGCTGCACCCGCGAGATCACTACGACTTGGAGAACCTGCCCGATGAGCTGGCCTGCGATCTCGGGCGGCTCACCACGCATCTGGCCCGGCACGTGCAGGCGTTGCCACACATCGCGCGGGCACACGTCTACCGCATCGGCGACGGGGGCGCGCATCTACACGTCTGGTTCTTCGCCCGTCCGGAGGGGCAGGCGCAGTTGTACGGATCGTGGCTGGTTGTGTGGGACGACCTGCTGCCGGAGTATCCGGCAGAGCAGGCCGATGCCGATGCGGCGGTCGTGGCTGACGCATTGCTCGCGTCCTACGGAGGTCATCGGTAGGGCGCACACCCGAACCGACACGCCGCTGTAAATACGTACTCGCGCCAGGTGCCGCTCGGGCGGCAGCACCGGGCGCGAGGTCATGGGTCGCTGGCGGGCTCGATTCAGGCGTTAGGGCTTGATCTGCGCCAGCGGGCCGTTCAGGTCGGGGAACTGGCGAGTGCTCAGTGCCTGGGGTCCGGCGTTGTGGTCGCCGTTGAACGGGGTGACGACGTTGGCGCAGCCTGCAGCCGCGGCATCGACGGGCGAGTTGAACCAAACCCCGATGTGATACTGGTGCACCGGCGCGGTCGCGGGATTCGAGTCCGCATCCTTGATCGGCTGATCGTGGACGACCGGCGCAGGACCGGTACCGGGTGCGACGGTGAAGGTCTCGATGCTGAATCGCCCGACGAACACTCCGTGTGCGTTGCCGTCGGAGTTGCTCTCCAGGTCGCCCTGGTACCAGGAGAGTCCGAACGGGGCGTTCGGCAGCTGGTTCACGAACACGTCGAACTCGGTGTTCCTCGGGAGTCCGGACGCATCGATGGTCATCACCTCGACCGGGCCGTGGTTTTTGATCTTCACGCGGGCCGTGGCGTTCACGAGGCAGCCCGCGTTCACCGACGCCGTCGAGCGCACCAATGCAAAGTGGGCCTGATCCTGTGACGTCGTGGACATCGTCGCCGCGGCGGTTGCGCTCGCACCGCCTGCCGTGAGGGCGGCCGCACCGACCAGGGCCGCGGTGCGCAGAGTCTTGATGGTCATGTCTTCCTCCCTGAGTGTTGGGAATTTCGGTAGGGGTACGGGCCGCCACGCCCGATCGGTTCGTGCGTTTCCGGTGGGGGAACCGAACGGGCAGGGCGCTGCGTATCTAGGGGATGGATGGTTATCGGCGGCGGTCGGTGATTCGCACGTGACATCGAGTAGCGTCACCACCGTGGTGATGGGGGACGCCGAGATGGCTGCGGAATTCGCAGCCGGTAACGCCGACGCTGTCCGGGCTGTCTACCAGAGCTATGGGCGCCTGGTGTACTCCGTAGCGTTCAAGGTGCTCGGCGACGCGAGCCTTGCCGAGGACGCCACGCAGCAGACCTTTCTGCAGGCCTGGCGAGCGGCTCCCAGCTACGATCCGGCGCGAGCCCTCGGGCCGTGGCTGGCAGCGATCGCCCGTCGCGCCGCGATCGACGTCTACCGGAATTCGCGCCGCCATGAGGCGCACGGCGACCTCGCGTCCGCCGAGACGGCGCTCGCCACCCCCCCGCCGTCACTGGACGAGCTGTACGAGATCTGGGAAGTGCGCCGGGCTGTCGACTCGCTGCCGGCGGAGGACCGGGAAGTCGTTCGTCTGCAGCACTTCGCCGGGATGAGTCATGCCGAGATTTCCGAACGGCTGAAAATTCCGCTCGGTACCGTGAAGTCACGTACGTTTCGGGCCCATCGCCGACTCGTCAACCTGCTGGCGCACCTGCGCGGTACTGACACCATCGCCGGCGTGACCACGTCCGGCCGAAAGGAGGGCGAGCCGCGATGAGCCAGGACGACCGGATCGCCTACCTCGCAGGCGTCGGCGATGCGCCGCTGAGTTCGGACGACATGGCACAAGCTCAGCGATTGCAGGGGATTCTGTCCAACGAGGCGCTCTGGGTAGAACCCGATCCGGCATTGGAGCAGCGCGTCGTGGACCTCATCAGCGGCGCAGCCGGCGCAAGCCCGCCGGATTCCGGCACCGCCCCCGTCACGCCGATCACCCGGCCTCGACTGCACCGGCGGCGCTACACGCTGCTCGGCATTGCCGCGGCGATCGTGTTGGCGGTAGGCCTCGCAGTGGGGATATCCATCGCGGTCTCGAACAGCGGGTCAGGCGCTACGAAATTCGCGGCCACACTGCATGGAACGCCGCTCGCGCCCGGGGCGTCAGGCACGGCCACCCTGACCCAGACCACGAGTGGTTGGCGGATCCACCTCAACGCGGTCGGGCTGGCGCGGCTCGACAACGGGCGGTTCTACCAGGCGTGGCTGAAGAATGCGGCCGGAACCGCGATCCCGATCGGAACATTCAACGAAGGCAGGGACGTCATGCTGTGGGCAGGTGTCCCACCCAGCGACTACGGCACGATGACCGTCACCCGTCAGACCGCGCAAGGCGGGCCTGCGTCATCCGGACAGGTCGTCCTCATCGGAGCGACGAAACAGGTCCACTGACGTACTGGCGGCTCGCCGATCGGCCGGTGGTCAGGAACCGCTGGATGACGGGCACGCCGTCTTCACCGCAGCTGCCAGCGCCTGCCCGGCCGTGGCGACCGCAGCAATCTGCGCAGTGATCGTGGGCAGCGCACCGCGCAGCCCGCTGCTCGACAACCCGCTTACCGTCGACTGCAACTGATCGATCGCGCTAGTGACCGCGTTTACCTGCGGTGCGAACACGCCGGCCGAGGCGGCAAGCGCAGCCGCCGTCGCTTTGACGTCGTCGACGGCCGCACTCAGTCCATTCGTGCCGACAGCGATGACGTTCAGCGAGGTGAGCCGCGAAAGCGATGCCTTCAGTGCCGCATAGTTGGAACAGAACTCCGTCGTGCCCTGGGTCGTCACGGTCGGCGCCGCGGGTGTGGGGCTCGGCGAGGACTGGCTCTTTGACGAGGATGTGCACCCGCCGCACAACAGCAGGATTGCTACGGCGGCCGCGCCGACACGTGCGCGGACGTTACTGCGCGCCATGATCGCTTCCTTGTCTCATCGTTTGAACGATGCGATACGGCCGTGTGACTCAGTGTCACCCGTCAGGCATGAAAGCCTGACACGGTGCGGCGATGTCGCGATTTGGCATACTCTGGCTGGGTGAGCCCACGTGTCGTGATCATCGGAGCCGGGTTCGCGGGCTACAGCGCAGCGAGGGGACTGCAGAAGCACGCAGCTGACGCCGAGATCGTGCTGATCAATCCGACCGACTACTTCCTGTACCTTCCGCTGCTGCCCGAGGTGGCGGCCGGGGTCCTGGAACCTCGGCGCATCTGCGTGTCACTGCCTGATCGGCTGCCCAAGGCCAAGCTGGTGCTCGGCAGCGTGGACCGCATCGACCTCGCGGGGCGCGGCATCGAATGGGTCGATCCCGAGCGCCGGCGCGGCGCCATCGAATTCGATCGGCTCGTGCTCGCGGTGGGCAGCGTGAACCGGCTGCTGCCCATCCCGGGCATCGCCGAGCACGCGCACGGGTTTCGCGGCATATCTGAAGCTCTGTACTTGCGCGACCACATCACCCGCCAGCTCGAACTGGCAGCTGTCACCGACGACCGCACGGAACGTGACGCGAGATGCACATTCGTCGTCGTCGGCGCGGGCTACACAGGCACCGAGGTTGCCGCGCAGGGCCAGTTGTTCACCGCGCGGCTGGCGCGTCAGTTGCCGGCGTTGCGGAACCAGCACATGCGGTGGCTGCTGGTCGATCGTGCCGAGCGGCTGCTCCCAGGGCTCAACCCATCGCTCTCGACGACCGCGGATCGGGTGCTGCGCAAGCGGGGAGTCGAGGTGCGCACCGGGCAGTCGGTCGAGTATGCAAGCGCTGACGGCCTTCGTCTGACCACTGGTGAGCAGGTGGCTACCCGCTCGCTGATCTGGTGCGTCGGGGTACGCCCGGACCCTCTCGTCGACAGGCTGTCTTTACCCATGGAGCAGGGACGGATCCAGGTGCACGAGACGCTCGAGGTCCCCGGGCACCCGCACGTGTTTGTCTGCGGGGACTGCGCCGCGGTGCCCGATCTCACCCGTCCGGGCACGATCACCGGGATGACCGCGCAGCATGCGCAGCGGCAGGGAGAGCTGGTGGCCCGCAACGTCGCGGCCTCGCTGGCCCAGGAATCTCTGGCACCCTACCGGCACCACGATCTCGGCTTTCTCGTTGACCTGGGCGGGCTCGAGGCCGCGGCCGACCCGCTCCGCATCGCGCTATCGGGACTCGTCGCCAAGATCGTCACCCGCGGCTACCACCTCTACGCGCTGCCCGGCAACCGCACGCGTACCGCCACCGACTGGGCCATCAACACCGTCATGCCGCCGCGGGCGGTACAACTCGGTCTGGTCGCTCCGGAAAGGGTGCGGCTGGAGTCCACCGGCGCTGACCTGACGCGCAGTCCGGGATAACGTCACCCGCATGGACACGGAATTCAGCGCCGAGTTGTGGGAATGGCGCGGGCCGGCGCCGTTCTACTGGCTGACCGTGCCCGAGGACAGCTGCGCCGACGTACGCGCCGAAGCCGGCGCGGTGTCCTACGGCTGGGGAGCGATCCCGGTGCGTGCCCGTATCGGTGCCACCGAGTGGGAGACCTCGCTGCTCCCCAAGGACGGCGGATATGTCCTACCGGTCAAGACCACTGTTCGGAAGCGTGAATGTTTCGGCGACGGTGACACGGTCACGGTCGCCATGAGCGTCGCCCCCCGTGGCGGTCGTCGGGCCAACGGGATCGGGCCAACCTGCTGATCGCAGCTACCCGGAAGGGGTACGGACAACGCGAGCGGGCGTGCTCGTCACGCTGATGTGATCACTCAGAAACGGTGCGCGAACGCCGCCGCGCTACGGCACTGCTACCGGGAAGGCAGCCGGGCTGCGGTTCCCGTTCTGGTCCACGGCGCGAATACCGAACTGCACGTTGTCCTTCGAGATGTCGAGCGTGACCGACGTGACGTTGCCGACGGGGAGCGCATCGGTCCAGTCCGATTCCGTGGTCTCTCGCATCACCACCTCGTACCCGGTCAGGTTGGTTTCCGGGTTGGCGTTCCACTCGATCGTGCTGAGGTTGGTGCCGGAGAAGGTGCCCGGAGGGGTTGTGTGGATCCGTGCATTCTTGGGCGTGCTGGGCGAGGAGGCCAGCCCCCACAAGGCGGCTGCGTTCACCCCGGTCACCCGGGCTACGTAGTCGAAGTCCACGAAATCGATCAGGTCGCCGAGCTGCACGCCGTCGACCACCCGGGTGTTCTGGTGCTCGTGATTGAAGTCCTCTCGCGGCTCGGTGAACCGGGCGGCCGGGTATCCCTGGCCCTGGAAGGAGACGTGGTCGCTGGCGCGCAGGTACCGGTCGCGCCGCCAGATCGGCCGGATGTTCATGCCCGTCAGGTCGAACGGCGCCACGGAAGTGACGAACCGGCCAAGTTGTCGGGACAACCCGTCGTTCTCACCGCCGACCGACTGCAGGAGCGATATCTGGCCCGACGTCACGTTGGTCGGGACGCCCTCCAGGAACAGCCGGACCGTGAACGGATCCGGCTTGGTGCCGTCGAAGGCCTGGCTGGCGCCGATGATGTCGTTGCTGAACATGCCCTGCACGTCGTTGCCGGCCGCCTTCATCTGCGCGGCCATGAAGCTGGAACCGTAAAGCCCCTCCTCTTCACCCGCGACGGTCGCGAACACGATGGTGCCGGGGAACTGGTGCGTGGCGAACAACCGGGCGAGCTCGAGCACGCACGCCACACCGGAGCCGTCGTCGTCGGCACCCGGCGCGTCGCTGGTGAAATCCAGCACGTCGGTCACCCGGGAGTCGAGGTGCCCGGTCACCACGTAGAACCGCTCGGGCGATGCGGTCCCGTGCAGGGTCGCGATGACGTTCGTGATAGTGGTCGGGACCGGGATGCGGTTGGAGACGGGTTGCACGAACGTCTGCTGCTGCACCGTCATATTGCCGCCGGAGGTAGCGGCGATGGCCTGCATCTGCTGGGTCACCCACGCGGTGGCCGCGCCGATGCCGCGCACCGGGTCGGTCTGGCTGGACGCGGTGTGTCTGGTGCCGAACTGGGTCAGCCGGAGGATGGTGGCCTCGATCCGGTCGGGGTCGATCTGATTGATCAGAGCCCGCAGAGCCGGGTCGAAGTTCCCGGTGTTCTGGGCCGGACTGATGCCGACCGGTGCGGCATGAGCCGGAGCAGCCTGCGCGACGATGGGCGCAGCGACGGCCGTGACGGCCGCAGCGGAGAGGAACGTACGGCGGCTGGGGCCTTGTGGGCCCGATGCGTCAGTGGTCTCCATGTGCTGAACTAAGACCCGGACAACGGAACTTGTCAAGACATTGCGGCCGTTAGCCATCGGAAAGCCGCGGGCGGCAGACAACAGATCTTTCCGGTCGTGCCGGTAGCCGCCGGCCACGGCCGCCGCGACCTCCGTCCTGCTCCACCGCCACGCCGGGCGCATCCGGCGCTGCGCTCGGATTCCGCGCCGCGTCGTCGGACGAAGGCACCGCACTGCGTCTCGAGAGTGGTAAGGCTTCGGCCGAGTTCGAGTGCAGCACTGACAATTGTTCGGGCTAACGGCGGGCTTCTCCCATCGGCCGCGAATTGCAGGCGCTCGCGTGCCCAGGAGCACGTACAGGTGGGAGGCGACGCCGGGTCGCCGCCGACACTCAACCTCATTATCCGGATCCGAAATCAAAATAGATTGCGCGAAAGTGCAGCCCAGACCTTGTGGTGACGAATGGCCAGGTCGACACTGACGTGTCTTGCGAGTTTCTACCTGAGCGGGGCAGGTGGTAAGCCATGGCTACGAGTACGACAACCGACACCGAACGCAGACCTGCGTCGCCACCCGCGAATTGGCGCTTGAACCCCGTGCTGGCAGACTTCCTTGAGCGCGCAGGATGGTCCGCTGGGCAAGTGCTCTTCGCGACGCTTCTGGCCGGTGGCACGAGCGTCACCGTCGCTAATCTGCCCTGGAAGTACGCGTCGGTACTGGCGCTTAGCGCTGCCGTCGGGTCAGTCGTCCTCACCGCGATCCAGTACGTGGCGAAGCTCACCAACCTTCCATTCTGGGAAGATACGATTGTTCGACTGGGTAAGACGTTCCTCGCCTCTCTCGCCGCATCCTTCGCGGTGGCTCACCCGTTTGATATCACGAAGTTCAACTGGACGACGGCTTTGAACATGGCGGCACTGGCCGTCCTGGCAGCGCTCGGGAAAGGCTTAAACGCCCGCGGAAGTAATGCGGTCACCGCTGTCGATCACAAACCAACGGCAGCGGCGGCGAATACAATGAATCCGTCGACACTTCCCGCACGCACCTATCGCGCGGCGGTCCAGCGATAGCCTGCGTGTCGCCCGCCTCGGCTCAGCGTCCCGATACGGTGGTCAGGCGCCGGCCGTCCGTCGCAGGCCACCCTTCTCGTAAAGCAGCGTTCCGGCCACGACCACGGCGACTACTGCGCCGTACACCAGCGACGTTCCCCGTAGGCCCTCGTCAGTGATGATCAGTCCGGCGAGCAGCGCCGGGATGCTGAAGGCGAGGTAGCTGACGACGTAGATCGCCGAGATCAGCGCCGCGCGCTCATGCGGTGCCGCGAGCTGGCTCACCGTCCGGAATGCGCCCAGGTAGGCCGGCCCGAACCCCAGACCTGCCGTGACCGCTGCCACGATGAAGATCGTCAGTGACGAGGAGGCGACGGCAAGCACCAACAGGGCGCTTCCGAGGAACAGAAGAACCGTTCCCTCTCGCCCCATCGTCTCCGGCGAGCGGTCCCGGAGCAGGATCGAAGCAATCGCAGACGATCCGGCGAACGCTCCGATCACCAGGCCGACGACCGCGTGGTTGTGCTGGCTGAACACCACGGCGAGCAGTGAGCCGCCGACGGAGAACATCAGCCCGCCGAGCATCCAGGTGGAGGCCATGGTGGGGACGGCGCGCAAGAAGGCCCGTCTGGCCGGCGTAGGAACGAAGACACTGGGGCGCAGCGCGGCTCGCACACCGGACGCCCGCGCGACCGTCTCGGGAAGCACCGACGTCATGAGAGCAAGGGCGACGAATGCTGCGGTGAGGATGCCGAAGACCAGGCGCGTGGGGTGGGGCCCGTACTGGATGAGTACGCCGCTTCCAATGGCGCCGAGGCCGAGGCCGCCGGTCGCCGCCGCGCCGTTCACCAAAGAGCCGAGCCGTGAGCCGTTGGCGGGTTGCAGGTCAAGCAGGTAGGCGCCGAGGACTCCGACCGCGGCACCGGTCGCCAGACCCTGGATGACACGCGCGACAAACAGGGCGGTGACGCTGTCGGCGTTCAGGAACACCGCCATGGAGCCCGCCTCGACGAGCAGCGCCACTGCCAGCACGGGACGACGTCCGAGGAAGTCCGAGAGCCGCCCGACCGTGAGCAGGCTGAGCAGCAGGGCCAGCACGTAGACGGCGAAGATCGCGGTCAAGGTGAGCGCACTGAAGCCGAACTCCGCCTGGTACACGGGATACAGCGGGCTGGGCGCGCTCGAGGCGGCGAGCAGCGTGGCGGTCGTGCCTGCCACCAGCCAGAAGGCCGAGGCTTGCGGCAGCACGGTGTTGGTGCGGTGCCCCAGACGGGCGGCACCCGCTGCGTCCTGTGATCTCTGCAGCAGAGTTGTCATCGTGGGCTCCAGGTGGCCTACAGTTCGAGTTGTATCGAACGGTTGTAACCCAGTAGCCTCGGCAATAGTTCCAAGGAAGTCGAACTGTAATGACCGCCACAACCCGCCTGCTCCCCCACCCGGACCTGGCCGATGTCGATCTGCCCGCCGCGCTGTTCGCGCTCAGCGACCCGGCGCGCCTCGATCTCGTCAGACGGCTCGCGACGCAGGGGCCGCTGTCGGTGGCACAGTGCCAGGCGACCGGCCCTGACGTGCCCAAGTCGACCTTCTCCCACCAGCTGAAGACACTGCGCGAGGCGGGGCTCATCCGGAACGAACCCGCGGGGCGGCAGCGCACTGTCAGCCTGCGTCGCGCCGAGGTCGACGCACGCTTCCCGGGCCTGCTGGACGCCGTCCTGTCCTAGTCGCAGCCGGCACGATTCGTGGGACGGCGCCTACTCGACGGTGCGGCGCGGCCAACAGAGCGGCGCGGTCCTGAGCACAAGCTAGACGCGGAGCCGACAAGAACGTGCGCCAGCCCGAATACCGGGCTGGCGCACCGCATGCTCACTGGGGCAGCGTCTCCCTGGCGTTGTCGTACGAGCCGGTCGGTGGGTTGGGGTCCGGGCCGTATACGAGGTGCAGCACGCCCGTGCGAAACGGCTGTGACGAGATGAGCTTGACGTGGCGGGCCGGCGAGCCGTCCTCGAACAGCTTGAGGCCCGACCCGGCAGTTGCCGGGTGGATGAACAGGTGCAGCTCGTCGAGCAGATCGGCGTCCAGCAGTTGCCGCACAACAGAGACCGATCCGCTGAGCGCGATCCGCCCGATCGTCGGGTCGTTCTTCAGCGCCGTAACCCCCTCGACGAGATCGCCCTGCAGCTGCTCGGAATTGCGCCAGGTGAACTCGAGCGGGCTGTGTGATACGACGATCTTCCGCATGTCACCCAGCCGCTTCGCGAACCCCGCATCGACGCCGCCTGAGGCTTCGCGTTCGGGCCAGGCTCCCGCGAAGCTGTCGTAGGTGACGCGGCCGAAGAGCATGACGTCGGCGTCATGCGTCTGGTTCACCGCGTCACCCAACTCCTCGTTGAAGTACGGGAAGTGCCAACTGCCGACGCCGGGGTCCACGACGCCGTCGAGTGCCATGAACATGCTCGCGACGATCGCCGCCATCCGAGCTCCTGTCATGTCGGGTCGAGTCATAGCTCAACTATACGGTTGATTAACCTACCAGTTGACAATAAGCAACTCGGTGCAGCCCGTCAAGTCCGTTCGCGCTCACGCTCACTGCTCGCGCCGACCCCGATAGGCGGCCGTCGCGGCGCGGCGAGCGCTGCCAGATGACTTTGATGTTCGGCTTCGAGCAGGGGTAGATCGACTGTCATCCGGTCCGGATCCTGGCCGTCACCTGCATATCGCCGTTGGGCAGCGTGATGGCTCGGAACGAGCCGTGCGCGGTTTCGAATTGTCCTGTCCCGCCATCGACGATCCCGTCGAAGCTGCTCGGCCCGCTGGTGCCCGTGGCCGGCCATTGCAAAGTCCAGCTGACCTGCAGGTCTCCCTGCTCGTCGAAGCTGGCGATGTCCTGGCAGAGCACGTCGCGGTTCAACGAGACCGTACAGACCTCGTTGTCGTGACCGACCGGCTGATCGTTCTGCAGGATGCGGTCCTGCCCGATGATGCGGTCTCCCGGCACCAGTGGCGCAGTCGGAAACCCGCCGATGGGTCCCGTGCTGCTGAAGAATTGAATGGCGGTCAGTCGGCTCTCGAAGGTCAGCCGGTCCGCGGCATGGGCGCTTGCGTGTGCCGCGACCATGCCACCGGTGGCGGTGAGCGCGACCGCTGCACCGGCGACGACGCGCGTACGAATGAACATCAGGCTCCTCATCGGACGTGTAGGGTAGTCAGAAGCAGAGGTAGATTACAATTCTAACTACTAGATTGGCAAGTCAATGGCGGCACAGCCACTCGCAGAGAAGGTCTTCGCCAGCTTCCGCGCCCTCGGCGCCGAGATCGACCACCTCGACCAGGCGGCCGCCGATCGGTTCGGGCTGAACCGCACTGACATGCGCGCTCTCGAGATCATCAGTAGCGCAGGGCAGGTCGCACCTACCACACTCGCCGGCCGGCTCGGATTCACGACCGGCGGTGTCACCTCGGTCGTCGACCGTCTCGAGCAAGCCGGCTACGTGCGTCGGCGAGCCGACACCAGTGACCGCCGCAGGCAGGTGCTGGAAACTACCGAATTAACTGCTACCCGCGAACGCGAGGTCTTCGGCGCCCTCATCGGGGCGACCAGGAAACTCGTGAAGAGCTACACCGAAGATCAGCTCCTGGTCGTCCAGGACTTCCTGGAGAAGACCCGTGACCTCACGGCCGCACACGCCGGCCGCCTTGCCGAGGCCGGCGGACGACGTGGTCGAGGCTAACGGCACCGCCGATGACAAAGCTGCCGAGTCTCGCGGCGCGTCTCCTCCGCTCAGCGGTAGGGAGGCACCGCCATCGGCTCGGTCATGTGGGCGCGCTGCGACCGGTACACCGGTACGCCCAGCAGAAGTGCACCGCCGGCCAAGAAGAACGGGGCCCAGTACACCCAGAAGCTGTGTCCGGTATTACGGCTGTAGACAATGAACAGGATCGAGAAGATTACAGACACGACGGCGACCGTCATGTCGCGCACGAAGCGCGGGGTCTCCATGGCGCGTTGATCTGCCAAGCGCCACTTGATCTGGGCCAGAGCCGAGAACCCGTAGGGAATTGCCGCGGTAATGCCCGTCATCAGGACGAGTGTCGTGAATACCGTCTCGCCGTTCGAGCCGATGTAGTTGATGACCATCGCGATCGAGGCCAATAAGGTCGAGGCGATGATGCCGAATGCGGGCACCCCGGACTTCGAGATCGTCTTGAACTGTTGCGGGAACAGGCCGTCATTGGCAGCGGCCAGTGGCATCTCGGCACAGATCATCGTCCAGCCGTTCAGTGCGCCGAAGCCGGAGATGATGACCGCGATCGCCATGACGTGCCCGGTCCAGGTGCCGCCGAACATGGTGTTCATGGCCAGGGAGAACGGGGCGCTGGAGTCGGCTAACTTATCGGTGGGGACGATGCCGAACACCGCGGTGAGAGAGAGCATGTACACCACTGCGGTCGCCAATGTGCCGAGGATCGTGGCCCGAGGGACGTTGCGGTCCGGGTCGCGCACCTTCGCGGCAGCGACGGCCGCCACCTCGACGCCGAGGTAGCTGAACAGCGCTATCTACATACCACCGCCGATGGCTGAGATGGCGCCTTCGCCGCTGACGTTCCAGGGCGTGAAGTTGTCACTCGTGATATAGAACAGACCGACCGTGGACATGAACAGCAGGGCGGCGAACTTCAATACGGTCGTGCACACTTGAACCGCGCCCATATTCTTCACGCCGGACAGGTTGATCGCCGCGGGGATCCACAAGCCGACCAGCACCAGCAGGACCGAGAAGAACCGGTTGTGGTCCTTGTTGATGAACTCCTCGACGTAGAGCACCCAGCCGACCGCGATCGCGGCGTTGCCGGCCCACGCGATTATCCAGTACGACCACGCGTTGGCGAAGCCGAGCGGATTCCCGAACGCGACCCGCGAGTAGGCGTAGGGCCCACCGTCGGCAGGAAGCCGGCGGGACAGCGACGCGAACAGGACCGCGAGCGCGAGTGCACCCACCGTCGTCAGGCCCATCGACACCAGGCTGATCGGGCCGTAGCCGGCCAGCGACGTGGGCAGATTGAAGATGCCGACACCGATGATGCTTCCGACGATCAACGCGACCGCTGTCGTCAGGCCGAACCGGGCAGGCGGCTTGGTGGCCGGCCCAGCCGGCGGCGCCGGCTTCTGCGTCGTCGTGGACATCGTTCACCTCACGTTGACGGCCGTTCGCGTATGCGTCGGTATGAATTCACTCCGCTGCGCGTCGCGACCGATCAGCGACGAAGCAGTCACGCTGGCAGTGTCGTTTCTCGAGGACGCGACGCTCTCACCCTGGGCGAATGATTTTCCCGCACCGCGGCACAGCTAGCGTGCCGGCAGACCCTGGAATTCGTGACGGCAAGTCCGATTAGGGAGGCGGCACACTGCAGAAGCGGGGGCTGACATGACTGGCGTGAAATCCTCCGACGCCGAGACATCGTGGTACTCGCTGTCTGCGGCGGATGCGGCAGCGCGGTTGGACGTCGTCCCCGACGAAGGCCTCACACCTGAGGTCGTCGGCCAACGCCTCGCGCAATACGGGCCGAACGCACTGCCGACAGAGCCTCCGCCGAGCCTGTGGGACGTCGCGCGCGGACAGTTGTCCAACCCGATGAACATCATGCTGCTGATCGTCGCCGTCGCGAGCTTTGCGATCGGTCAGATCGCAACGGCGCTCGTCGTGACCGGACTAGTCACCTTCAACGTTGTCATGGGCTCGCAACAGGAACTGAAGGCGCGCGCCAGCGTGGAGGCCTTGGCGCAGCTACAGGTGCCCCGTGCCCGGGTACGGCGATCCGGCCGAGTCGAGGAAGTCGAGTCGACCAATCTGGTGCCGGGAGATGTGGTTCTCGTCGAGGCCGGTGACGTCGTCCCGGCGGACGGGCGAATCGTGTCGTCCGCCTCACTGGAGGTGCAGGAGGCCGCGCTCACCGGGGAGAGCGCACCGGTGGCGAAAGACCGCACCACGTTGCCCGACGGCGACGTGGCACTCGGTGACCGGACCGACATGGTCTTCCAGAACACCCAGGTCACGCGCGGCAGCGCGACATTCGTCGTCACCGACACCGGCCAGACCACCGAGATGGGCCGCATCGCGAACATGGTCACCGCGACGAAGCGGACCAAGTCACCGCTGCAACGTGAGCTCGACGGCATGACCAAGGTCTTCGGCCTGCTCGCCTGGCTGGCGGTGGCCGTTATCGCCATCGTGGGAATCATCCGTGGCCAGGAGATCCACACCTTGGTGCTGCTCTGCGTGTCGACCGCGATCTCCGCGATACCGACGGGCTTGCCGACCTTCGTGCAAACCATGCTCTCGTCCGGCGCGCGACGCCTCGCGGAATCGAAGGCCGTGGTCAAGTCGCTCGCCGACGTCGAAACACTCGGTGGCACAACGGTCATCAACAGCGACAAGACCGGCACCCTGACGATGAACGCGATGACGGCGACGACCATGCTCGCGAACGGCGAGTGGTTCCAGGTCGAAGGTCCCGGCTACAAGAAGTCAGGTGCGATCCTCGGCGTGGCCGGGGAGCTGCCCGACTTCCGCAACCTTGCGCTCGGATTGTGCCTGTGCACGGACGCGACCGTGGGCGATGACGAATCGGTCATCGGTGACCCCACCGAGGCGGCGTTCGTCGTGCTGGCCGCGAAGATGGGCGCCGACGCGGAGCAGACGAGGGGATCATTGCCGCGCCGCGCGGAGGTGCCGTTCGACTCCGAGTACAAGTTCATGGCAACCTTCCACGATCGTCCGGACTGGTTATCCGGGCCGCTCATCCAGCAGCCGCACTTCATGTGTGTCAAGGGCGCCCCGGACGTAGTGCTCGACCGGTGCGCCACGGCGCTGTGGCGCGGCGAGACCGTTGCGACCGCCACAGTCCGCGAGGACATTCTTAACGCAAACCGGCAGTTGTCCGAGCGAGGTCTTCGCGTACTCGCGTTCGCCGTCAGAGCCCTCGACGACAGCGCCATGTCAGCAGCGGTTGCTGATCCGATGTCCGCCGTCCAAGGACTGGTGTTCATCGCGATCGTCGGCATCATGGACCCGCTCCGGGCCGAAGCGAAGGACGCCGTGCGAGTGGCTCTCGACGCCGGAATCGACGTGCGGATGATCACCGGCGACCACACGGTCACGGCGCGCGCAATCGCCGACGACCTCGGCCTCGGCCCCGGCGTCATCACCGGCACCGAGCTACAACGGCTGCCTGATGCCGACGTGCTCAGCACTCTTCCGCAACTGCATGTATTCGGGCGCGTTGCTCCCGAGGACAAGCTGCGACTCGCGCGACTGATGCAGGAATCCGGCGACGTTGTCGCAATGACCGGCGACGCGGTCAACGACGCCGCCGCATTGAAACAGGCCGACATCGGTGTCGCCATGGGCAGCGGATCGGAGGTGTCGAAACAAGCCGCGAAGATCGTGCTTACCGATGACAACTTCGCGACGCTGGTGCATGCCGTCGACCTGGGCCGCGATATCTACCGGCGCATCTCGTCGTACATTCGGCTGCAGCTCTCGATCTTGTCCTCGGTCTTGCAGCTCATGCTCTACGCGACGATCTTTAACATCAACCACGGTATTGCGCTCTTCCCGCTACAGCTGCTCTTCTGCAAGTTTTTCGTAGTGGTCACCGTCGTGGTCGGGTTCATCGTCGACGTGCCCGACCCGAGCGTGATGCAGCGGCCGCCGCGACGGCCCGGCACCAAGATCGTCAACCCACCCCAGGTCGTACGTTGGGCGATCACCGGCTTCGCGGTGGCCGTCACGGCACTCCTCGTCCTCGAATTCGGTCCGGACAACCCGAGCACCGAGCACGCCTCGGCCGCCATGACCATGGCGTTCGCGATCGTGTCGATGAGCGCGGTAAACCTCGGCGTCGTGATGCGGCGAGAGCGTGAGGCGCCCTGGTCCACCCCCATATTCCCGTGGTTCGGCTGGATCATCCTCGGCTGGGTGCTGACCTGGGCTGCCGTCGAACTGAACATGCTGCAACGCCTGCTCGACACCACGTCCCTGACCGGCCGGCAGTGGGTGGTCGTGCTCGCCCTCTCCTTGATCGCGCCGGCAACCGTCGCAATCGACAAGGCACTTCAGATCTGGCGCGCACGTCGCTCGGCATGACGCTCCGAGCCGTTCGTACCTTCAGCCGCCTGCGGAACGCGGCGCCATCTCGCCTTCAAGACGCCGCGCGGACGGATCGACCGAGGCCAGGGCGGTCTCCAAACCCGCGGCCGTGGCACGCAACAGATTCACGGCGGCAACTCGGTCTTCCGTGGTGTCCAACGTTGTGAGGCGGGTCCGTGAACCGCGCACCGCGTCACGCAGACTGCGGGCCTGATCGCGGCCGACGTCGTCGACAGCCGCCGCCTCGAGCATTGTCAGCCGATCCTCGACCGCGACGACGCGATCGGCTTCCATCCTCCAGCCGCCGGCGATCTGCTGAGCCGTGGGCGCCTGCTCGAGTCGGGGGATGAGCTCTCGCGCGAACCAAGCGACATCATCCTTCGTCGCGGTGAGGTTTTCTGCCCAGGCGCGTTTCCGGCTTCGCTTGCGCAGTAGCAGCGCGGTCACAGCCGCGGCACTCAGCACGAGCGCGCCTATCAGCCACCACAGCCACGCCGGCGGTGAACTACTAGTGCTGCCGGATGCGGCTGCGGTGGCTTGCGTCGACGGATTCGACGCCGGGGTCGGTGTCGGAGACTGAAGCGCCACTGCCGTGCGCGTCTGCGTCTGGGTTTGCGTCTGGACCTGGGTCTTTGTCTGGACCTGCGTCTGCGTCTGGACCTGCGTCTGCGTCCGGACCTGGGTCTCCGTCGCGGTTTCCGTCTCGACCGGGGTCGCGGTCTGCGTCTGGGTCGGGGTCGTCGGCTGGGTCGGCGTTTGTGGTCTCGACCGCGAGGGCGCCGGCGTCTCGGTCTGAGCGGCCGACTGACTCGGCGGCGCTGCCGTCGACGCCGCCGAACGCGAGGCCAGGCCGGAAAACGTCGGTGACCGTGACGGATTAACACCACCGGACCCGCACGCCGACACAACTACAGCAGCGACAGTCAGCGCGATGACTGTCGGCAGCCCCACCGGCCGCGGAAGTCGGCAGGCGTCCGGCACGAGCCGGCGAG
>JBKPQY010000028.1:0-7093 GCA_046734315.1 Actinomycetota bacterium | reverse complement strand
TTCCTCGACCGCATCGTCAGCTCAGCACCGGTACCATCAGCCGCGTAAGCTCGGATTGCGTAAGCCGAGCTTGCGGTAGATCCGGGTCAGGTGTGCCTCGACGGTTGATTCGCTGACGAACAGGCGGCCGGCGATCTCCCGGTTCCGGTGTCCGGCGGATACCAGCTCGGCGACTTGATGCTCAGTCTCGGTTAGTTCGCCCTCGCCTCCTCTGCGCAGGCGGCGCAACAGGTCAGTCCCGTGCACATCCCAGCCCGCCACGCGTTGCTCAGACAGAAATGCCAAGCTCTCCTGTCCTACGGCCAGCGCCTGAGCCCGCTGCCCGCCGCGCACGGCCGCAGCCATCACACCGCACGAGGCCCTTGCCGCGTCCAGCCTGTAGCCGAGCCTGCACAACAGATGTTGCGCCTCCAGCAGCAACGCGAAGGCATCGGGTTGGGCCTTCGTCAACGCCGAAAACCCACGCGCCGCAAGTGAGTGTGCGGAAGACCAGGGGGAGCGCACCGACGCAGCCTGTTCGATGAGGCGCCCTGCCAAATCAGCCATGAGCCCGCCTGCACCGGCAAGGCGTGCCAGCTGGATCGCCAAGGGCAGGACCGGAACCGCACCCGGGTGGGCGATGCCCAGTTCGTCGAGTACCCGCTGGGATCGGCACGTGTGCTCGAGACCGGCGGCCCAATCCTGGCGGGCCGCCGCCACCACTGCGCGCACGTGGCCGGCCATCGCCGTCCGGGGGCGCTCGTCCACGAGGTCGGCCCACCACGCCAGTCGTTGGGCGTACTCCTCGGCGGCACCCTCGTCGCCGCGCCATGCCGCGAGCAGACCTGCCGGGTAGGCCAGCCAGGACATGGCGCGTTCGGACCGGCACCGCGCGTCGGGTGAGGACCACGCCCGCATGATCTCCCAGCTGGATCGGTTGCTGCTGGAGCTGATCCCGGGCGGGGCGAAGAAGGATCTGTCGGCAGCGCAGGCCAAAGCGCTGCTCGCGACGGTCCGGCCGCGGGACGTTGCGGGTAAGACCTGGCCGGCCTGAACGGGATCGGCCCTCTGGTGCTGACCAGCATCGGGGTTCCCCCAGTGATGGGGGTCATCACGTTTCGGCCTTCGTTGACAGCCCGGGTGTCGGCAGCTGGTTGCCGGTGGCATGGTGTGGCGTTAGTGTGCCGGAATGCTGCTTCAGGCGGCGCCGAACACGCCGCCGTCCGTCGCTGATCGTTCTGCGGTACCGGTGAGAGCCGGCGACCTTCCTTGCGCCGATGCCATTGCTAGACGCCGTCGCGTCTTATCACCCGCGTGTCCGCGAAGATCATGACCCGTGAGACGTCCGGACAGCTTGTCGGTGGGGGTTCTGGGTGACCGTTGGTGGGCGGTACCGGTACCGGCTGCGGGTCGGGGATGCCGGTGCGGTGAATCTGGCGCTGGTGAACGCACCGCACCTGTCGCTGGTCTCGTTGTTGACGGCACCGTCGTCGTCGGCGGTCGGGCGGACGGCACGCGCCGCGCGGGCGTCGGTACGTCCAGCCGGACGCTTCGCGCTGGCCTCGGTGCTGGCCTCGGCGCCGGGCGTATTTCCCGATGTTGCGGCGACGCCGATTCCGCCATCCGTTGACGTCTCGGTCGACGAGCAAGTGCAGCGACTGCGCGATCTACCCGAGGACATGGTGGTCGAGGATTTGACGCGCACATTCGGGTCAGAGCTGCCGCCGATGTGGCGCTCGGCGGCCGAGCAGCCGCGTCGCTGGCTGGATTCGTATGCCTCGGCAACGGTGGATTCCTGGTCGGTGGTGTCGCCGAGGTGGCGACGCGCGCAGCCGCTGCTCGACCTGGAGGCGCGCCGGGTCGGTGCGGCGGTGGTGCGCGGCTGCACCGACGTGCTGTTGAATGCGCTGCATCCGCGGATGCATTATGAGGACGGCGAGTTCTGGGTGCCGTCCACCCGCGAGGTCACGGACGAGCTTGGCGGGCGGCGCCTGGTGTTGGTCCCGACAATCGCCGGTCTATCGGGTCGGGTCGGGATCGGCTTGCCCGACATCTTCTATGTCGCTTACCCGGTGCCCGGGCAGGCGGGTCTGGCCGAGCGTGGGGCGCGAGTTATGGATCTGGGTGGGGATCCGCTGTGTCGGATGCTAGGCCGTATGCGGGCCCGTGTGTTGCGCACGATGGACGGACCGGTCAGCATGGGGCAGCTGGCTGCCGCGGTGGGGTGTAGTCCGCGCGTGACCAGCTATCACTGCGACCAGCTCGAGGCCACCGGCCTGATCTTGCGAGAGCGGCACGGCAAGTCGGTCTGGGTCAGTCGCACCTCCCGCGGGCACGAACTGGTCGACATGCTCAGCGCGTAAGCACCATCGCGCAGCAGCACGGGCCAGCACAGTTACGGGATCCTGTAAAAGCTTGCCGGCGTGATTCGCCGGCCACAGGATCGTAGCCAGGCCGTCGCACCCTGCGAGCAGTGATAGAAGGGCCGAAATTGTGAGAGCACGCGATCGCGCCGCGGAACGTACGAGCGAGTCGCGGGTTAGAGGTGTGGTGGCTGAACATGCGCCAACATCCGCCGAATACGCCCAGGGCCGCCGTGGATGCAATCAGCGTCGAATTCGATCATCTTGAGCTACCGACTACCTCAGCCTGACCCGATGCCGGACCAGCGTTCGAGCAGCGCCAAGGAGTGGATGACCTTATAAGAGCAAGGATACGACGCAGACGACTTTGGCTTACGGTCCCTGGTCGTATCGGTACCGCTGATGCGGCGTTTGTTTGTGGCCGCGACCCCTGGAGGTGAGGAATTAGATGAAGCGATTGACGACCCCGCTTGTCGTCTTCGGCGCAGCGATTGGCCTAGCCGTCGTCTTCGCGCCTATGGCGACCGCAGATCGACCGGTTATCACGCATAAGACAACTTCCGCGACGACCGTGCTGACTGGCGCGTGCTCATTCCCGATCACGGTCGATTTCACGGTGAGCGAGACCGACAGGTTCTTCTTCGATCAGAGCGGGACGCTGACCAGGGAAAGCGCCTACGCCAACGAGCAGGACACGTTCAGCGCGAATGGGAAGTCGCTGACGGGCCTCCCGTACACAGTCACCCTCGTGGCCATCTTCGACAGCAGTGGCAATATCACACAGCTATACGCGGACGGCGTCATCGAGAGGGTTCCGCTGCCGGACGGCAGCGTCTTCCAAAGCGCCGGTCGGGTGAACTTCGCCGCTCACGGGTTCCCAGATTTCACCATCACGTCCGACTGGGGCAGCGCAACAAATCTGGCGGGCTTCTGCGCCGCGCTCTCGGCCTAAGCCTGAATCGGTGGACAGGTCGTCGATCACGGCGCGTTGATCACGAGGAAGTGCCTTCCGCGCGGGAAGAATCAGGGTTGTCAAGCTCTGATACTCGCCGCAGCGGAAGGCACTTTCGGTGCAACTATCGCATGTCGTATCGCGGGCTACGCGCCGATCCTTGACGACGGGTCAGATCCCCACCGCTCATCGAGATCCTTAATCATGATGGTGTCGACCCGGTCGTGGCGCATCGGTTCCACGTCGCTGATCCCGAGTTCGCGCAATCGAGTCGCAAGCCCGTCGATGTCGTCAATGATGAGCGTGCACGACCCGTTGCCGGCCCGTTCGGGGGCTACGTACACCTGCAAACCCCCACCACGCTCGAACTGCCACTCAACGACTTCGGGCATTGGCTGGTTTCCGTCGCCTTCCAAAAGGGCCTCGTACCAGCCTCTCGCCGCAGAGAGGTCGCGCACGGCAATGCTCGCGAGTGCGTTCGCTACCGTCATGGCACCTTGTGTACCCAACTTTGACAAGATCTGATCGTCTCCACCGCCTGCCTAACGACGCGCATCCGGTCATCGGCACGATCGCGCGAACAACGCGGCAGATGTCCGCGTTCGGTGAACGCGTGCGGGGCGCGGAGTCTGGTTTCATTACGGCCTGACCGCCGGCGCATGTGCGGGTTCGTTGGCGGACAACGTGGTCGGGCGTTGTGGCGTTGAACTTCTGCAAGGCCGTTCACTGCGTTGGAGACTCAGGGTCGACGGAGGGTGCCGTGAGGTGGCTGTGCGTGGCGCTTCTTGCATCGTGTGTGGTGACGCCGGCGGCGTGGGGTGCATCTGCGTCATCGCGCGCCGTGGTGGTAAGCAGCGCCGGGCGGCTGGCTGGCATCCACTGGGTACTCGCCCAAGTCAGCTACAACGGCAAGCCGCCGATCGCTATCCCCGCCTCCTACGGTGCCGCCCTCGAATTCGACTGGACCGGCACCGCCGTGGCGGACGACGGCCTGAATGCAATCGATGCCGACTTCACCGCCACTGCCACGACGATTACCCTGCGCAACACCCTGCACGGCGCGGTCGGCTACGGCGGCGGCGACCAGGTCCTCGACATCACAACCGGCAGCGTCGGCGGTCTGTTCGACGACCAGCGCTACGCCAACTACACCGTCACCGGACGCGTGCTGACCATCCAGACCCCTAGCTGGACCCTCGCCTTCGTCAACGCCGGTCCGCTGCGCGGCCCGACGGGCGCGCCTGTGCCGACGCAGAGCTAGGTCGTGAGGCGGTCCGGCTCGGGTTCCGGAATCGGCGATCTGCTGCCAAGAGCAGTTGAATCTGCCGGACGCCATATGTAGTGATTCGCATGAACATGCGCGACGGGAACACGGACATCGGCACGTCGCGCACAACCAGCGGCATTCCCGGATGTGTCATCGACAGTAGCTGCCGCCTGTCGACGATCCACCCGTTTCGGAGTCGAACGACGTGCAGCACGACGCTCGGCGCGGTGAAGGTTTCGGCGTCACCGTTGCTGTCATGCACGATGGTCCACTTCGTCGAGCGGCTAACGTAACGAGCGATGGGATCGGTTGCCCGGGTCGCCGTGACGTACTGCGACACCGCCTCAGTCGCTGTAGCGGCGCCGTGGCCGCCACCCCCGTCAACGGCGAATCCCACCGCGCCACCCGAGCAGCGCAGGGCAGCCGCGGATCGGGCGAGGTCACTCGACTCGCCGGATCCGGTCCCCGAGGTTGTCGCAGACGCGCACGCCGACACCGCCGCGGTGCCCACGATCAGGATGAGCGCAGCCCGGCATCGCTCAGCGAGCCACCGCGCCATGCACACTCCACTGCGCAGCAGATTGACCCTGACGCAAGAACGCTCCGATTGAGCCCAACTGTTGTACGAACATGTGAACGCTAATGTCGATTCGTGCGCGGGATCGGAGGTAGAACGGCGCCCTGATCGCGGCATAGAAAGCGGACGGTCGTGGCGCCTCCCCTGTTCTAGGGTGATGTTGGTCCGGGTTTCGGGGCGGAGTCTTGCGCTGGATCTCGGCGTAAACCCGGGGTCGTTGGCGGGAAGGACAGTGATGGTGTCGACAAGCCAAGCGTCGCAGGCAGAGACGGGCGGTGCGGCGATCTATCCCTTCGAGGGCGGCTTCCCGACGCCGGAGGCGGGGCGGCGTGCGCGCGACGATGCGGCGTATCAGCGCGCGGTGACGGCGTACCGGTTCTGGTATCCGACGGTGTCGGTGGAGGGCGTGTTCCACGGGTATCGCCGGGTGGGGATCGTGGAGAACCAGTCGGTGGGGATCTTCGCGTGTCGGCCGCACCATGTCTTTTACACGCCGAACGCGGACACGCCCTACGGCAACGTCCTCGTGGATCTCCGGAACGGTCCGATGGTGATCGACTTACCACCAGGGCCGTATATCGCGGTGGCGCTTGATCGCCACGACGGGTGGATCCTGGATGCTGGCGTCCCGGGTCCGGACGCTGGGAACGGCGGTCGGCATGCCATCGTGCCGCCCGGCTACGAGCAGAGCATCCCGTCGGGCTATCACGTCGCACTCGGCCACGTACAAGGCGGTTTGCGCGATCCGGTCGCTTCCTGCTGACGGTGACTTCCAGGCGGCGCTACAGCGACTGCGCAACGTCCAGGTCTATCCCCTCGCCGCCGCGGACAACCCCACCTCGCTCGAGTTCATTGACCTCACCGACACGCCGCTGGACCTCACACCGTTGGCGTGGGAGGACAACATCGATTTCTGGCGCACACTGCACGCGATCATCAACGACGAGCGACTGGCGGAGAAGTTCCGCCCGATGTACGGCATCCTCAAAGCGCTCGGTATCGACAAAGGCGTGCCGTTCGACCCCGATGCTCGGATGACCGGCATCTTGACTCGCGCGGCACGGGACGGCCGAGATCAACTGCTGATCTCCGCGTTCGCCAGCGACCGTCCAGATCGCATCGCCTGGGCCGACCGCAAATGGGAATGGGCCGCCCTCATCGAGGACAACGGCGATTTCGAAACCCCTACCGGTCCCGACCTGGAAGCACGCGATCGGTGGTTCGCCGAAGCCCAGGGCGGCTCGCCAGCCATGTTCCGCCGCAAGGAAGGCATGGGCTCGCTGTACTGGCTGGGAATCATTGACGCCCACGGCGACTACCTCGACGGCGGCGCCACCTACAAACTGACCATCCCGCAACCCGTTCCTGGCTCCCTGTTCTGGTCCATCACCGTCTACGACGCGACCACCCGCACCGTGATCCAAACCGACCAGGACCTCGCCGCGCTGCGCTCGATCGTGGAACTCAGCCCCGACAAGCTCGACCCGACCACCCCCAACGTGGATCTCTACTTCGGGCCGACACCGCCGCCCGGCCACGAACAACACTGGATCAAGACCACACCACGGCGTGGCTGGTTCAGCTACTTCCGCATCTACGGCCCTCAGCGTGCCGCCTTCGACGGCACCTGGAAATCCGACGACTTCCAGCCAGCCAACTGAAAGGCCGTCCCTCGCTCAGCGGCTCGCATTCGCTAGAACGAGCACGCTCATCGGCAAGAGCGCGCTCACCGCGGCATCTCCAGGCACGCTGGGCTGTGTCAAGGATCTTGGACAGTTCCTCGGGTTGTTGATCAGGCAGCGGTCGCTGCCTGACGGTGGTCGGTGAGTGCTTCGAACGGGGTGCGGTAGCCGAGGGTGGAGTGCAGCCGTCGGCGGTTGTAGAAGACCTCGATGTATTCGGCGACGGCGAAGCGGGCGCGGGCTCGGGTGGGCCAGTGCTGCCGGTAGTACATC
>JBKPQY010000027.1:0-8426 GCA_046734315.1 Actinomycetota bacterium | reverse complement strand
GTCGACAGCGAACGCGACTGCTACGCGACGCTCGGTGTCATCCATGCGAACTGGCAACCCGTTCCGGGCCGGTTCAAGGACTACATCGCGATGCCGAAGTTCAACATGTACCAGTCGCTGCACACCACGGTGATCGGCCCGGGCGGCAAGCCGGTGGAGCTTCAGATCCGCACGCAGGCAATGCACCGTACGGCGGAGTACGGTATTGCCGCGCACTGGAAATACAAGGAGATCAAGAACGCCGACGTCGCCGACCCGGCCGGCGTCTCCGACGAGATGGGGTGGCTGCGCCAGCTGCTCGACTGGCAGCGCGAGGCTCAGGAGCCGGAGGAGTTCCTCGACTCGCTGCGCTACGACCTCGGCTCCTCCGAGGTGTACGTGTTCACCCCGAAGGGCGACGTAATGGCGCTGCCGGCCGGATCGACACCGGTCGACTTCGCCTACGCGGTGCACACCGAGATCGGGCACCGTTGCATCGGGGCGCGCGTCAACGGCAAGCTCGTCGCGCTCGAGAGCGCGCTCGACAACGGCGACACCGTCGAGGCGTTCACGTCAAAGGCTGAGAACGCCGGGCCGTCGCGGGACTGGCTGGGCTTCGTCAAGTCGCCTCGGGCCAAGACCAAGATCCGGCAGTGGTTCGCGCGGGAGCGACGTGAGGACGCGATCGACGCGGGCAAGACTGCTCTGTCCAAGGCGATGCGCAAGGCTGCGCTGCCCATGCAGCGGCTGCTGGGCGGCGAGGCGCTGCTCACCATCGCCCGCGACCTGCATTTCACCGACGTGTCTGCGCTGTACGCCGCCGTCGGCGAAAACCACGTGTCCGCGCAGTCGGTCGTCCAGAAGCTCGTCACGCAGCTCGGCGGTGTCGAGGGAGCCACCGAGGACATCGCCGAGACGGCGCTGCCGACCACCCAGGCCGAGCGCAGCGGCGCCCGCCGCTCGGGCGACGCGGGGGTCACCGTCAAGGGAGTGAGCGACGTCTGGGTCAAGCTGGCGCGCTGCTGCACCCCCGTGCCCGGCGACGAGATCCTCGGCTTCGTGACCCGTGGTGGGGGCGTCTCGGTGCACCGGCGCACGTGCACCAACGCCGCGTCGCTACTACAGCAGCAGGACCGGCTCGTCGAGGTGGACTGGACGCCGTCCGCCGCGTCGACGTTCGTGGTGTCGATCCAGGTGGAGGCGCTCGACCGCCACCGGCTGCTCTCCGACGTGAGCCGAGTGCTCTCCGATGAGAGTGTGAGCATCCTGTCCGCCGCCGTGAACACCAACCGGGACCGGGTCGCGGTCAGCAAGTTCACCTTCGAGATGGCCGAGCCGAAGCACCTGGGTCATTTGCTGCGCGCGATCCGCAACGTCGAGGGTGTCTACGACGTCTACCGCATCCACAACGGGAATTAGCCCAAAGACGCCGTGATCTTGGACCTCTGGTCGAATATCGACCAGAACTCCAAGATCACCACCCTGAGGGCGGTTCGGCGGGTCAGCTCAGCCGCTGGTGCTGACGTTCTTCAGGTCGACAACGAACACCAGCGGCGAATTGGCCGGGATCGGTCCCTGTGCCTTTGCGCCGTAGCCCAGTGACGCCGGGATGATGACGATCCGCCGGCCGCCGGTCTTCATCGGCGTTACGCCCGTCGTGCCCCCGATGCCTTGAGTGAACCCTTTGATGACCTGAGCCAGCGAGAACTGCGCCGGCTGGCCGCGCGACCAGGACGAATCGAACGCCTTGCCGGTCTTGTACAGCACGCCTGAGTACTGGACGGTGACCGTTGACGTCGGGGTCGCCGCCTGACCCTTGCCGACGACGAGGTCCTTGTACTCCACCTTGGTGGGCGCCTTCGCCGACTTGGACGTGACGCCGGGAGCCCCGGCGAGGTCCGCCGCTCCCTTGACGGTCACGCCCCGGAAGCTGACGGCCGCGCCTTTCGCCGGCGGGTACGACGTGGACGGGGTTGCCGATGGGGTAGCGGACGGTGTCGTGCTCGCCGTCGGGGTCGGCGTCGTCGTGCTGTTGGCGTTCGCCTTCTTGTTGTCGTTGGTCAGCGCGATCACGACCACGACGACTACTACCGCGAGTACGACGGTCCCGGCAATCGTGGCGATCAGGGTCGTGCGTTTGCGTGAGGCTTCGCGCTGCTGACGGCGCTCCAGCTGACGTTCCAGGTGGCGGCGAGCAGCCTCACGGCGCTGCTTGTTGGTCGGCACGAAGCGTTCCTTCCGTAGTGCATCCGCGGCGGAGCGGATCCCGAGTCGGCGTCAGTGTAGGGAAGCCGGCATTGTGCCGGTGAAGAAGTCCCCGGTTCACTCCTTCTGAGCGGCGGTGACCAGATACTTGCCGTCGTCTCCCTTGGTGCAGGTGACCAGGAGCTCGGTACCGTCGATGGCGGTGAACCGGGTCTTGACGACCGGCGCCTGGTCGTCCGTGGAGCCGTCGAAGGTCGGCGTGAACACCTTGCCGCTGAGGCTGCGAGTGAACGACTCGGGCACCGCTCCCGGCTTGGTGCACGCCTGCGCTCCGGCGACGTCGAACAGCTCCGCGAAGATCACGTACGTCACTGCGGGCCCCTGGCCATCGGTGCGGGGGTCCTCGCAGCTCCCGTCGGCCGTACCCGTGCCGGTGGCGGTCGACAGCGTGGGGGTCGGCAGTGTCGGGGTCGGCGTCTGGGTGGGCGACGCGCCGTGCGTTTTCCCGCCGGTCACCGCCACGACGACCGCGACGATCGCGGCCACCGCCAGCACGCCGCCGCCGGCGACGAACCAGGTACGCCGCCCGTTCTGCCGGGGCGACGGTTCGCTCGGGTAGCGCGGGGGCGGAGGCGGGGGGCCGAACTGTGGCGGCGCCGAAGCGTACGCCGGCGGGGCGGTGACCGGCGGCGGCGTGTAGGCCGGCTGCGGTGTGTTGCCGTGCGGCGGCGGAGTCTGCGCCGGTGGCGGCGTGTGCGGGGGAGTCGCCGGCGGACGGCCGGGCGGCGGCTGTCGCAGCGCAGGCTCGGTGCTGCCGACCGGCCGGCGCCCGCCGTCGATCACGTCGTCGAGCAGCTGCACGATCGTCGCTGCCGAGGGCCGCTGTGCGGGATTGCGGCGCATCGCCTGCACGATCACGTCGGTGAGCGGGCCTGCGTGCGTCGGCACGGGGGCGTCGCTGGTGGCGATTCGGTTCAGGATGGCCAGAGCGTTGCCGCCGGCCGAGTACGGCGGCTCCCCCTCAACCGCGGCGTAGAGCAAAGCACCGAGCGCCCACACGTCACTGGCCGGGCTGTGGCTGCCACCCAGCGCGATCTCGGGGGCGAGGAAGTTCGGGGTGCCGATGAACGTCCCTGTCGATGTCATGCCGGCATCGCCTTCGTCGCGCGCAATGCCGAAGTCGGTGAGCTTGGCCGTGCCGTCGGATGCGATCAGCACGTTGGCCGGCTTGACGTCGCGGTGGATGATGCCGGCTCGGTGGGCGACACCCAGGGCGGCGGCGACCTGACGGCCGAGGCGTGCTGCGGCGACCGGGTCGAGGCGCCCCTGCTGGGCGATGACCTCCTTGAGCGACCTGCCGCTCACCAGCTCCATGACCAGGCAGGGCAGTCCGTTGTCGACGACGACGTCGTAGATGGCGACGGCGTTGGGGTGGTTGAGCCGCGCGGCGAGGCGCGCCTCACGCATCGACCGCCCTACCGTGACGTCGTCTCCGGCTCCGTCACCGTACGCGAGCCGTTTGAACGCGACGTCGCGCTGCAGCAGCGTGTCGCGGGCCCGCCACACCTCCCCCATGCCGCCACGGCCGATCAGCTCGACGCACTCGTAGCGACCGCCGATCACTCGGCCGGCGTCGCCAGCGTCCATCCACCACCCCTGAGAGCCCGCTCGTTACGCGGGAGTCTAGCCAGTGGGCTGCGTGTTTCGGGCGCCCTGCGCCAATCGTGACCGGACGCCCGGGTCCACTCGGTAGGCTGGTGTGTCCTGTCCGAGACCGCATCCGGGAGTGCTCGCTGTGCTGATCGCGGGATTCCCGTCACCCGCCACGGACACCAACTGCTGGGTGATCGCGCCCGGGCAGGGCGAACAGTGCGTGATCGTCGATCCGGGCGTCGGCATCGGCCCCAGACTGGACGAGGTCGTTGCCGACAATCGGCTGCATCCGGTCGCCGTGCTGCTCACCCACGGGCACATCGATCACACCTTCTCAGTGCTGCCGGTTTGCCGGGCGCGCGACGTGCCGGCCTACATCCATCCCGCCGACCGCCACCAGCTCACCGATCCCTGGTCCGGACTCGGCATCCGTACCGGGACCCCGCTTCTCGGGCTGGAACGCGTCACGCTGGCAGAGCCGGCGGACCTGCGGCTGCTCGGCGACGGGGACGCGCTGCCGCTGGCCGGGATGAAGTTCGGAGTCCGGCACGCGCCCGGACACACGCGTGGCTCGGTCGTGTTCGGACTCGACGACGCGCTGTTCAGCGGCGATGTCCTGTTCGCCGGATCGATCGGCCGAGTCGACCTGCCGGGCGGCTCGATGGCCGACATGACCGCGTCGCTGCGGGACGTCATCTTGCCGCTGTCCGACGACACTGTCGTCCACCCCGGGCACGGTCCGTCGACGACCGTCGGACGGGAACGCCTGACCAACCCCTACCTGCTGGACCTGCTGTGAAACCCACTCCGCTCAGCGGCTTTCCCGAGTTCCTGCCCGCGCAGCGCATCGTCGAGCTGCACGTGATCGACACGGTGCGGGAGACGTTCGAGCTGCACGGCTTCGCGTCGGTCGAGACCCGTGCCGTCGAGCCGCTCGAGCAGCTGCTGCGCAAGGGCGAGATCGACAAGGAGATCTACCTACTGCGCCGGCTGCACGCAGAGCAAGACGAGATTCCCGGCCAATCCACCCTAGGTCTGCACTACGACCTCACCGTTCCGTTCGCGCGCTACGTGCTGGAAAACGCAGGCAAGCTGGAGTTTCCGCTCCGGCGCTACCAGATCCAGAAGGCGTGGCGCGGTGAGCGCCCTCAGGAGGGACGTTTCCGCGAGTTCACCCAGGCCGATATCGATGTGGTCGGACGTGACGAGCTGCCGTTCCATCACGACGTCGAGATCGCCCGGGTGATGGCAGAGGCCCTGTCCCGGCTGCCGGTGCCGCGGCTGCGGCTTCAGGTCAACAACCGCAAGCTGATCGAGGGCTTCTACCGCGGCGTCGGCGTGCCCGATCCGTTCGCGGTCATGCGGGTGATCGACAAGCTGGACAAGGTGCCGGGCGACGTCGTCGCGAAGATGCTGGCCGACGAGGCCCGTCTCTCCGACGCGCAGGTCACGCAGTGCCTGGCGCTGGCCGAGATCCGGACGCCCGGCGCCTCCTTCGCCGATCGTGTACGCGCGCTTGGCGTCCGCCACGAACTGCTCGACATCGGGCTCGCCGAGCTCGAGGCGGTCATCGCCGGTTGCCAGGATGCGGCCAGCGAGCGTCTCACCGTCGAGGCGGACCTGCGCATCGCCCGCGGCCTCGACTACTACACCGGCACCGTGTTCGAGACGCGGATGTCCGGCTTCGAGGGCGTCGGTTCGATCTGCTCGGGCGGGCGCTATGACTCGCTGGCAACCGATGGGCGGGTGACCTACCCCGGCGTGGGCATCTCGCTCGGGATCAGCCGCATGCTGGTGCCGCTGCTGGCCCGCGGACGCCTGTCCGCGTCGCGGGCGGTGCCCTCGGCGGTGCTGGTCGCGCTGCCGTCCGAGGCCGACCGCGAGCGCTGCGGGGAAATTGCGCAGGCGCTGCGGGTGCGGGGCATTCCGACGGAGGTGGCGCCGAGCGCGGCGAAGTACGGCCGGCAGATCCGCTACGCCGAGCGCCGGGCCATCCCGTTCGTGTGGTTCCCCGACGCCGGCGAGGTGCGCGACATCCGCAGCGGCGACCAGGTGCCCGCGAACCCGGCTACCTGGACGCCGCCGGCCGCCGACCTCCGACCGCAGATCATCGAGGAGAACGTGTGATACGCACCCACGAGGCCGGCACGCTGCGGCGCGAGCACGCCGGCCTGACGGTCACGCTCGCCGGCTGGGTGGCCCGGAGGCGTGACCACGGCGGTGTGGCGTTCATCGACCTGCGCGACGCGTCCGGCGTCGTGCAGGTTGTGGTGCGCGAGGACGAGTTGGCTCACGACCTGCGCAACGAGTGGTGCGTGGCGGTCACCGGGGACGTTCGCGCACGGCCGGCGGACAAGGTGAACCCGAACATGGCAACCGGCGAGGTCGAGGTCGCCGCGTCCCGCCTGGACGTGCTCAGCGAGTCCGCGCCGCTGCCGTTCCAGATCGACGAGCACGTCGAGGTGGGGGAGGAGGCGCGGCTGAAGTACCGCTACCTCGACCTGCGCCGTCCCGCGCCGGCAGCGGCGATCCGAATGCGCAGCGAGGTCAACCGCGCGGCCCGCGACGTCCTCTCCACGAACGACTTCGTCGAGATCGAGACGCCGACGCTGACCCGTTCGACACCCGAGGGCGCGCGAGACTTCCTGGTCCCGGCGCGGCTGCGGCCCGGGTCGTGGTACGCCCTGCCGCAGTCACCGCAGCTGTTCAAGCAGCTGCTCATGGTGGCGGGCATGGAGCGCTATTTCCAGATCGCGCGCTGCTACCGCGACGAGGACTTCCGCGCCGACCGGCAGCCGGAGTTCACGCAGCTCGACATCGAGATGAGCTTCGTCGACCAGGACGATGTGATCGCACTGTCCGAGCAGGTGCTCGTCGCGTTGTGGCGGCTGGTCGGCCACGACGTCAAGACGCCGATCCCGCGCATGACGTACGCCGATGCCATGTCGCGCTTCGGCACGGACAAGCCGGACCCGCGTTTCGGCGTCGAGCTCGTGGACTGTACGCAGTTCTTCGCGGACACCCCGTTCCGCGTCTTCCAGGCGCCTTACGTCGGTGCCGTGGTGATGCCCGGTGGCGCGTCCCAGCCGCGGCGCCAGCTCGACGGGTGGCAGGACTTCGCCAAGCAGCGAGGGCACCGCGGTCTCGCGTACGTGCTCGTGGGCGACGACGGCGAGCTGAGCGGGCCGGTGGCGAAGAACCTCTCGGATGCCGAGCGTGCGGGCCTCGCCGAGCACGTGGACGCGCAGCCGGGCGACTGTGTGTTCTTCGCGGCAGGCCCCGCGTCGTCGGCCCGGGCGCTGCTCGGCGCCACCCGCCTGGAGATCGGGCGGCGGCTCGAGTTGATCGACGAGACGGCCTGGTCGTTCGTATGGATCGTCGACGCGCCGCTTTTCGAGTTGGTGTCCGAGACCGACGACGTCGCCGTGGGGTCCGGCGCGTGGACGGCGGTGCACCACGCGTTCACGTCGCCGAAGCCGGAGTCGATGGAGACGTTCGACACGGATCCGGGCTCGGCGCTGGCCTACGCCTACGACATTGTCTGCAACGGCAACGAGATCGGCGGCGGCTCCATCCGTATCCACCGCGCGGACGTGCAGGAGCGCGTGTTCGCCGTGATGGGGCTGTCCACCGAGCAGGCGCAGGAGAAGTTCGGGTTCCTGCTCGAGGCGTTCAAGTACGGCGCTCCGCCGCACGGCGGTATCGCCTTCGGCTGGGATCGAATCTGCGCGCTGCTGGCGCACACGGACTCGATCCGCGAGGTAATCGCGTTCCCGAAGACGGGCGGCGGCTACGACCCGCTGACCGGCGCGCCCGCCGCGATCACGCCGGAGCAGCGCAAAGAGGCAGGCATCGACGCCGTCCCGGATGGGGCCGGCTGAGTGCGTGATCGCGGCCGCGTCAGCCGCGTTTCGAGCACACTCGCGCACTCCTAGGGTTGACTTGCGCATATCCGCATTCCTCCGCTGAGTGGCAAATCAACCATTTGGAGGCGACATGGCGCGACCTGTTCTGTGCGCCGCTGCCGCGGCACTTCTCACCTTTACCGCCGCAGCGCCGGCCCTCGCTGCGCCGGCTGGAGAGCCCGCGGCCGACGCTCTGACCGTCACCGTGCCGGCCACGTCCGGCGCACCGGGCTACACGATCAACGTCACGAAGTCGCCGTTCCAGATCACCGCCGAACGCGCCGGCGGGACCGTCATGCCGGGCTGATGAGCGCGCTGATGAGCTGATCTCGCTTCGCGCACGCGGCCGGCCCATAGTGTCGCCGCGTCCCGTTGACCGAACGGCTGCGGCAGCCAAGGATCGGAAGGGCACGCAGGCACACAGGAAGCGAGGGTTTCCCGATGGCAAAGATCCTGATCCTGACCGGCGACGCGGCCGAAGACCTCGAAGTCATGTATCCGTACCAGCGGTTGCTGGAGGAGGGCTACGAGGTCGCCATCGCCGCGCCGAGCAAGAAGAAGCTGCAGTTCGTCGTGCACGACTTCGTGGACGGCTTCGACACCTACACCGAGAAGCCGGGGCACACCTGGCCGGCCGACCTGGCATTCGCCGACGTCGACCCGTCCGACTACGTCGCGGTCGTG
>JBKPQY010000026.1:0-38131 GCA_046734315.1 Actinomycetota bacterium | reverse complement strand
CGTGCCCATTGGGCAAGCGACGGTGCAGTTCGTGTGCCGTCTGCGTCTTGCCGGCTCCGAACGCTCCGTTGATCCAAATCAACACCCGCCGAGATTACGGCGCGCCGAAATCAAACTGACCAGAATCGTTCGAGTGTCGCTATGCGGCTGCCGTCTTCGTTCCAGTCGCCTGCACTGCGCTACGACCGTAGCGGTACACCCGCACACCGGACACCCACGCCGCAAACCAAAGTCGTCGGGAACGGCTCTCGTCGGCACGTCCGCGCACCCAACGCGGCAATTGCGTGCACACCCGCGCGGCGGGCCGCGTGCATACATATGCGGTGTCGCGGCCGTAGAGCGCTGACTCAAGTCGCTCGATAGCCGCCGTTCGAGTGCACCCGCGGGCTGCTGTGCAGACGCGGATTATCCGCGCCGAAAGATCGCTCACACGCGCCTTTGGGCCAAGATCAACATTCCTTTATTGCCGAGGATGCACCGCATCTTGACGATCTCGATGGCGCGGTGGTGCCACAGCGAGACGCAACCATCAGGGTCCGCCGACGCACGGCGACGCTGGTGACGCTGCTCTACTTCCCGCCGGGATCTAATCGGGCCGAGTACCGATGCCCTGAGGTGCCACTGGCCGGCGTGGCCGTTCACTGATTGTCTACCGGACGCAGCGCTTACCCGGGATCGGCGCGGAGCACCTGCACGAGCACCCGCACCGCAAGGATCGCGGCGATCACCAGCAAGCAGCAGCCGAGGAAGGAATACAGGCTGACTGTCTTGCTCAGTGCTGGCCCGCCGCGTAGCCCGATCATCAGCACCGCGATAATTCCCGCCACCGCGCCTAGAAACGCGAGCAGTACGCAGTGCACGAGGCCGGTCAGCTACCGCCGGTCGGACGGGTCGGCGAGTATCCGGACGCTGACGGTCCGAACGGCCGGAAACGCCGCTGTCATGAGCACTGATCTCGGCGCGCAGAACACGCGATGCTGGAGCGCCGACGCCGGGCGGCTAACAACGAGGATTCGGCGTTCGGCGGCGAATGCTAACCAGTCATCCTGATCGCATAGCCGGAGTTTGCTGGTATCCCGACAGCGCTGCGGTGCGCCCCCTTCGTGCCTGGCGTGTTCGCAAGCGCCGTTAGCAATGCAAGGTCCGGTCAGCGCTGCGGCCATCGTTCGACGGCCCACAAACTTGCGGCCCGACGGGTCGTGGTGGCAAGGGCCGAACCACAACGACTCCGTCCCAGAGGTCACGGCACTCGTCTCAGCGTTGCACGGTGTCAACGGCACGCGAAAAGTCTTCAGGTGCCGTCGACACACGGTGCCTCAGGAAGCCCGAGGGCCCAGACTGATCGCCGCGTAGCAGCAACGGCGCCGCACCGCGCACGCCGACGCAACAAAGCCCGGCCGTCGTCCAAGCGGTGCCGATAACGCGTGCGCATCGTGAATCGATCCCCGATGTCGAGGGACGCGCACATGCCCTGCCCTCGGCGGGACCACCTGCGCTGTGGGCGGTTCCCGCCTCACGATGACCAGGGGTCACGGTGCACAACTCGCCCCGGCGCAGGCGCCTTGACATGGTGGTGCGGGCCCGCTCTGGAAGCGGGCTCGCACCATCGAACTAACTTCAGGTGCCGATGTAGAAGAACGCGTCCACATCGACTCGCGGTGTGCTGCTGCCCAGGTTCTTGATGAGCAGCGTGTGCGCACCGTTCGCGTACGCGCCGGCGAAGGCGAGGTACGCGACGGTTTGCGTCGCGGCGTGGGTGTTGACGACAACCGTGCCGCTTCCGCTGGGTGTCACGCTCGCGCTACCGCGGCTTGGCGACTTGGTGGTCACCCATGCCACGCGGCTTCCGACGTAGGTGAACTTGGCGGTCTTGCCGGCCGCCGTCGAGAACTTCACCTTGCCGCCGCTCGCGCCTGGGAGCGCTTGCAACGTCCAGCCGGTCGAGTACGCGATCGACGGCGCAGTCTCCTGCACCAGGTTCAGCCCGAAGTTGGAGCTCGTGCTGAACGCGGAGAGGTTGCCCGCGTGATCGAGGGCATAGATGCCGTACTGGTAGTGGTGTCCAGCCGCGAGGTACTGGGTTACCGAGTTCGCCCCCTGGAAGCCCAGGAAGGTCCACGCGCCGAGGTCCACTCGGCGGTACACGTAGTAACCCTGCACGCCGCTCAGTGAGTCGCTCGCGGCCCAGCTGGTCCTGACCGGCGCGGTGCTCCCGGCCCCCAACTTGCCGATAACGAACGTCTCCTTCGGCGCGGAGGTGATCGTGGGCGCCGTGGGGTCGTAGCACACCGACCCGTATGAACGAACCGACGAGTCACCGATGTTGTCCCACGCCCGCACGTAGAGGGTGTGGCATCCCACACCCGCAGAGGCCAGGCTGATCGATCCCGACGTCGAGTTCTTGAACCCTGGACCGTTGTAGAACGAGTTGCCGCTGCCGCCGTGTGGCTCGCTGGTCGGGTCACCCGGATCGGCGTCCCACGTATACGTGTAGCCGGCGACGCCAGTCGGCGGGAAGCTGCCGCCGCTGTCGACGACGGTCCAGCTCAGCGTGCCGCCGTTGTGCCACGCGCCGGTGGTGGGACCGGTGATCGTCACCGTCGGCGGGGTCAGTTCGGGGACGCTGAACCACAGAATCGACCAGGCGAACTGGAACAGGTTGGCCGAGCCGAGGCCGGTGGCCAGGTCGTACCCCGGACCTGTGCACCACCCGCCGCCGATGTCGTTGCTCGTGCACCCCGACGTGATGTCGTAGTACGGATGGTGCGGCGAGCCCGAGTTCGCGTCGTACATCGCCCAGTGCGGATCACCGATCGTCGGGCATGGGCTGCCGCTGCCACAAGCGTTGCCCAGCGCTTGCACATAGGCGTTTATCTGCGCGAATATGCCGGCGAGTTCCGGTGCGACGATGCTCGTTCCGCCTGAGGCGGTCAGGTTGCCGCCGAAGAACACGTTCTGCCCAATAGCGGCGTTGAGCGACATGTCCGGTTCGGCGCGGGTGCTGCACATAGTAGCCACGCCCTGCCACCCCGGCTTGCCGAAGATGGCGCTGCAGCCGCCACCGCCCCCGCCGTTGTTGCTCGCGCAGGAACCCGGAGCAGAGCCGCCCGTCCACGCCGTCTCGGACGAGAACACGCCCGCGGCCTGCAGAGCCGTGCCACCGGACGAGACGAGGTCCGGGTCCGACCCCGGGTAGCTGTCGCTCACGTGCGCGCAGTCGGCGTAGGGACCGTGGTCGTGCGAGATGCCGACGAGCGTCCAGCCCTGACCGAGCATCGAGTTGAAGATGTTGTGGTCGGTGCTGATCGTTCCGGAGTCGTAGCAGAACGACTCGGCGCATCCCCAACTGGTGCTCATGATGCGGGCGACGCCGTCGGAGAGCATGTGGTTCCAGATGTCGGTGAACGTCGACAGCAGGTTGTTGGCGCCGTCGTACATGTAGACCATCGACGTGTCGACGTAGGAGCCGAAGCTGTTCGACATCGCGGTCGACCACTCGAAGTCCATCGTGCCCTCGAAGTCACAGCAGGTGGGCGTGCCGTCGATAAAGAACTCCTGCCAGTGGTCCGCGAGGTACGGGTACTGATTGTGGAACCCGGTGAAGTCGCTGCCGTTGTGCGAGCCGGCCGTCGCGATCGCGATGCTCGTCGCGGGCGGCGTGACGCCGGGGTTGTGTGTCGGGTTGCAGCAGTGCCCCTGGCCGTACAACGCGTTGACGTCGTAGGCCTGCGAGCTGTACAGGTCGGTGGGGTCGTAGAACCCGTTGGTGACGCCCGGCGTCACTCCGCCGCCTGTTGTGCCGCCGGTCGCTCGACCGCTCGAACCGAGCTTCTTCGCCGAGGCAGCCTTCGCCGCCGCGAGCCCGGATGCGCTGCCGTTCGCGTGCCCCCCGCCGCCCGTCGCCCGTGCCGGCCCGGCCGAGAACGCGGGATAGGCCTGTTGCTGCGCCTGAGGACTGCTCGGCGCCAGTGCCTGCAGGCTGTTCATGCCCTGGACAGAGCTGACGACACCGGACAACGACGCGGGCAACGCGGCCGAGCGGGCGTTGGAGTAGAAGTTCTTGGGTCCGAAACGGTAGTTGTTGATCTGCACGCCGAACGCCTTCTGGACTGTGGCAACCGTCCCTTGGACGTCCACGACGAGGTGGTTCCCGTAGCGCTGGGTGACGGTGAGACCGTTGTGCGTCGCCCAGTTGACGACGTCCGCCTCGGACTGGGCGGAGGGACCGAAGCGCGCGTTCCACTCATCAGCGGTCAGGTACTTGTGGAAGTTCGGCGAGTTCTTGTCCTGCAGGGACTGGATGAACGCTTCTTCCTCCGCCGGGTGCGGCGTCTTGAGGCCGATGACCAATCGCAGCTGCTGGCTCGGGTCGGCCGCACCGAGCTTCTGGGCGCTGCCGGCGGCGACCTGCGCCGGCACAGGGAGCGGCGAACCGCTCTGCGACACGTAAGGATTCGCGCCACCCGGAGTCGCCGCGCTTGCGGCACCGGACGGTGTGGCTGCGAATCCGACCAATACGACGAGTGGGAGAAGCACCCCCACGGGTGCCCAGCGAGATGACATAGTCCCCCCTTTTGCTGTCCCGAGACCGGATCACAGACCAGGAGCCCGGCAGTTCCCGGCTGATACGGCAGACGGCGAGGAGTTGCCCGGGCGCGCACCAGTCTCACGGATCCCGACAACACGACGGCCCCGCCGGCGCATTGAAGAGGTATGAGGACCTGGCTCGTCAAAGGCGCGGCTGTGGGGGCCGGAGTTGCCGGCCTTGTCTGGGTGGCGACATCCGGGGGCAGCGACTCGGCCCCCGGCAGTCAGCAGCCCACGACGTCTCCGGCCAGCGGCGCGAGGCTGGTGGCTTATGGCGCGTGCGCCGAGATGGTCGCCGACCTGAGGGCACACGCTGCACGCAGCGTGGGGATCTGGGGCGGCACGCCGCCTGGTGTCGCGTATGCGTCGGCCGGTGGCGCTGCGCAGAGCGCGGCTACTCCGTCCGCCAGTCCCGCGTACTCCCCGACGAACGACTATGTCCCCGGCGCGGACGAACCGGATCTCGTCAAGACCGACGGCGACCGCTTGATCACCGTGGAGCGTGGAGTTCTGTGGGTCGTCGACGCCCGCACGAAGCAGGTCGCCACGCGGCTTCCGCTCAGCGCGGCGCCGCAAGCATGGGGAGCGTCGAACCTGCTCGTCGAAGGTGACCGCGCGCTGGTGATCCTCTCCGCTAGCGGCATGCTGACCCCTGGCGGGGGCGGGGAGGCCCCTGGCGGTCTTGTCGCGCCGACGCCCGGCGGGATTCCGGGCCCAATAGACAACATGACGCGGTATGTGCTCGTCGATCTGTCCGGTCTACCCCGGGTCCTCGGCACCTTCACCCCGAGCGGTAGCTACGTGGACGCGCGCCTGGTCGGGTCGACCGTGCGCCTCGTGGTGCGCAGCCAGCCGGAGATCGTCGTGCCGCAGTCTTCCGGGCGAGTCGACGCGAAGACGCAACTCGCACGCGCGCGTGCTGCGGTGCAGCGCACCCCGGCTACTGCATGGCTGCCCGAATACCAAGTACGTGACGCCGGCGGGCACACGTCGTCGCGCACCGTGGCGTGCCGCGACGTGAGCCATCCAGCCGACTACACCGGCACCTCGATGCTGACCGTCTACAGCATCGACCTGAACGCGGGCCTTGCCGATGTGTCCCCGGTCAGCCTGGCCGCGGACGGGGACACCGTATACGCGACCACGACCAGTCTCTACATCGCGAGCAACCCGCAGTGGTGGTTCCAGCCGGTCCTCGAACGCGGCCCCGACGGCCGGCCGATAGTGCCGAAGCTGCCGCCCCAGCGGACAGAGATCCACCGGCTCGACATCTCCGCGCCCGGCCCGGCACGATACGTCGCCTCCGGAGTTGTGCCCGGCCGGCTACTGAACCAGTACTCACTGTCCGAGTACGACGGGTACCTCCGGGTCGCGACGACCACCGGCTACGCGCTTGCCGACGAGCCGGGTCAAAGCAGCGCCGAGAGCACCTCGTCCAGCTCGGTCTTCGCGCTGCGCGCGGACCGGCTCACAAAGGTGTCCGAGGTCGACGGACTCGGCAGCGGCCAACGGATCTACTCGGTACGCTTCATCGGTCCCGTCGGCTATATCGTGACGTTCCAGCAGATGGATCCGCTCTACACGCTGGATCTGCGCGAACCCGCCGCGCCTCGCGTGGCAGGCGCTCTCGAACTCACCGGATACTCGTCCTACCTCTACCCGGTCTCCGAAACGACGCTGATCGGCGTCGGTGAGGACGCGACGGCCCAGGGTCGGCCCATCGGCTTGCAGGTGTCGTTGTTCGATGTCGGCAGTCCATCGCATCCGCTGCGGATCGCGCACCTGGTCAGGACGAACTTCCAGTCCGGCGCCGAATGGGACCCGCACGCGTTCCTGTATTGGCCACAGACCGGGGCCGCCGTGCTGCCCGTAAGCACGTGGCAGAACGGTCAGTCCCGCGCCAGTGCCGTCGTGTTACGTGTCGCTGAGTCGCAGATCACGATCCGCGGATCCGTCACGCAGCCGAGCACGTCCACGTACGGCCAGGCCGGGATCATGCGCTCGGTCGTCATCGGCGACGACCTGTGGACTGTCTCGGATGACGGGCTCATGGTCAGCGACCTGTCCACGCTTGGGCAGCGGGCGTGGATCCCGTACCACTGACGCGCACGGCACGGACCTTGTCGTGATCTGGCACGCGGTCGTGCACGTGCGGCCACCGGCTCGGGTGGGCAACGTCAGCAGCAAGTCGCAGGCGATCGCCGTTGGGCAGAGAAATCGCAGATGGTGCCGCCCTGGGCACGCGCGGACGATCCTCACTGAGCCAGACGGCTGCAGGGCGGTAGGCGGTGAGCCCGGTGATCCTCGAGGAACTGCACCGTAAGACCGGTCGCCTACCCAGTGCAGGCCGTCCCCTGCGGCGTCAACTGCCGCCCGCTCGTGATCTCGGCCCTGCGCTGCGAACCGGGCTACGGCGGCTGCGTCGGATCCTCGCGGTGCACGAGACAGCTGAGGAAGAGGTCGGTCGTATACCCGCGCGCAATGCACGAGCTTCGTGACGGAGCGCGCGTTGTCTGGCCGCGGCCGAAGGAGGAACCACCCCGAACGTGAGCGAGTTTGGGACGTGGGCCCGTGGCGCAGACTGACGTTATGACGATGCGGACTGTTGGTGTCGAGGAAGAGCTGCTGCTGGTCAGTCCCGGGACACCTCACGCCAGGCCGGTCGCCGAAGAGGTCGTGGCGGTGGCCAGCCAGGCTGCGGACTGTCCGGAGTTCGAGCACGAGTTCAAACGCGAGCAGGTCGAGATCGCGACCCGGCCGTGCTCGTCGCTTGACGAGCTGACCGGCGAACTGCGCCGGCTGCGGACCGAGGTGGCGGACGCCGCGTGCGCCCTAGGCACGCGGGTGGTCGCGCTGGCTACGAGTCCACTGCCTGGGCGGCCCACGCCGACGCCTGACGAGCGCTACGAGGACATGGCCCGAGCATTCGGCCTGGTCGCACGTCAGCAGCTGACGTGCGGGCAGCACGTGCACGTGTCGGTGGCTTCGAAGGAGGAGGGTGTCGCGGTGCTTGATCGGCTGCGTCCGTGGCTGGCGATCCTGGCTGCGCTCTCTGCCAACTCGCCGTTCTGGCAGGGCGAGGACACTGGCTATGCCAGCTATCGCAGCATCGTCTGGGGGCAGTGGCCGACCGCGGGGCCGACCGAGCGGTTCGGTGACGTCGCCGGATATGAGCGCGCGGTCACTGAATTGCTCGAGTCGGGCACGACGCTCGACCGCGGCATGATCTATTTCGACGCCCGGCTGTCGGAGAGCTTCCCGACCGTCGAGATCCGGGTGGCCGACGTGTGCCAGGACGTGCAGGATGCTATCGCCGTCGCCGGTCTTTGCCGTGCGCTGGTGGCCACGGCCGCCGAGCAGTGGCGGGCCGGTATCGCGGCACCAGATGTTCGGGTCGAGCTGTTGCGGGCGGCCGCCTGGCGGGCGGCACGGTCCGGTCTGGGCGCAGACCTGGTGGACGTGCGCCGCGGCCGGCCGAGGCCGGCTTGGACGCTGGTCGACGAGCTGCTCGCGAACCTCGGTCCGGCGATGCGCGGTACCGGCGACGAGGACATCGTGCTGAGCGCTCTAAAGGAGATTCGCGAGCGGGGCAACGGCGCGATGCTGCAGCAGGCCGCCTACGCCCGACGGAACGCCCTGGCCGACGTGATCACCGCGGCCGTCGAGCGGACGGCTGGTTGCCGAATCCAACCCCGCCGCCGCGCGCGCGCCTCGGGGGTGGCATCTGTGTCACCGGAAAGCCGAGATTGCTGAGGCTCTCGGGGCGCAATCCGCCTACGTCCTGGAGTTCTGCTTGTACGTCGAAATTTCGACGCGACCGACGTCACGGTAGCCCCGATCTTCGGTGCTGTGCGAGACATCGCTGGGCGCAATCCGGCTGTAGGGCGACATGAGTGTCCGCGGAACGCGAGCATGGGCAGGGGCCAACCAAGATCGTCTAGAAGGAGCACTCATCGGCAAACCCGCACGCGTAGCGGCACCTCCCGCGCGGCCGTCGAGTCGCCCAACGCCACCCTCTAGGTATGTTCGAATCGCTCGGTTGGGCAACGGTTCGGGGAAGCGCCGGGACCGAGGACGACCAGGCGGCAGGGAAGAGCAGCGGGCTGCCGAGCGTCGCGTCGCAGCGCTTATCAACGAGGCGGCGGGTGGTCGCCGCGCATCTGGTGTCGGGGGAGCTGACGCCAGGGGCGGAGATCGGGCTGTTGCTGGACCAGACGCCCTTCCACGACCCGAGCGCCGGCATCGGCGGCGCGCCCACCGGCCTCGAGCGCGCCCCCTATGGTTGCTGGCCACCTTCGGGTTGGTCGTCTATACCGGCGGTGCAGTCCTGTTGGCCATCGTCGGGGCGCCGGTCCGGGTCACTGCCGTGGGTGGTGCTGTTGGTGATCGCCGTCATTCTTGCGTCGCACGTTTACGCACGGCGCGGCCACGGGAACGACTAGTTGATGCCCACTCCAAGGGAAGGAGAGGCTCATGTCGCAATATGTAACCACTCGGCCCACAAAGACACAGCCCAGTCAGCGACATAACCGACTGGCGATCTGGGGACTGGTATTTAGCGATTCTCACACTCGGCGGAATCGGATCCGTGCTTGGCATAGTCCTCGGCGCTAAGGCACGCGGCCAAATTCAACGAGAAGGAGGGCGCGGATTCGGCATCGCGACCGCCGCGATGGTCGTAGGTGTCCTGACACTCATCGGCGCAATCGCTTACTGGGTAATCATCGGCCGGCACCTCGGTGGCGGTGGCGGCGGTTCCGGTGGCGGTGGTGGCGGCGGCTACTGACGCAATTCGTTGCTCGGGCGCCATCCGGCACCTGGCCTCGCTTCGCTGGCTGGCCAAGCAGCGCTTGCACCACCGGTGTCGACCATTTGTGTCGACGTTTCCGCACCAGGGACCGCGCCGGTTTGGGACTCTAGGCCAGCAGGCGCTGTGTCGCAATCTCCGGTCCGGAAGACCGGGCGGGCAGGGCCTGCGTCCCCGCGACGGCGCGACCGCAGTTCCTTTCCGGAGGCATTCGACCGAGGAGGACGATGGCATGTTAGCGAACACTGATATCACGACGCTGGTAGCCGTCAACGACCTTGACGAAGCCCGCGACTTCTACGAGACGAAGCTGCATCTGGCAGAGGTTCGACAGGAACCCGGGTGGATTCAATACCGAACCGGCACCAGCGACCTCATTGTCTACGAGTCCGAGGAGGCAGGTTCGAACAAGGCGACGACCGCGGCCTGGACCATTGATGACGTGGCCAGCGCCGTGGACGACCTCAAAGCATCCGGCGTCAGCACCTTCCAGCAATACGACAACCTTCATGGCGCGACCCGCGACGGCGACATCCACCAAGCCGGCCCGGTGAAGATGGCGTGGTTCAAAGACCCCACCGGCAATATCTTCGAGATCAATGGGCGCTGAGATTAGCTTCACGGCCGACCGCCAAGCCGAGCGAACAGCGGGTCGCGACGCCGAGCGTCAGCTCGACGGCTTCTAAGGACGACGCAGGCTCAGCCAGCTGCCGCCTGGCTCACATCCAGCGGCGGCCCACCGCTACCCTGCCGCGCCTACCCCAACGTCGCCGCCACACCTCGCGCGAACTCTGGACACGGCCCCCGCCGCGAGTACCCGCGAGCAGCTCCGACTCGATCGCTTCAACAGAACACCGGCCAAGACGAACGATCCGATCGCCAGCGAGAAAGACCACAGAACCGAACTGCAAACGACCGTCGGGGCGCCGGACCGGTGACCATCACCGCCTACGCCGTGCAGGTCACGGCGGACGAGACGGACCGCCTTGATCTGCAAGCCCGATGCGATCAGGCTGATTACCGCAATCATCCGACGTCGCAGGACTGATCCCGAGATGAGCGGTGTCGGCTGCACCGACCAGGGGCGCGATCGGGCAGCAGCGACGAAACGGCCGCTAGCTGGCGCGTTGTTTGATGAAACTGATATCGCCGTTGGTTTCCAGTACGGCCCATCGGATTTCATCAAGGGACGCGATCTCGCTGAGCCGGGCTTTCTCGGCCAGGTCGTCGAGGGTGAGTCGTTCGCGGCGCGTGTTCCGGTCAATCAGCCGCCCGTTCTCGACGAGCACGATCGGCTCGCCCTGCAGCACGGCTCGCATCCGGCGGAAACGAAAGCTTATGTAGGAGGTGAGAACCTGCAAGCCGCCGATCGTGCATACCACGAGCAGCACGCCAGTGACCGAAAGGTCATTCTGCGTCACGCCGGACTGGATCAGATCGCCGATGACCACCAGCAGGATGAAATCGAACGGCTGCAACGTCGACATTTCCCGTCGTCCGAGCGCCCTGGTGAGCGCGAACACCAGCACGTAGATGATGACCGCGCGGACAACGACGTCCATGGCTAAGGGAACACCGTAAGCGTGCGATGAACGTTCATGAGCTGGGTGCCTCCGTCGTAAAGCTCGACGTCTTGCGAGTGCCGGCCGAGGTTGGTGGGGTTGGTCTGCCAGGAGATCCACACCCGGAACGCGACCGCAGCCGGCAGCTGCCCGAAGTCCAAGATCGTCCAGCGGCCCTGAGCACTCTCGGTCGACGGCTGCGGCGCCGCTCCGTTAAAGGTCATCGCTTTGAACCAGCCGCGATCGAGATACAGCCGCGCGCTCGTCAGGCGCCCGCGTGGGGTAATCACGATTTCGGTCGTGAAGATCAACCCACCTCGCACGCGCGCCGGCGAATCGATCGTCAAGACCGCTGAGGAACTTTCGTAGGTGGTGGGCGTGGCCCGCTGGCCGAAGACGTTCAACAGGCCCAGTATCGGCAGTGCCGCCACAAGCGCCAGCGCACCGCGCCGCCACCACACGTGGCGGTTTCGGCCAGCGAGATCCTGATGACGCACCCGATCAATACCGACCGGGACACCCACACCAGCCATCGCCTGCCTTCGGGCCGCGCCTGATCGCGGCACGAATGTACAGCCGCAACCCATCGCGACCGCGTCGGCGCGCCGCGGTGCGCAGTTGATCAAGCCTCAAGGTGGAGGGCCGGACCGGACCACCTTTCGCGGCGTACGCATTGGGCTGCACGCACCCGCAGGTTGCACGGCCGATCCAGGCATGCCCGCTATCCGGAGCCTCGAACGTCGAACCCGCCGAGCTCGTGGGTTTCTCCATCTCGTGCGCCCTGGACGGGCGTCTCCACGGCATGTCGAGGCAGGACGAGATCAGCCGCCAACGGCGGCAAGGGCGACTCCACCTGATCTGCCTCAGGGGACGACGCCGCGGCGCAGCCGGATCCACCGATACCCCCAGCCGTGTAACTCTAGGTCGTCGAGGCGTACGGTCGGTGGCTCGTATGGGCCGTCTGAGAAGACCTCAAACGGCTCCGTGATGTCGTCCAGCTTGCCGATCTGCACGTGGACCGGTTCGTCGCATAGGTTGTGCAGCAGCAATATGGCTCCCTGCGGCGCGTCGAACCGGTGCGCCAGCACGGAGCGTGGCAGCGGTGCGTCGAGCGCCGTGCACTGCCCGACGCCGATCTCCGGGCACTCGCGCAGGGTTCGGATGAGCTGTTCGAACCATCGCAGCAGCGAGCTCGGATCGGGCTGCTGGCTACGGACGTTCACGGTGCTGGCGCCGTATCGCCCACGTGTCACCACCGGACGGGCGAGCTGCTTGCGTGGCGCCGCGGAGAAGCCGGCCGCGGCGCCGGCATTCCACTGCATCGGCGTGCGGATGGCGTCCCGCCCGGGCAGCGCCAGGTTGTCTCCCATGCCGATCTCCTCGCCGTAACGCAGGACCGGCGTGCCCGGCATGGCGAACTGCAATGCGTAGGCCAGCTCGATGTGCCGGCGATCGCCGCGGAACATCGGGGCCAGCCGACGGCGGATGCCGCGGCCGAACAGGCGCATGTCAGCGCGTGGGCCGAACGCCGCGAAGACGTCGCCCCGTTGCTCGTCGGTGAGCGTGCTCAGGTCTAGCTCGTCGTGGTTGCGCAGGAACGTCGCCCACTGAGCCATCGCCGGCACCCGCGGCAGGTGGTGCAGTGCCTCGACCAGCGGCTCGGCATCCGAGCGTGCGAGCGCCAGCCAGAGCTTCGTGTTGAGTACGAACGAGAAGAGCATGTGCGCGCGGTTGTTCGGGCCGTCGGGCCGTTCCCCGAGGTAGGCGCTCAGCTCGTCCGGTGTGACGTTGGCCTCGCAGAGCAGCACCGCATCGCCGCGGCGCCACTGCAGGTGCTGGCGCCAGTCGTCGAGGATGCCGAAATCCTTCGGGGCGGGATCGACTCCGGCTTTGACCTGTTCGAGCACGAAAGGCGCGGCGTCGACCCGGAAACCGGCGGCGCCTAGCTGCAGCCAGAAGCCCATGACCTTCTTGATCTCCGTGCGGACTTGCGGATTCGCCCAGTTGAGATCGGGCTGGAAGTCGTAGAACCGGTGGAAGTACCAGGCCTTCGCCTGCTCGTCGAAGCTCCACGTTTCGCGCTGCTCGCCCGGGAAGACGATTCCCTGTCGCCGGTCCGGCGGCTCCGTGTCACTCCACACGTACCAGTCGCGGTAGGGCGAGTCCGGGCTGCTTCGCGCAGACTGGAACCAGGGATGCTCGCTCGAAGTGTGGTTGACGACCAGGTCGAGAATGATGCGGATCCCGCGCTGCTCGGCCTCGGCGGCCAGCTCGGCGAAGTCGCCCAGGGAGCCCAGGCGAGGGTCGACACCGTAGTAGTCCGCGACGTCGTAACCGTCGTCGCGATGCGGTGTCGGATGGATCGGGTTGAGCCACAGGCAGGTCACGCCCAGCCGCGACAGATAGTCCAGCCGGCTGATCAGCCCGCGCAGGTCGCCGTTGCCGTCGCCCTCGGAATCCTGGAAGCAGTCGACCTCCAGGCAATACACGACCGCCGTCTGATACCAACGCTCGGACATCCGCTGCACCCGCGTCTCCTGGAACGGTCAGCCGAACCGAAATTTCGACATCGATCGCATCGCGCGTTTCGCGAGCTCGCGTCCCGGAACGGTTGCACTTCTCTGCCTCAGTATGTCCAAAGCAGACGGCCTCGTAGCGTGAGCGTCTGACGTTGAGTGGACCGCCGCACAGCATCAGCCGAGCGCGTCCGCGCCCGACGGCGGCAGCCGGCCCTCCAGTGATTCAGCTGGTGTGGGTTCGCATCAAACGCCGGGTCGGTGATGACCGCGGTGTCAACTGTGCCGGCCTGGACGAGATCGTCGGCGACGGCGGGCCAGTTCTTCTGCACGGTCGCTTGCATGACGAGCACCACTCGCATGTTGTTCGCGTTCAGCCGGGACGGCGCGGTGCCTGGCTGCCAGTTCTGGTCCAGGTTGACCCGCGTAGCGCCGAGCGACTTGGCCCACCATTGAGCGTCTACCGTCTGGGCCTGCCGTGTTTGTCGGACTGCAGGGGTCTGATCGGCCTGGATTTGCGCACTGGGCGGTGCCCGGCAGCGGGTTCAACGCCAGGTCCGACTGGGGCTAGCGTGCGCCACCGCACCTCTACGTCGAGCGTCGACGACTGTTCAAGGACCCAGGCCGGCGGTTGAGTGAGATCGATGGACACCCGCGACCTGCGCAGTGAAGATGTCCGTGTGCGTCGCGTGGCAGTGCCTTTGCTCGCGCTGACCGTGGGGTTTGTGCTCGCCGACTCGGCGATCGTGACGCTGGCTCTGCCTGAGATCCTGCGGCGTCTCGGCGGAACCGTGCCGCAGGTAGCGTGGGTGCTGATCGCGTTCAACCTCGTGCTCGCGCTCGTGGTTGTGCCTGCTGCATGGGTCTGCGGGCACCGGGATCCGGTGCCCCTGTGTGCGGCGGGCATCGCGGTGTTCGCCGGGGCGTCGGCGGCCTGTGCGTTGGCCGGGTCGATGCCCGAGCTGATCGCGGCCCGCTGCGTGCAGGCGCTCGGCGGCGCGTTTGCGCTGGTCGGCTGTCTGGAGTTGCTGGTCGCGACGATCGGCGAGCGGCGCGGGATTGCCACCTGGATCGCGGCCGGGGTGATCGGGACGGCGGTCGGGCCCGTTGCCGGCGGACTGCTCACCGAGACCATCTCCTGGCAGGCCATCTTTGTCGTCCAGGTGCCGGTCGCGGTGCTCGCCGTCCCGGCCGCGCTCACAGTTCGCGGCGGAGCAGCTGACCGCGGAGCAGCTGACCGCGGAGCAGCTCGCGGCGGAGCAGCTCGCCGCCGAGCGGTCCAGCGCGCTGAAATGCAGCGCCCGGCCGTGGCACCGAACGTTTCGCTGGTTCTCTTGTCGGCGGCGCTGACCGCCGCGCTGTTCCTTCTCGTCCTGCTTCTCGTCGAGGGCTGGCGCCGGTCGCCGGCGATCGCCGCGCTGGCCGTCTCGGTTGTGCCGGTCGCGGCGTTCGTGGCGACACCACTGGCCCGGCGGGCCCGGGCGGCGCCGCGTGCGGAGATCGCAGCTGGCTGCTTGCTCGTCGCCGGTGGGCTGGCCGCGCTGGCCATACCGCCGTCGGCGCATCTCGCCTGGACGATCGCACCGCAGGCACTGATCGGGCTCGGACTCGGGCTGAGCCTGGACCGCCTGACCGTCGACGCCCTGCGCGATAGATCGCCGCGAGTGATGCATGCCGGATGGACGATCAGTGCTCGACATGCCGGAGTCGTGCTCGGGCTGGCGATCCTGACCCCTGTGTTCACCGCAGACCTGCGCAACGCCCAAGTACCGGCGCAGGAAGCCATTACGGCGCTCGTGCTCGATGCGCCGCTACCGGCCGACGCCAAGATCGCGCTCGCCCGGGGCTTGAGCGATCAGCTGACGAAGGAACACGGCCGGGTTCCCGACCTGCACCCCGCGTTCGCGCGGCTTGAGCTAGCGCCGGCGGAACGTCCCGCAGCCGAGCAACTCGAACGCAACCTCAACGCCCAGCTCGAGCGCGCCGCCACGCAGGCTTTCCACGACTCGTTCCTGATCGCGGCCGGGCTCGCGCTGATGGCGCTGGTGCCGATGCTCCCGCCGCGCCGGCGGGTGACGACATGACGTCCGCAGCGAAGCTGCGAGCTGTGGCGCTTCCCGTTGTCGCCGCAGCCCTCGTGAGCGGTGTGCTCGGCGTGCAGATCGCCAACGGCGGCGGCGACTTCACCCCAGCCCGGTCCGCCTCGCCGTGTGCTCATCGAGCGGTCACGTCGGTATCGACCGGTATCGAAGGACTCACCGAACAGCTCGTGCTGCTCGGGCTCGACGGCGCCGCCTGCCGCCTTCACGTGACGCGCGAAGCCCTCGCACTCGACTTGGCGCAGTCACGCACGCCCACCGACGCCCAGGTCGACGCGCTGCGGGCGGGCTTGCTCGAAGCAGTGGACCGCCTGAAGGCCGAGGGCAGACTGCCGCCCGCGTCCACGCTCACCGACGAGGCACTCGACAGTGCAAACCTGAACGGCTTCGTCAAGGCGGCGATCCGCGCGTTGCCCGACTCGCTGATCAACGCCGCACTGAAGACCGATGATGTCCTGCGGCGCACCATCAACGAACTCGACCTGCGCTCGCTGCTCGCCAACCTCAACGACCCAGACGAACTCAGCCAGCAGATCAACGCCGCCGTCACCAAAGCCGTCAAAGACGCCCTCGTGGCCCGGCTCCGCGACCTGCTCTGAAGCCCTGAGCCATTGGCACCGCCCGCTTGTGATCTCGGTCCGAGCCGGCCGCGAACGTCGCGGAGGCTCGTACCTGAGCGCGGTCTGTCAGGTGGCTCCGGGCCGAGGTGGCGGGGGAGGATGTTCGGCGAACAGGTCGCCGATGGACAGCGGGACCGTCCACAGCGGTTGGCCCGGCTCGAGCAACCACAGCCGCATGGCGGACGCTTTGGTCAGCCGAAGGGCGCTGCCAATCAGCAGTGCGGCAACCGGCAACTCGACAAACAGCGCGGTGGCCGCCGAAAACCAGCGGTCGCTCGGGGCCGCCGTCACTACGTCGAACCACGCGTCGCAGACGAGCAGCACGCCGGTGCCGAATGCGGACAGCACCAATAGTTGGCGGCGCAAGAGGCCAAGGATCGCGGTGAGTGCGAACATCACGAGCAGCAACACGTCAAAGCCCACCCATGCCGCGGCCCAGTTTCGCGCTACGTAATGGTCGGGCAGGCTCAGCGCGAGGTAGGCGATCCACGGCGGCAGGACGAGCACCGCGGCGAGCGTGAGGGCGAGGCGACGGCGCCGGATCCGACGTGCCTGTGGCACGATCGTCGAACTCGCCCGGGCCAGGCGCATCAGCAAGTCGCGGCGTTCGTGGGCGGACATTGCCGCGATCTGTTCCTCGCTGATCTGCACGCCGCTCATGCTCATCGCCACCAGACAGTTCTCGGCGTCCCTTCGCCTAGATCAGTAAACAGTCAGCTAGGCGGCCACGCTTCCTTGCCTGTTTGTGGGTGGCGCTGCAACCTATCGCCCGCCATCTTTGGCCTATCGCCCTACATCTTTGGGTGGAGTGGGAATCAATCCCCGGGGCGATGCGCGAGGCCCCTGGGGCCGTCGATTATGAGGTTTGGCACTGCGGCGACAACCGAGAAGGAGGACGGGCACATGTCCAACAGGACCTGCACCCCGGCGCTGCGGCCCGCGCTCCGGCGCCGAGCCGTCCAGACTCCAGAATGCCGACGCCCCGCACTGGCCGAGGGTTCGGCTGCGCCGGTGTCTGACCGCCGGTCTTGCCGGCTCGGTTATCACCCCGCGGCCGGCCAAGGTCGGCTGGTGATGGCCCGAGAGCTACGTCCAGGCGACGTCGTCCAGCAATACGACTGGTCGCTGCATGTCCGCGAGGTCAAAGTCAGCCAGGCAGCCGTGGCGATCGGCGTCACCGAGTTCGGGTTCCCGCTGCGTTACGCCGCCGACGCGCAGGTGCGACTCGCGGCCTGAGCACTGGCCTTGCCCGGCAATCGATTGATCAGGGCCGCTGGTGGGCGCCAAACTCGTGCGCACCAACGCCAGTGACTGCCAATTCGTGCCGACGGTGCCCGGGAACCGCGCCTGACTCCTCTCGTTGCCTGCCTATCCTTCTTGCTGGCAGTGTGAGTGTCGTTGGAGAGCGCGCTCAGCCAAGCGTGCGCCACGCTGCTCACCCGAGCCCCCGTCCGAGCGGAGAACAGATGCGCGACATTTCGCTTGGACACCTCCGAAGGTGGCCGGGGTCTAGGGCGGGTCGAAGTGCTTGCAGGGAGATGAGTTGCAATGAGTAGGCCGATCTATACCGACCAAGGCGTCGAATATCCGGATCTACGGCAGCCTCCTGAGCCTTACATCGTCGAAGCGGAAGCCGAGCTGGCCGGTAGGGAGGTGACGTGGCCGCAGGTGGTGGCCCTCGCCTGGAGGCTCGCCGAGGCCGACGACGGCTGACAACCCGCTCGCACGACGTGAGCGCGAAGCAACCTCGACCGGATCTCTAATCCGAACAGCCGGCCGGTGCGCATCAGCCGGCGGATGCGCGGCCGTCCGTCGCACCGGTAGCCGCCGGCGGAGATGCCCCAGCGGTCTACCGCGCTGCCTGCGCCCGCCGATAACCGACTCTCACCAAGTCGATCAGTTCTCGGTGGTGGCCGGGGGACCTTCGATCCTGGACGTCGGGCTTGCGCCACGCCTTACGCTCGGCGCGAACAGGAGGGACCTCCATGGCAGCTGAGGCCCGCCACCCATTTCGCACATTCCTCGTCATCCTCGGGGTGGCATTCGTTGCTGCCCTGCTCTGGGCCGCGGCGACGGGTGACCACCGGACCAAGCGCAGCGGCGTGCCGCTCGGCAACAACATCACTGCTGCGATGCCGAGTGGCGCGTTGCCCTACGGCAGGGTCAGGGGCACCTGTTCCCACTCGAGCGTGTCCGACCCCAGCCAGGCCCACGCAGCCGACCTGGTCGGCCACGCCGATGTAAGAAACACCGGCAACATCGGCATCACGGTCGCGGTGACCATGACGTGGCCGCAACTGGGTCACCGGCCGATCGCGGTGACCAAGAATAACGTCAAGGTCGATTACGGGCAGACGGTGTCGGTGCCGTTCAACCGTTCGGTGAACGAGCAGCAGTTCACGAACTTCAAGAACTGGCAAGACAAACAGAACGAGGACGGCTGCACCTACACCGGGACGATGACCAGCACCTTCGGCGACGTCCACTGAACGGCCGAGTTTCGTGGTGCGCCGATTGTCGGCGTCTGGGATGCCCGCGGGCCAGCTAGTGGCTGATCAGTTGCCGGAACGCTCGTTGGTCGCGGATCGCGTCCAGGTCCGAATCGAGCTTTGCGTGCACGCGAAACTCCTCGGACATGTCGATCGCGTGCCGGAGATGCGCGAGCGCGTCGGTCGTCCGGCCGGTGAGGCTCTCGCACCAGGCCAGGTTGTAGAATCGCCGGACGCCCTTCGCCTCAGGCACGGAGGAGCAAAGATGAGAGTCCCCGCGGGGGCGTCCACCCGCTCGCCTTCGAGCTCGAACGCGGCGTGGCCCCGGAGGACGAGGAAAAGCTCCTGGTCCGCGCTCGGGTCGTCTTCGTCGTGCTCGTTGATGATCACGTCGCCCACGGCATGGGCGGTCCAGGCGGTGGCACCGAAGGACGTGATGCCGAGGTGGTGCCGGACCGGCCGGTATCGGTAGCGCCCGTCGGCTAGTTCGTCGATCTCGTCGAGATGTGCGACTGCATAACGAGCCACGAGACCCCTCGGTCGCCATTCGCCGCGGCCATAGCCGTGCGGCGCAGACCACAGTCCGGCACCGACACGCTCGGCTCCCGCGAGATGCTGGCCGAAGGCCAACTGGTCGCACGCGGTGACGGCAGCTCGTCGCGAACTGAGGGTCTAGCGGATGAGCAGGGTGATGGCGATGTATTGGCACGCCGCGGCCGCGCAGACATAGGCGTGGAAGACTTCGTGGTAGCCGAAGACGGCGGGGGCCGGGTCTGGCCAGCGGCGGTGGTAGGACAAGGCGCCTGCGGTGTAGAGCACGCCGCCGGCCAGCAGCAGCAGGGCGGGGGCGATTCCGGCTCGGACCCATACCGCCGGCTCAGCCGTGCCCGCGGTCCAACCCAGGCCGATGAAGACCGCACCGACGAGTTTCTCAGGCGCGGTCGTCCACACCAGATGCGTCACGATCGCCGCGAGGGTGAGTGTCCAGAGCACGCTCAGGCCGAGCGCCGCGTAGCGGTCGGGCGCGGTGAGCAGGAACGCGGCAGTGCCGGTGCCGGCGATCAGCAGGAAGATCATCGCGTGGTCGATGCGCTGCAGCCAGCGGCTCGCGAGCGGACCCCAGTTGCCGCGGTGATACAGCGCGCTGGTCCCGAAGAGCCCGGTCACGGTCGCGGTGTAGATGGCGACCGCAGTGACTTGCCTGGCGCCGTGCGCGTGGGTTAGCAGCAGAGTGCCGATCACCAGCGAGGCCTCGAACCAGAGCAGATGCAGCCAGCCTCGCAGCGCCGGCTTGGGGTAGTGCAGGGCGCGGCGGGTGTCGAAGAGCATCGGCCGCGACGTGGCGCCGGCCGTGCTGGCGGTGTCGGTGCCGGTCATCGGCGACCTCTCGGTGCTATGAGCCAGAAATCGGGGGATCGGCGTCCTGATGATCCGCCGCGGATGCGGTAAGCCCCGCGGTCCGGGTTCATCGCGGGGGCTCGGTAACGCCGGTGGCCGGCCTTAGATCGGGCGGACGTTCGCTGCCTGCGGGCCCTTCTGACCCTGGGTCGTGTCGAACTCCACCCGCTGGTTGTCCTCCAGGCTCTTGTAACCAGCGCCGGCGATGGCCGAGAAGTGGACGAAAACGTCGGCGCCGCCACCATCAGGTGTAATGAAGCCGAAGCCCTTCTCGCTGTTGAACCACTTCACGGTGCCCTGGGTCATGTTGCTGACTCCCTTGATGAGATGGACGAGGCTCGTACGGCACGAAGCCTCGGGTCGGTGCGTATTGCCTGTCTCACCACAGAGTCGAGAAAGACGAAATGCGCGGGCAAAGCCTCAGCCGTCCTGGGAAACCTTGCGAACAACCGCCGACAGGTTAACACCCCCGGTCTCAAGCCGAACCGCTCAGACATCGCACGTCGGGATCGCTTATCACAACCGACAGGTCAGCGCGTGTGTGCCAGCACCCGCTGGGATAGGCGTCGCGGCGGGTGCGGGCCGCCGGGGCCTGTGGGGGCGGAGGAGAGTTGCGGCACCCCCGTGGTCTGGCCTACGCGGCCACGGAGGTGCCCGGGCGCCGAGCGCATCCTAGGTGCCGCATCGGCCTGAGCATCTCTCGGCGCCCGCTTATGTTCTGCCCGGGTGGGGGCGCTGCGCAAACGCCCAGCGCCCCGCCATCCGACGACAGCGCCCGCCTCGTCGCGCCGGAACCGGTCTCGGCAGCGCATCGGCCGGTTCGGCCCGCTACCGGACGTGTACGGCGACTTCGTGATGGCTGACGCGCTGGTCCCAGCGGCCCAGCGCTGCCCGGGCCGGTTCCTCCACGACGGCCCGCTCGTAGTCCTCCCCGGCGAAGGCTCGGACCGCGTCCAGGTCCGTGAACCAGGTGATGGAGGTGAACGCGACTTCCCCGTGCTCGTCTCGGCGGAGGAGCTGGGCGCCGCGGAACCCGCTGACTTCCCCAAGGTGCCGGCTGACATCTGTCTCGTAGTGGTGCTGGTAGTCACCGGCTCTGTCCGGCGGCGCCCACCCGCGCCAGATCCGCGCGATCATGACCCCATTCTGCGGCCGAGGGTTCTAGAGCGATTCGGGTGCCGGACGGACAGCACGGCCTTCCCGATCACGTTGCGGTCTTCGAGGTCGCGCAGCACGCGTGTGGTTTGCGTCCACGGCCTCGCATCCTGGCGATCGATATGCAGCACGCCGCGCGACACGAGATCGATCAGCCACGCCAGGTCGGCGCCGGGTGGCATGTCCAGCACGTCCCGCAGCAGGTGGTATCCGCGCAGCGTCGCTTGCTTGGCATAGAAGGAGCTGACCGGCACGGTGCTGTCGTCGCCGGCGGACTTGCCAAAGCTCACGACTAGACCGCGATACGCGACGAGGTCGAATGCGCGCTCGAGCGAGTGACCCCCGACGGTGTCGAGAACGACGTCGAACGGATCAGCGGGCCGCTCGGCCCCGACCCACACCGTATGTGCGCCCAGATCGCACAAGCCCAGGCGACGTTCGGGACGGCCCACGTGAGCATGCACGGTCGCCCCGAACAGCCGGGCCAGCTGCACGGCGAATCGGCCGACGCCGCCCGCCGCTCCGGCGACGAACACGCTGCGGCCGCTGAGATCGCCGGCCAGTCGCAGCACCCGCAAAGCGGTCAGGCCCGCAACCGGTAACGCCGCCGCGTCGAGCGGGTTCACCGCCGGTGGAACCACTGCCAGGAAGTCGACCGGCGCGGCGATCTGTTCGGCCCAGGCGGCCTCGACCAGCATGCCGCACACCTGCGTCCCGGGCGGCAGGCCGGCCCGGCCGCGTGGGACCCGGCCGACGAAGTCCCAGCCCGGACGCCATCCTGCGCCTGCTGCTCCGAGGCGATGGAGCTCACCGCGGTTCACCGAGATGGCCTCGACGTCGACGATCACGGTGCCCGTCGCGGTGCTCGGAGGCTCCACGTCACGGATCTCGACAAGCCGGCTGTCCCCGGTGGCGACCAGCGCGCGCAAGCTCAGCCCTGCCTATCGGTGCGCGCCATCAGGCCACACCGGTGATGCAGGCGCTAGCTGCGGGAGCACCGCCCAGTCGGCCCGTCCGGGCGCATACGCCTCGGCGACGACGGCGCCGCGCGGTCCGACATCGACGTGGTGAGGGACGTTGGAGAAGATGCGCCAGGTGCCACCCGGCCCCAGCTCGCACACCTCGTCGCCGACCGTGAAGGTCACCGAGCCCTCGATGACGAATCCGATCTGCTCGTTGTCGTGTGCGTGCTCAGGTACCCGCCTGCCGGGTGCGATCTCCACGATGGCCAATGTCATGCGCTCGCCCTCTACCATCCGTGCCGTGACGCCGTCCCAGATCTCCCGGCGGCTGATCTGGTCGATCGGTCTCACTGCGTCCATGGTCAGCCTTTCTCGTAGACGGGAGTCGTCCACTCTGGGTGGCGGTCGTCCTCCCGCATGCTGATGGCCCACAGGTCTTCGCGCACTTTCGTGCCGCGCGTGCCGACGGTGCCGTCGCCGACCTGTCGGCCGTCGATCGCGACCACGGGAACGACTGTGGCAGCCGTGCCGCATAACAGGATCTCGTCGGCGTAGTAGAGCTCCGAGCGGTGGATGCGCCGTTCGGCGACGCTTCGCCCGGTGTTCTCTTCGATCAGGCTCATGACCTGAGCCCGCGTGATTCCTTCGAGAATGTCGTCGGTTCCAGGTGGTGTGCTCCATGTGTCGCCGAAGCGCACCAGCACGTTCGCAGTTGTCGCCTCGGCCACGAATCCGTCCAGTGTGAGCATCAACGCCTCGTCGAAGCCCGCCCGGATGGCCTCGGTCTTGGCCAGCGCCGGGCCGACATAGCTGCCGATTACCTTCGCGCGGTTGGGAGTCATTGCGTCCGTCGCACGACGCCATGAGCTGACCATGCAGCGCACTCCCGTCGATGCAAGGTAGTCGCCCGGAAGCGGCGTCACGGCAATCGACAAGCGCACGTCGATGTCGTGCATTCGTACCGGGAGAACGGCCCCCGACTGCAAGAGGATCGGTCGAACGTAGGCGTGATCGTGAACATCATTGGCGTGCAGCAGCTCCCTTGTCATCTCGACGAGCTCACTGACCGAGACCTCCAGTGGCAGGCCCAGGATCCGCGCGGAGCGATGCAGGCGTTCGAAGTGGCCGACCGCCTCGCCTAGATACAGCTGTTCGTGGCGCGGGTTCCAGTAGGCGCGGATGCCCTCGAACGTTCCGGTGCCGTAGGACACCGCGTGCGCATGGACGTCAAGTGCAGCGTCACCGCGGTCCAGCACCCGGCCGTTGACGTTGACCAACGGGCACGGGGTGCCGAACGGATTGACGGTCGCTGCCGTTGTCGTGTCGGCGCGAGTCATCATCTAGCCTCCGGGAGGGCCGCTGAAACAGTCGTTTCAGTCGAAGGCTAGCAGAAGACAGCCCGACTGTTAAGGGGATTCTGCTCAGCCCCGGCGAGGCATCGTCTGTCAGGTGTCGCTGAAGTACGAGCGCACCGCTGCAGTGACCCGACGCTCATCGCCAGTGGCCAGCAAGTCCAGAAGCGAGCCACGCAGGACGGACAGGGCCAGCGTCCTTTCTGTCGCTCCGGCACGGGTGCGCCGCCGCGCCGGAGGCTGGGCCGCCGCGAGAATGTCCAGCCAGTCGTCCACCGTCTGGCGGGCGAAACCGGCCCACGGTCCAGCGGGGTCGATAAGCGACCGGGCATAGCCCTCCGCCCAGAGCATCAACAGGCGCCGATGCCCGGGTGTGGAAAGCCATCGCCAGACACGCAGCGCGGTTCCGGACACTCCGCCGGCCGAGCTGATGTCGATCTGCCGAAGCGACGCCAACTCGTCCTCACGAGCCCGAGCGAGCAGCGCCTGGATCAATTGATCCTTACTTCTGAAGAGAAACAGCAGGACGCGCGGGCTGGATCCGACAGCATCGGCGAGCGGCCGCAAGGACATGTCGACCATCCCGTGCTCGGCGACGTACGCGTATGCGGCATCGAGCAGCTCGCGCTTCCGCGCCGACTCCCTCACGGGAACCGTCACGTGATTACCCCTCCTGAACCAAGCCTGCCGAGCGCGGCGATCCGCTCGAACGCGTGACCGTGCTGATAACCATACGTGAAACACTGTTCCGACGCCGGCCGACCAGCAACGCTCGGATCGGACTGGAACACTCGTTTCAGTCGCTGCGCTAGAACCGGAACGGAGGCCGGGGTAGGAACCGTACACCTTCGGTGCCATCGTGGGCAGCGAGCGGTTGCGTTCCGCTAGCGCGAGCTGCATACCGGTGACGTCGGCGACACGGACGCCGACGGATGGTCCTACCTGATCGACGGGAGAACGGCATGATCGGCGCAGACGGCTGCGAAGTACGGCCGCGCGGGGTGGGCGGCGTGCCGCACGCGGACCCCGCGGTAGGTCGATGACCGTCGGTCTCGCCGCGCTGGAAAGCGCCGCCGCTGCGCTGCTTCCCGGCTACCTCGATCTGGTGCCGCTTCCTGGCGAGCGGGACCTGAATGCTCAGGTGTGCTCCGCAGACGGGCGGCCGGTCGTCCTCAAGCTCGCGGCGGCCGATGCCGATCCGGACCGCCTCGAACTCGAGGATGCCGTCCTGCGCCACCTCGCCGGGCGTGCGCTGCCGGTGCGGACGCCTGCGCTGCTTGACCGCCGCGCGATCGACGTCGAGGGCCGGCCGCGTGTCGCCCGGGTGCTGAGCTGGATCGACGGCGGGCCGTGGACCGACCGCCCGCTGACCGACATAGACTTGCGCGGCGTCGGTGCGTCAGTCGCCGCGCTCGATGCGGCGCTGGCCGACTTCGACCATCCCGCGCTGGCCGTGCCGCACGGGTGGAGCATGCCGGGCGCCGGGCAACTGAGCTTCGATCCGGAGCGCCTGCCCGCCCGATGCCGGGAATTCACTGTCGCCACGATGGGGCGCTTCCGCGACGAACTGGGCGCGGCGCTGGATCGAATGCCGTCGCAGGCGATTCACAACGACGCCAACGAGCACAACGTGCTCGTCGACGAGAACGGTGCACCGGCCGGGCTGATCGACTTCGGCGACGTCGATCGGGCGCCGCGCGTGTGCGGACTTGCGACGCTGTGCGCCTACGCGGTGCTACACGCGGGTGACGACGTGCTCGCACCGGTGCTGCCGCTCGTGGCCGGCTATCACCGGGAGGCACCGTTGACCGTGGCCGAGGTCGCGATTCTGCCGGGCCTGATCGCCACCAGGCTGGCGATGAGCGTGGTCAACGCGGTGCGCCAGGGTGACGACGATCCGGACAACGCCTATCTGCAGGTGAGCCAGGGCCCGATTCGGCGGGTGGCGCCAAGACTCGGCGACGCGCTCGGCGCGCTCGCGGTGTGCCGTCTGCGCGACGCATGCGGATACCCCGCCGCGCCGGAGTCGCGGACGGTCGTTGCCTGGCTGTCGTCGGCCGCCGCCGACCCGGCGCCCGTCGTGGCGGCGGCCCGTCCCGACGCGAAGGTGCTCGTCCTGCCGGCGGATGCCGACCTCAGCACAGCGGTGGTGCTGCCTGACGGTGCGGACCTGGCCGTGGGCCGCTACCGCGAAGACCGCCCCGTGTACACCGCCGACGAGTTCGCGGGCGCCGATGGTGAGCGGCGCACCGTCCACCTCGGCCTGGACCTGTTCGTGCCCGCCGGCGAGCCGGTGTACGCGCCGTTCGACGGCGACGTCGTGGCGGTTGCGGTCCGGCCGGCGGCGCAGGACTACGGCGGGACCCTGCTGCTGCGGCACGAGACCTCGGACGGCACGCCGTTCTGGCTGCTGCTCGGGCACCTGGCCCGTGAGGTGACTACGCGGGTTCGGCCGGGGCAACGGGTCGCTCGCGGCGAGCGGGTCGCGACCGTCGGCGCGCCGGACGAGAACGGCGGCTGGCAGCCCCATCCGCACATCCAACTGTTCACGACCCTGCTCGGCCGCTCGCACGACCTGCCGGGTGTCGCGCGGCGCAGCGAGCGGGACGTGTGGCAGTCGATCTCACCGGATCCGAATCTCGTCTGCCGGCTGCCGATCGAGCCCGCACCCCCGCAGCGCGATCGCGACTGGATCGTGAGCCGCCGCGGCACGAACCTGTCCGCCACGTTGTCGCTCAGCTACGCGACGCCGCTGCAGATCGTCACGGGGGAGGGCACGGAGCTGATCGACTCAGACGGTCGCCGCTACCTCGACCTGGTGAACAACGTTGCGCATGTGGGCCACTGCCATCCTCGAGTCACCGCGGCGCTGAGCGAGCAGGCGCGCATCCTGAACACCAACACCCGCTACCTTCACCCGGCGATCGCCGAGTACGCGCGCCGTCTCGTCGCGCTGTTTCCCGATCCGCTGAGCGTGGTCTTCCTCGTCAACTCCGGCAGCGAGGCGAACGACCTCGCGTTGCGCCTTGCCCGGACCCACACCGGCCGGGACGTCGTGCTCGCGCTGGAGCACGCCTATCACGGCCACACCGGCGCACTGATCGAGGTCAGCCACTACAAGTTCGCTCGTGCGGGGGGCGCCGGCGCCGGTCCGCGAGTGCGGGTGTGTCGCCTGCCCGACCCATACCGCGGCGAGCACGGCGACGACGGCGTCGCTTACGCCGAAGAGGTGGCGCGGCACGCGCACGGCGCCGCCGCGTTCTGCATGAGTCGATCCCCGGTGTGGCCGGGCAGGTCGAGCTCGCCACCGGTTACCTGGCCGCGGCCTATGCATACGCGCGCGCCGCGGGCGCCGTCTGCATCGCCGACGAGGTGCAGTGCGGCTTCGGCCGCGTCGGCGACGCGATGTGGGCGTTCGAGCGCCACGGCGTGGTTCCCGACGTCGTCACACTCGGCAAACCCATCGGCAACGGGCACCCGCTCGCTGCTGTCGTCACGACGCCACAGATCGCGAGGTCGTTCGTCACCGGGATGGAGTACTTCAACACCTTCGGCGGCAACCCGGTCAGCTGCACGATCGGCCTGGCCGTGCTCGACACGATCCGCGACGAGCGGCTGATGGCGAACGCGGCGGACGTGGGCGGCCATCTCGCGGCGGGTCTGCGCGAGCTGCAACGCCGGCACGCGTGCATCGGCGACGTGCGAGGTCGAGGGCTGTTCCTCGGAGTCGATCTGGTCGCCGATCGTTCCACGCGCGAACCGGCGTCCGAGCGGGCGCGTGCCGTGGTCGAAGCCGCGGTTGCTCAACGAGTCCTGCTGTCGGCGGACGGTCCGGGTGCGAACGTCCTCAAGATCAAGCCGCCGCTCGTGATATCCAAACGCGAAGCCGACCGCGCCTTGCACGTCCTGGACGGCGCACTGACCGGCTGAGCAGATCGACCGACACGCTTGTCCGTCCGCGCCGGCGCCGTTCGTCAATGAGGTGATGATGGGCAAGGGGCACGCCGGTTGTTGAAGGGGCGATCGACATGGCGAAATTCATCTATCTCTACCGTGGCAGGGCGACTCCGATGTCCGACCTCACGCCCGAGCAGGGCGCCGAGCGGAGGGCCGCGTTCGGCGCGTGGGTGGAGAAGGTCGGCGCGGCGCTCGTCGACGCCGGCAGCCCGTTCGGGACGGGCGTGTCCGTTCGCGACGACGGCTATGAGGGGACGGGCGGCGACCTGATCGGCTACACGATCGTCGAGGCCGATGATCTCACTGCGGCTAAGGCGCTCACCGACGGCCTCCCGTTCCTGGCCGATAGCGACGGCAAGTGCGCGGTGGAGATCTTCGAGCTGCTGCCGATGTAGCAGAACGCAGGCAGACCCGCGGCGCTGATCGTCAGTACAGTACGTCGATGACGAACCAGCGTCAGCGGATCCTCGCCGAACTTGGGGTCAAGTCGACCATTGCTCCTAGCGTCGAAATCCGGCAACGGATCGACTTCCTCAAGGACTATCTGCGCTCGACCCCGGCAAGGGGCTTCGTGCTCGGGATCAGTGGCGGTCAGGACAGCACCCTGACCGGCAGGTTATGCCAGCTCGCCAGCGAGGAGTTGCGTGCGCAAGGGCATGAGGCCACCTTCGTCGCCGTGCGACTGCCCTACGGCGTGCAGGCCGACGAGCACGACGCGCAGATTGCGCTGGGGTTCGTCCGGCCCGACGTGTCGATCGCGGTGAACGTCAAGCCGAGCGCCGACGCGGTCGGCGCTGAGGCGGCGCTGGCGTTGCGGGAACTGCTGGGCGAGGAGCCCGAGCTGCGGGACTTCGTGCGCGGCAACATCAAGGCCCGCGAACGCATGGTGATCCAGTACTCGATCGCCGGACAGCTGAACCTGCTCGTTGTGGGAACCGATCACGCGGCGGAGGCAGTGACGGGCTTCTTCACGAAATACGGCGACGGTGGTGTTGACATCACACCGCTGGCCGGACTGACGAAGCGCCAAGGCGCTGCCCTGCTGCAGGAGTTGGGCGCGCCGGAGAGTGTCTGGGAGAAGGTGCCGACAGCCGACCTCGAGGACGACCGGCCCGCCCTGCCCGACGAAGTGGCACTCGGTCTGACGTACGCCGAGATCGACGACTATCTCGAAGGAACGGACGTCACGCCGGATCTGGCGGCAAGGGTGGAGTCGGTCTACAACGCGACCAGGCATAAGCGTGCCGTTCCGATCACGCCGTTCGACGACTGGTGGCGGCCTTGATTCAGCGGTAGTCCGCCGGATACACCGCCGGGGAAGGCGGCGGCCGACGAGGTCCCACGACAGCGATCGATCTTGCTCGGGCCCGCGATGAATGGTTCGCTGTCCCGGTGACGCAGCGGCGGCGCGCACACGCGGCTCACCCGGACGGAATTTCGCAGTGCTGATCCTTGCCGAAGGAACGATCCACCGCCCGATCGAGGGCGACCAGATCGACGCCGTTCGGGCCTGGCTTGGTCCCATGGTCGACAGCGGCTTCATGCACAGCGGCTATGTCGATGTGGCCGGTACCCGCCTGTGGCTAGTGCTCACCAGCGACACGCTTGCCGACGCGAAGAGGCGGCTCGACGACCTCCCGGTGGTCCAAGACGGATCGGTGAGCTTCACGACCGTGGCAGTCTCCGCCGCCCGATTCCGATAGGTCGGCGAACGACACGACTCGCGCACGAAGACGACGCCGGTTGCGACGGCGTAGGGAATGCCGACATGCGGATCGACTCGTGCCGCGTGCGAAACCGGGAGTAGCACGTGGTGGGATTGTGCTGTGGCGCGGTTCGTGGCGTTTCTTCGTGCGGTGAACGTCGGAGAGCGAAGGGTTGCGATGCCCGTCGCCCGTAAAGTCTTGGAAGGGCTCCGCCTCCAGGATGTCAGCAGCTACGCCAACAGCGGCAACCTGCTGTTCAGCGCGACCGGGACCGCGTCCGACCATGAAGCCGCCATTCGCGCAGCGCTGGAGGACGTGTTCGGCTTCGAGCTCACGACATTCGTTCGCACCGCACGACAGGTGAATGATCTCGCCGCGGCCAAGCCCTTCGGTGTCATCGCCCCCGGCCACACGCATTTCGCGCTGCTTCCGCTGACTCGGCTCACAGCCGCGGAGAAGAGGGCAGTCTTGGCGCTGTCCAACGATCACGACGAGGTCGTGGTCCGCGGCCGCGACGTGCACTGGCTCATCCGCTCGAGGTCACCGGAGACGACGCTAGGGCCCAGGCAGTGGAAGCAGGCGCTGCCCGACAATCCGACAACGGCACGCAACACGACGATGCTGGAGAGACTGGCGAAGAAAATGTGACGTCGCTCGGTTAATACGCGAAGTGTGGCGTCGGGCGCCTGCAAGGCTGGTCTGCTGGGCGGCCGGTCACGGGTAGCCCGATAGGTTGCTTGCGTGGCGGAGCCCATTGATCTGGTGCTGTTCGACCTCGGCGGTGTGCTCATCGACGTGCCCGGCGTGCAGGCCATGCTCGAGCTGACCGGCATGGCGAGCGAGGATGACCTGTGGCGGCGCTGGCTGACGTGTCAGTGGGTTCGTCGCTTCGAGAGCGGTGGCTGCTCCGAGGCTGAGTTCGCCGACGGGGTAGTCACCGAGTGGCAGCTCGACCTTAGCCCGGCAGCGTTCCTCGAGGCCTTCCGTAACTGGCCTAACGGGCCGCTGCCCGGAGCCGCGCAACTGGTCACCCAGACCAAGGCGCGGGTATCCACGGGATGCTTCAGCAACACCAACGCGATGCATTGGGATGATCACATCTCCACGTGGCCGCTGGTCGACCTGTTCGACCACTGGTTTCTGTCCTTCGAGATGGGCATGCTCAAGCCGGATGTTGCGGCCTTCGCCCGGGTCGCGGCTTCACTGCCGGTACCGGCCGAGCGGGTGTTGTTTCTCGACGACAACGCGCTCAACGTCGCCGGCGCCGCAGCCGCAGGCTTTTCCGCCGCTCGCGCGGTCGGTGTCGACGAGGCTCGCGAGCGCCTTGTCGAGGCCGGCGTGCTGAGCTCTGACGGCTAGGTGACAAGTGCCCGACGGGTTCAGCCGATCGCCATGTGCAACGCCAAACCTCCCTGCCGTCAGTCAGGAAAGCCATGCCTTGCGTGACGCTCGGGCGACGCGCCGCCGTAAGGCCGGATACGGCTCGCTCCGTCGCTCCTAACGCGGCTTTGCCAGCAGATCAGCCGGCACGTGCGCGGCAAGGCCGGCGGCAACCGCGGCGGCGGCACCGTGCGCCAAGGCGCCGTCGTCCGCGAGCTCCGCGCAGCGGTCGGCGAGGATGGATGCACGTTCGTGCAGCACCGCCCATGCCGGCTCCCGCCACGGCACGAGGTTGCCCATCGCGTAGAACATCTCGAACGAGAAGCCAGCCGTGCGTCCGGGATGCTCAGGTCCGATCGGCAGCGCGGTCAACCTCGTCGCGAGCGGCCGCAACACGCTGGCCATCGTGTCGATCGCGGAGTTCACCAGCACGTCCAGCTGTTGCTCGGTTTCCTCGGTGTGGGTGAAGAAGCGCGTCAGCAGGTGCACCACGAGCTCGTAACCGAGCGCGGCCAGTTCGGCCACCCCGCGGGTGCGCGGATCGGTGATGACAGGCACCGGGTCGACGACGTCGAACGGCTGCCGGGAATATGCGGCGACCACCGGCCGGGTCGGCTGGAACGACGGGTCGCGCTGGCGCAGGTCGTGGTAGTCCTGCCACATGGCGAGGAATCGGCCGTAGTGCGCGTCCTCCCAATCGCCACGGGCCCCCTCGCCCTGCTCGATGATCTCGTCAACCGCGGACTGCGCGGTTGCGAGATCGGTGACCGCGATCACCTGTGGCCAGCCGAACCGTTCCGGTGTTGCCTGCGCGCGCGGTGAGCCGACGAACAACGCGCGTTCACCGAGCCGATCGGCGAGCATGGCCAACCCGCGCTCGACGCCCCGGTAGAGGTGGCCGACGGTCGTGAACTCCTGCCCGTGCGGCATTGCCTCACTGGCATCGAGCGGTTCGAGCGGCGGGGCCGCCGGGACGAAGCCCTCCGCGTCGTGGCGTTCCATGCCCTCCGGCCGTTCCAGGTAAAGAAAGTGCAGCAGCGCCCGTTCGCCGAAGGGCAGCAGGTCCAGTTGCACGCTGGGCGGGAAGTAGCCCGAGCGCCGCGGGAAGTTGGGACGCCCGAAGGTGGGCGCGGCACCTATCGCTGCCATGAGGTTGGCGACCAGCGCCAGGTGCAGCATCTCCTCGACCGCGATGCCGCGTAGCGTCTGACGCCACCTATCGACCACTTCGGCCTGATCCGCGGTGAGCTCGTCACCCGACTTCAGGCTGAACTCGGCGAACAGGTACTGGCACATGATCATATGCTCGAGCTGCGCCGCCTCGGCGAGCAGCCACCACAGATGTTCTCGGTTCGCGACGACGATCTCGGGCTCTGGCATGCGACGATTCTGAGCGCTCTGATTACTTAATTACAAGGAGCGCCGGCATGACCCAACAACGCAGCGACGACGCAGCCGCGCTTACGTCGAGCGGAAGGCTCGAAGCATTCAGCGACGGGGTGTTCGCGATCGCCATCACCCTGCTCGTGCTTGATCTTGCGGTGCCGGCACGGGATCAGATCCGCACAGGCGGGCTGGGCTCCGCCCTGGCGCATGAGTGGCCGTCGTACTTCGCGTACCTCGTCAGCTTCCTGGTCATCGGCATCATCTGGGTCAACCACCACACGATGTTCAGCAAGGTCAACCTGGTCGACCGGCCCGTGCTGTTCGCCAACCTCGCTTTGCTGCTCGTCGTGTCCGCGCTGCCATTTCCCACCCGGCTCCTCGCCGAGTACCTGACAGCGGGCTCGGACGCGCACATAGCTGCGGCCATCTACAGCAGCACCATGCTCGCGATGGGCCTTGCGTACAGCGTGCTGTGGATCGCCGTCACCCGCGACGTCGGGTTGCTGCACGAACACGTCGATCCGGTCGCCAGCCGCGCAGCATTGCGCCGATTCGGTATCGGCAACATCGTTTACCTCGCTACGATCGGGCTGTCATTCGTCAGCGCGATCGCGACCCTGTCGGTGCACGCGGCGCTGGCCCTTTACTACTGCTTCGACCAGCTCGCGACACCGCGTGCCAACCGGCCCCGGAAGAGCCCCGGCTAACAGGTATGCGGGATTCCCAGGCGCGGTCACTGCTTCGATTTGGAGCCTCTGACGCGATCAGTGCACGCGTCGACGGCACGCGGGGGTGGCGCCGTCGTCATGCCATGGCCTTCTCGAGAAGGCCGATGATGGTCTGCTGCTCGAGTTTGGCTGCCTCGGACCCGACTCCGCCGCGCCCGGTACTCCATCGTGCGAGATCGGACGGTGTCGAGCCGTGGTCGTTCCTCGACCGGGGGTCGGCGCCGGCGCGCAAGAGCGCGTCGACCGCGGCTGAGCATCGATTCCTGACGGCTCGATGCAGCGGCGTTACCCGCCCCCGGGCCGGCGCGTTCGGGTCAGCGCCCGCAGCAATCAGATAGTCGATCACCGCCCGCTGGCGGGTCGGGTCCCAGTTCGTAGCGCCGGGTTCACCGATGACCGCTGAGTGCAACGGTTCGGCACCACGCCGGTTGCGGGCGCGGACGTCAGCGCCTCGCGCAACCAGGTCACGCGCAACCTCGACGTCGTAGGCGAACGCCGCAGCGTGCAGCGCGGTATCGCCTTCATAGACCTGCGCGTGACACGCGGCGATGAAGAATTCCTCACCGCGCGCCAACGTGGCAGTCGCCAACAGCGGTGCAGCATCAAGCGATGCGGTAACGACCGAGTGATCGCGCACCGCGATCGCCAGGAGCAACCCGCCAAGGTCGTCGCTGTCGCTCACGCATCACGCTGACGCGCTGCAAAAGTGCCCGATCACCGGTGGGTTGGCACGACGGCGACCGGGCAGGTCGCGTGATGCAACACGCCCTGGGTCACCGAGCCCAGCGAGCCCACCCGGCGACGGCTACGGTGGCCCACGACCAGCAGTTTCTGATCGGTCGCCGCGAGGACCAGACCGGCCACCGGCTGCTCGCGCACGACCTCGGGGTACACCTCGACGTCCGGGAACTTCTCCCGCCAGCCGGCGACGGCCTCCGACAGCCACGCCTCCACCTTGGCGGGGGCGGGCGGTTCGGCGCGCCACCCGATCAGCGCGCGCGGGTCCGCGCGCCAGACCAGGACGGGACGCAGCGGCACACCATGCCGGCTCGCCGTCGCGAAAGCGAAGGCCAGCACCTGTTCGCTGGTCTCGGTGTCGTCCACCCCGACGACCACCCCGGCGCCCTCCTGCGAGCCGGGGGTGCCGCGCACCACGACGGTGGGGCAGGCGGCGCGGCCGACGGTGGCGTTAGCGACGGATCCGAGTACCGCCGCACCAAGCGTCTTGAGATGCCGCGAGCCGAGCACCAGCTGGCTCGCCCGCTGCGATTCGTCGACGAGGACGTCGCCGGGGTTGCCGTCGATCGCGGCGCTGCTGATCTCGACGCGGTCGTCGAGATCGCGCGCGCGTGCCACCAGCTTCTCGACCGTATCGTCGATCATGCGCAGCGCCAGCTCGACATCGGAGTCCGGTCCCTCCGGGGCGTCCTCGGTCGGCGGCAGCGTCGACGCGCTGTACTCCCAGTGGTAGCAGTACACGAGCCGCAACGGCAGTGCCCAGGCGCGGGCCTCGGCGACCGCCCACTGGAGCGCCGCGTCGGTGCCGGGCGACTCATCGACGCCGACAACGATCGGCTGGATACCGGTCATGGCAACCTCCGAGGCGAACGTCCCGAGCCGAGGCTAGCGCTGACCGCCGGCGCCAGCGAGGTCGGGACCATCGTCCCTGCCATACCCATCGCCCAGGGAGAAGACTTGGCGCTACCGGGGAAACCCGGACGGGACGATCCGGGGGCAGACCGACAAGAGGGCGGCACAGCGCCGCACGTTGACCCAACGTCTACGACGGGGAGTCTGCCCCGGATCTCCCGAAGCCGCGTCGGATCCGACGCATCAGCTGCTCACACGCAAACACCGGCCTCCACCCTGAGTGCGGAGGCCGGTGCCTGCGTGCTACGTCAGCTCGCCAGCGCCGGAAGCAGCGTCGCCGCGTTCGGTGTGCCGAGACCGGTGACCGGATCCCATCCCGTGCTGGCGTTGAAGCCCGGCACGTCCGGGTCGGCCTGGTTGTTGCCGGTGGTCACGTCATAGAAGTACGTGCCGTAGTTCGGCCCGGAGGCCAGCGTGTACAGCTTCGGGTTGATCAGCCCGAGGCCATGCCCGGCAATCTGGTCGGCGATGGCCACCAGCCCCGCCCACTGCGGGCTGCCCGATGACGTGCCGCCCACGACGTACCAGCCGGCGCTGCACGGGTCGCCGCCCGGGCACAGCACCCCGCCCTCGGCGTCTCCGGGAGCGGTGTCGTAGACAAGCACGCCCGTTCGCGAGCTCGCCTGGTACGCGATGTCCGGAACGCCGCGCATCGACCCGATCGCGGTGGACCCGGCCGGCAGGCTGCTCTGGTAGTCCGGAGTGGCGAACACGTGGCTGAAGCCGCCGCCTGAGGCGATCCAGCCGATCTCACGGTTGGGCTGGTTCTGGCAGGTGACCGGTGGGTCGGTGTTGTCCACGCCTGTTCCGGTGATCGGGTCGGTGCACAGGTAGGTGCCGCCGACCCCGGTGACCAGCGGGTCGGACGCCGGCCACTCCACCGTCGGGAACGGGAACGTGACCGGGTTCTTCACCGGCGTCTTCTTCGGGTTCGCCGAGCCGCCGTCGCCCGAGCTACCCAACATCGTCACACCGTTCGCGGCCGCGGAGACGAACGCGTGCCGCAGGTTCAGCAGCGACTGGGTGCTGGCGAACGCGTCCTCGGCCGAGGCGAAGCTCTGCGAGATCACCGTGGCCAGGTGGTTGTCGACGATGTACTGCTCGGCGTTCATCATCGCCGGGAAGCCCTGCACGCCCAGCGTCTCGGCCGGGTTCGTGGTCACGTTGAGGATGTTCGCGCCGGGCGCGATCGTGTGCGCCCACTCCACGTCGAGCGCCACCTCGAGCGCCCAGATGTTGCGGGTCTGTAGGCCGGTTCCGTTGCTGCCGGACGGCGGCGCCTTGACCATGGTCTTGCCGTTCCAGTAGACGTGCTGGAACGTCGGCATCCCGGACGTGCAGGTGACGTTCGGCTCGCCGCACATGTGCGGCGTCCCCATCTGGGTGTTGAACACGTTCAGGTCCGAGGCCATGTTCGGGTTGCCGAACGAGTCGATGATCGCGATCGTGACGCCCGCTCCGTTGTGTCCCGCCGCGTACAGGGGCCCCAGGTTGTACGAGTTCCGCATCGAGGTCGGCGTGAAACAACGCCGGTGGTTCGGCACGGCCGAGAAGCACTGGGCCTCGGTCGGCGGCGTGATCGAGCTGGAGAGGAGCTGGAAGTCACTGATCGTGGGCGCCGGCGCGGGCAATGCCTTGGCGGCAGCACCCGCCGGACTGCCCGCGGCTAGACCCGCCGCAGCGAGAGCACCCACGGCAACCATTACTGCTAGACGTTTGCGATTTCGCAACCACGCCATCCGAACCCCCAACGCCGACGGAGACACGCCGTCGCACGAACGGCATGCTGACTCGACGGATCGTGCCCCCCGGTCGGCGGCTTGCCAAGGCACTGGGGTGACGGTGGCACTGGTGGGTTACTGCCGGGTGCTGCTCCTGGTCCGACCAGGCAGGCGATTCCGCTGTGACTGGCTATAGAGAAAGATGAGCGCGGCCGCAACGCCGATCTCGAGCAGGATGGTGAGCAGCCGGCCGGTGTCCAGGATTCGGTAGCCGATGACCCCGCCGATCACCGAGCCGATCCAGCCGAGGAGCACGGTCCCGAGCACGCCGACGTTCTGCTGGCCGGGCAGGATCAGGCGCGCCAGCCCGCCGATCACGATGCCGACGATGCCGACGCTGATGAGCGCCCAGAGCGCGACGCCGATAAAGGAGAACACCAGCGCGAGGACGATCAGCGCGGCGATCAACGGGAGTACAACCATGCAATGGACAGTACGCGCGGCGGGCGTCCGTGAGCTGTGCGCTAGCTGAGGTCGCGTTGGGTGGACGGCGCAAACCCGAGCGTGAAGGTCGAACCGCCGGGACCCGTTTGCACGTGCAGCGTGCCGCCGTTCGCCTCCGCAACGCTTCCCACGATCGCGAGGCCCAGCCCGGCACCGGGCATCCCTCGCGCGGCCGGTGCCCGATAGAAGCGTTCGAAGACGTGCTGCAGATCCGCTTCGGAGATACCCGGGCCGTGATCGGTGACCGATACCTGCCCGTTCGCCACGACGACACGGATCGGGGCGTCCGGCGGATTCCACTTGATCGCGTTGTCGATCAGGTTCGCGATCGCCCGGTCGACCGCGGCCGCATCGACCTCCACGAAGCTGGGTTGCAGCTGTGTCTCGATGGCGGTGTCGGGTGCCGGCCGCTGCAACCGGCCCACCACCCCCCGCGTGAGCAGGTCCAGTCGGACCGTTTCCCGGTGTGGCACTGACTCGCGATAGCGGGCGAGATCGAGCAGGTCGGTGATGAGCTGGTCGAGTTCACCTGCCTGCTCGCGCGCCGCCCGGACGAGAGCGGGCGCCTGCGGATCGGCGAGCCCGGCACCGTCCTCGAGCAGGTCGAGGTTGGTGGTCAAGCTGGTCAGCGGGGTGCGCAGCTCGTGCGAGGCGTCGGCCACCAGTTGGCGTTGCGCGGTCACCGACTCGGACAGCGCCCCCAGCATCGTGTCGAACGCCGCGCTGAGCCGGCCCACCTCGTCGCCGCCGCCGTTTCGCAGCCGCGCGGACAGATCGCGGGTTCGAGTGACGTGTTCGGCGGCCGCTGTGAGGTTGCCGATCGGTCGGAGGATGCGACCGGCGGTGAGCCGGGCGGCGGCGTAGGTGAGGGCCGCTGCAGCGGCAGTGAGTGCTCCGAGCAGTAGCGCCGCGGTGCGCAGCGCGGCGTCGTCGGCGTCGGCGGCGCGGCTGGTACGCACCAGTGCGCCGCCGACGCTATTCGGCATGGCCGCGGTGTAGACGCGGTACCGCTTGCCGCCGACGCGGACGTTGGCGAAATACGCGGTCGCGGCGCCGTCGGCGACGGCGACGTCGCGGCTGCTCAGCGGGCCGAATCTGGTGGGCTGGCCGGCGCTGAGGGGGCCGGGAAACAGCTGGATGTCGACGCTGCCGATCGTGACCGGCGCACTCACGTCGGGCTTGACTCCCGTGTTCCCGGCCGATTGCTTGATGCGCTCGGCGACCGTGTTGGTTTGCTGCGCCGCGTCGACGAGGGTGGGGTCGACACGGGAGCGGAGGCTGGCGTCATACGACAGGTACAGCACGACGCTGACGGCGCTGACCACGATCAGCACGCCGGCGGCCGCCGCGACCGAGATCCGGTTCCGCAGCGTCATGGCGCATTCCGGAGCACGTAGCCGAGTCCCCGCACCGTATGCAAGAGTCGCGGTTCGCCCCCGGCTTCCAGCTTCGCGCGCAGGTAGCTGACGTAGACCCAGAGGTTGTTCGAGCGCGGACCGAAGTCGTACCCCCACACCGCCTGGAAGATCTGCGAGTGGCTCAGCACCCGGTC
>JBKPQY010000025.1:0-20830 GCA_046734315.1 Actinomycetota bacterium | reverse complement strand
AGTGCCACCGCAACGCCGAACCCGTCCAGCCCGGGCAGCCCGACGTCGACGAGCACCACGTCCGGCCGCAGCTCCGCCGCGCGAGCCAGCGCCTGCACGCCATCTGCGGCCTCACCGACCACACAGAAACGCTCTGACAGCGCAGCCCGCGCGATGGCGCGGAAGGACGCATGGTCGTCCACGATCAGCACCGTCCGCATGCCGAAACGGTCGCACGTACCGACGCCGGTGTCGGTACGGCTAACCCGCCCCTCGTCAGCTCACGTCGCCAGGTGGTGCACGAGCCAGACATTGGGCTCCCAATACTCACCAAGATCGCGGTCTGTTTCGACGCGCAAGGTGGCCAGTCCGGCCGGAAAGACGTATTCACCCGACTCCGGAAAGCGCATCTTCGTCCAGGCCTCCCATTCGGCTACCGTGCCGCTGATCTGCAAGGAGCGCGGCAGGACCGGACCCAAAGTCGCGCCCATCCGCACGTGGATGCGAATCCACGGATCAAACACACTGCCGTCCTCACGGGTCCACTGCACATATCGCTCGATCGGTGTGATCGGATATCGGTCCTTCCAGCTCGGACGCACCGGAGCGATCAGATCGCCGAACCCGGATGCCCGTGCGATGCCGGTCATCCCGTCGAGCACCACGCTGGCCAGCCGCTTCTCGCGGTTGCGCGGCGGAATCTCGGCCGCCAACGCGCACAGCGTGTTCGGACGCCCGCCGGACCTGCGCAGCGCGAACGCCCGAACGATCGTGTCGTCGATGCCAGGCCCGAGCGACGACGTGGCGCCGTCCCATAAACACGGGACCGTCTGTCCTTCGGCGAGCACATCGTCCTGCTCGTCGTCGTAGAGCACGAACTGGAAGTCGGGAAACTGCTCGTACAACCCAGGCCAATAGTCACCCAACACGTCGCCGTGCGTGTTGTACTCCGGCCAGACCTCGGCCGACAGGTCGGCGATCCGCTCCCACAGCTCCGGCCTGTCGCTGTAGCGAACGAACGTCACACCCATGCGCCCATGCTCGCAGCGCAACCGCGACGGCCCAAGGTCTGCAAACAAGATTCGGCGCCCGCACAAGACTCAGCCTTGTGCGGGCGCCCTTCCAACGACCAGGTCAGTGCCCGTGCCCACCCGCGTACTCGGCCCGACGGTGCAGCATTGCAACGGCCATCGCCGGAAGCATCAGTGCGTGACCACCGATCATGATCATGTGGCCCGGCAGCACGCCGGCCCAGAACGGGACCAGTAGGACGGCGAATGGAACATACATCGCCGCACCCATTTCGGCGATGCTCGCCCAGCCGTGACCGCGGTACCGCATCCACAGCGACATCCCGATCGTCATGTTCGTAGCCATCACCAGAGCACTCAGGTCTGCGCGCTGAAACACGTCGGACAGGCCGAGCAGTGGCTTGAGCGCCAGTCCGAGAACCACCATCCCCACAACCATCGCCACCACCATCTCCACGAAATGGCGGACGAAATGGCGCCGCGGCGCGCGGGACCTGGCCGGTGCACCGAGGCCGTGGACACTCACGGTGGAGCCACCGGAATCGACGGTCATACGCTCAACATCGGTCGTGGTCGTCATGTCTTCCTCCTGGGTTACCTTTTGACGCGTGCCAGTCTCAGGCCGTGAGGCAGCGGCGCGTAATGCGGCGAACTCGCCTTGTCGGGTGCGGATAACCGAACTCCCGACGGGCACGCGCCGAGCCCGGACCCCTTCCACACCGTCCGCCGGTCATGGGGTGAGCGGCGTGCCGTGCCGATGGCTCGCGAACGCGTTGGTGTGGCCGGAGACCGGACCGTGGCGGCGTGAGTCGGCGCCACTGACGTAGCGAATGGGCATGGCGCATCCGGAGTACGTACAGGAGGAAGCCTTCGAGGCGCGGTCGTTGTGGGGCCGGCGGAACAAGTCGAGCTGACTGCTCGCGCAGCCGGGCCGGCTGGAAGGTGTGCTCGACACATTGCAGCGGAAGCGCTGATCAGCAATTCCCCGGCCTCCGCAGGCGCCAGCCACGTTCGAGTCGCGTTATCGTGCGTCGATGGACGCCGGCGACGAGGTGCTGGGGCGGATCCGCGCGTGGCGGGACTCGGGGCGGCCGGTGACGCTGGTCCGAGTCGTCGGGCTGCGTGGGATCAGCGGTCAGCAGGGCACAATGCTGGCAGCGCTGACCCCGGATGAACCGATCGCAGGGACTGTGCTTTCCGGGGTAGCCGACGCGCACCTCGCACCGGTCGAGCGTGGTCGGCTGCTGTCACTGCGCATCGGCGACGAGCAGGCCGGCCGGGTCGGCATGTCCTGCGGCGGCGTGGCGCAGCTGCTGCTCCAGCCCCTGGACGAGATTCCGGCGCGAGCCTGGCAGCTGCTGGCCGACCGGGAGCCGGTCTGCCTGGTTACCGAGCTCGACGGTGACGCCGCCGGGCCGACCGAGGTTCACGCCGGCGCGACGGTCGCGGCAGCCGACCAAGCGCATCCCGGCGTCGCCCGGCTGTTCGGCAAGGGCAGCAGCGAGGGCGCGGTCGTCGACGAGGGACGGGCAGCGGTCACCGCGCTGTGGCCGCGCCCGGAATTGGTTGTCGTGGGCTCGGGAGCTATCGCCGACGCCCTCGCAGCTGCGGCCGGCTTGCTCGACTGGACCACCACGATCGTCGACTCGGCCCGCGAGGCGGCCGTCGCTGCGCAGCGCCTGGCCGGCTGCGACGGCATCGTCGTGCTCAGCCACGATCGAGACGTCGACGGCCCCGCACTCACCGCCGCGCTGGCCGGCCACGTCGGCTACATCGGTGCCCTCGGGTCCCGACACACCCAGCAGGCCAGGGCCGAGTGGCTGGCCGCACACGGCCTCACCGACCTGTCGCGGGTGCACGGTCCGGCCGGCCTCGACGTGAACGCCCGCACTCCGGCCGAGATCGCGATCTCGGTGCTGGCCGAAATGCTCGCCGAGCGGTCCGGGCGCGCGCCGGTGTCGCTGCGCGACCGTGCTGGGCCCCTACACACCTGAGCGGCGGTCGACGTCCGGTCGGCACGAGGGCGCTGGTTAGTCCTTGATCAGGTCTGCGACCGGCCGCGTCTGCGCTGCATCGGCGACGGGGATAGTCGTTCGCGCTCTCCTTGCGCCAACGGGAGCCGAATTCCTCGTCGTGAAGCCGTCGAAGCCCGTGGGCAAGATGGTCGAGACGGTCAGCCGATCGTTGCATCTCGTGGAAGTCGTGGCCGTGATCACGCGCCGGCGTCTTCTCCTCGGCCCGCTTTCGGACTATGTGCAGTTCAGCACGGGCCAGCTCGACGATCTCGTTGAGCGCGGTTTCTAGGTTCACGAACTCTCCTGGTGGCCATGGAGTGACCACAGTGACGCTGTAGAAACGGCGCCGATCTCCTCCCGCCCGAGTAGTCGGGCGACGATCAAGCGACCGTCATCGCGGGTTGCGAGTACGCCGTAGGTCTCGCGGTTGATCGGCCCGCGCTCGCTGTGCCGATCTGTCGCTCGTCGATCGCGTCGCCGAGTCCCTACGGGCGAACGCGGATGATTGTCTTCCCCTTGATTCGCTCTGTGGGGTTGAGGGCCGCGACGGCGTGGTCGAGGGTCGCGACGTTGCCGATGTTCGTCCGCAGCCGTCCGTCCCGCACCCGCTGGACGATCTCACCCAGTTGCGCGCGGTCGGACTCGGCAACGAAGTCGATCGCCAAGCCGTCAGCGGGCCGCGCTTCGGGCGGCCCGACGACGGTCACCAGTGTTCCTCCGGCTCGGATCAGGCCTGCGGACCGCGCCGCGACGTCGCCGCCGATGACGTCGAATACCAGGTCGACTTCGCCGACGTCTTCCAACGCGTCGTTCTCAAGGTCGACGAACTCCATCGCGCCGAAGTCGAGCGTCTTCTGACGGTCGGCCGCGCGCCCGGTGCCGATGACATACGCGCCAGCCTCGCGTGCGAGCTGCGTCACCATCGTCCCGACTGCGCCGGCCGCGCCGTGCGCGAGAACGCTCTGCCCCGCCTGAAGCCGGCCGTGCTCGAACAGTCCCTGCCACGCGGTCAGGCCCGAGATCGGCAGGCTCGCGCCCACCGTGAAGTCGACGTCGCCCGGCAGCGGCGCGAGGTTGCGTGCCTCGACGGCCACATACTCCGCCAGGGTGCCGTCGCGATGCCAGTCGGTGAGGCCGAACACCCGCTGTCCCACCGACAGTCCCGTCGTGCCATAGCCGAGGGAGCCGACCACTCCGGCCAGCTCGTGCCCGGGGATCGACGGTGTTCGGTCACGGTCGGCGCGATCGGTCCAGGTCGAGGGCCACTCCATCTCGGTCGGGACGAATCCCGACGCATGAACCTGAACAACGACATCGTTTATCGCTGCCGGCGGGGCAGGCCGCTCCACCAGCGTCATCCCGGCCGTCCCCGCAGCCTGATCCATCACCACGATCGCCTTCATGGGACTTGTCTCCTCGGTCATGTGCCTTACCAAATGTGGGATAGACCGCTGATCTTAGACAAGGCTTTGGCCTATATCGAAATGCTCGCCTACCGATATGCCGTCAGCGCTTATGTTGAATTGACGGAGGTGCTGATCGTGAGGGCTGCCGCGAGTCTTGAGTACGGTGATGGCCCGCTTGAGTTGGGATTCTCCACGTAGGAATTGCAACAGCACGACGTTGTCAGATAGATGCGAGATACCGTATTCCGATAGGCGGGTGACTCCGAATAGATCGGGGACCTCCAGGGTCATCATCACGCTTATGCTGGCACGGGCGCAACGTTGTAGGAGCGAGTAGACGTATTCGCGGAATCGGATTTCGTCGCCGGCGGCGGCCCTGAGATCGCCGAGGCTGTCGATGGCAACCCGATTCGCGCGCGTGCGGTGCAATGTGGCGACGAAGTCGTAGACCCATTCGTCTAGGTACAGGTCGACCGGGCTGCGGTACATCAGCTCGATCCCAGGATTCGTGAGCGACCAGGAGAAGCCGCGCAGGATTCGTTCGAGTTGTGTGGGGTTCTCTTGGAACGTTGCGATGAGGCCGGTATCTCCAAGTTGCGCGCCCGCGTAAACGAAGTGCAGGGCGAGCAGCGTCTTTCCCGCTCCGGACGGTCCAGCGACCAGTGTCGAGGCGCCCCTCCAGTAACCGTCCGAGAGCATCACATCCAACGCAGGAACGCCGGAGGACATTCGTTCGGCGGTGTTGCTGTAGCTGTCGATGTCAATCGGATCGGCGAGACGTGGGAATACGCCGAGCCCCTGGGACGACAGGCGGTAGCTATGCTTTCCCGTCAGGAAGCCACTGCCGCGGAGCTTGAGCACTTGGAAGACGCGCGTTTCCCGTTCGCTCGTGCGGTCCGTGCTCAGCGCGAGGATGGCGTCGGCGACGGCGAACTCCGGGGCTCCCGTCCCTTCGTTGGCGTCGTACTCTCCAATCCAGAGCGAGGTGATCGGCATAGCCGAAAGCCGTCCGGCCAGATCGTGGAGAAAGCGGCGGTAGGCCCGCCCATCGCTCGCGTAGTCCTGGAGAGCTTTGAAGCTGTCGATCACAATAAGACCAGGAGGCTTCTGTTCGATTAGTTCGGTGACGCGGGCGAGCACGCCGGATAATCCGCCCTCGTTCAACGGTGGGCCGAGATCCTCATAGATCGCGCTGCTTCCGAGCGCAGCAGCGTCGAAATAGTCCAAGGCCTGGCCATAGCGCAGGATCTTCTCCAGCGGTTCCGAGACCGTCGAGAGGTAGAGCGCAGGGCGATCGGCGCTCGCGTTATGGAACAGATACTGCTGAGCAAGGATCGTCTTGCCCGTACCCGGACTTCCGATCACCAGGGTGATGCCGTTGAGCGGCAGACCCCCGCCAAGGACGGCGTCGAGGCGCTCGGAACCACTGGAAAGCCGGTCGGTCATCGCGCCTGGGCCCCTCACCGTAGATAGGCACTCGTTCCGAGCAGGTCACGCACCGTCGAAACGAACTGCAGCGGGTCGAACGGCTTCTGCAGGAAGGCGTCAACGCCGGCCTCGAGCGCGGCATCGCGAGAGTCAACCGCGGAGACCGCGAGAATACGGACCGAACTACGGTCGCGCACGGCGCGGCACAAGGCCAACCCAGCGCCGCCAGAGATCATCAGATCGACGACAAGCACATCCGGCGGGTTGTCTTCGACGATCTGCCCCGCTGCCTCGGCGTCAAGCACGCTGCGAACGGTATAGCCCTCGGTGCGCAAGAAGTAAGCCTCGAAGGAAGCGGCGTAAGGATCACGCTCGGCGACCAGCACCGCGACCCCGTCACCGGCAGTGCGTTGCGCCTCGGCGCGGTCGCTGTCTCGCGCCTCTGCTCGCTGGCGAGTTCGATCAGCAAGTAAGCGGTGCGCGTCGGCCGGCTGCAGACCGGCGCTGGTCTGCTCGCGGATGAAGCGCAACCGCTCGACGTCATCGCGACTGTAGAGTCGCTGCCCGCCCGCGCTCCGAACCGGAACGACCTGCTTGTACCGATCTTCCCAGGAACGCAGCGTCTGAACAGGCAAGCCAAGCATCTTGGCCACCGCTCCGATGCTGTACACACCGCCAGCGTCCTCGCTCGTCATCCCCACCACTCTGCAATTCCCTACCTACGACCCATGACAGACCGTAACAAAAAACATCTTCCCGTTGACCGACCTCTGCCAACCTTGTCGAGGCAGTCCAATACTTCTACAATCCCTCTACAGCCTTGAGCTCGCGCGGAGACCAAATCATGGCTCCACACCATTTGCGCAGGTGCCACACATGACCCTTTCGCAGGACTTGCCCGAGCATGCGGCGATGTTGCGGGATAGCGTTCACGTCTGTGCCGACCCGCAGCCACCGCGCCGTCGCGAGTACATCACGGCAGACATGCGAGAACCCTCCGACACGAGCGAGCTGACCGTCGACACCATCGTGCGGCTCCTGACACAGGTTCGAGCGGCCTTCACCGACCTCGACCCGGATGCCACCCCGGAGCAACTGCTCAGCGAGGTCCTTCACGCGGCCACACGGCTCCTGCCCGGCGCCGAGGACGCCAGCATCACCTTCGACTCGGACGGCGAACTGCAGACGGTCACCGCTGCCGCAGACACGGCTCTTGCCGCCGATGACATCCAGCGCGCACTGGGCGACGGCCCGTTGCGGCAGGTTCTCACCGACAGACAAACTCTACGCATTGCCGACCTGTTGACCGACCCGCGGTGGGCAAAGTTCGCACCGCTCGCGGCGGAGATAGGTGTACGGGCGGTGCTCGCCTGCCCTCTGCCGATGCCCCGCAAGAGGCTAGGCGTACTGAGCGTGTACTCCGGCCAACCGGCAGCCTTCGACGCAGCCGCCGAACTGGTGATCCCCGTCTTCGCAGCTCGCGCCGCCATCGCCGCCGCCTACGCCGACAAGGTGACCAACCTGCACCGCGCAATCGAAAGCAGGCAGGTAATAGGCCAAGCCGTCGGAATCCTCATGGAACGCCACCGGTTGTCCGCCAAACAAGCGTTCGACACCATGGTGACCACGTCCCAGCAGTCGCATATCAAACTCCGCGAACTCGCCCTGCGCATCAACGAAACCGGCGAAGAGCCAAGCGCAGCGGCCCGTCGCTGAGCTCGCCGCGACGGGCGCCTGTGCCGCGGGCCTCGAAGGAAGGGCGCCGGTCAGTAACCGCCGCCACCTCCGCTGCCGCCGCCGCTGTAGACAACCAGCAGGGTGATCACGACCGCGGCGACGATCAGGATTGCAATGGTGAGCCAAATCTTTAGTTGTCGTGAGCTAAGACGGGTTTGCACAACTATCAGCACCTTGATTGCGTCGACTTGTGCACGCGGCTGTAGGTTCAGCCGGCCCCCTCAGTAGATACGGATTTGGGCCGGTGTTTGTTCACCGGTACGTCGGGCGCCGGGCAGAGCCGCTAGGCGACAGGCTCCGATGGATGCGCGGCGAGGTCCGTCAGCGCGACCAAGCTCGCCCTGGTGTAGGGGGCGGCGGCACCGCCCGCTGGGCTGGATCCTTCGGAACCTTGGGGCATCGATCGCCGAATCCCGGTCCGGGACGACCCTTGTCAGCTGCGCACAAGGCTCCGCCGCGACAAGGACGCATGGAGCGTGGCCGATCAGGGAACCAAAAAGACAAGTCCGGGAGTGCCCGCCCGGACGTGGATCTGAAACGACGCGTCGACCGACGGCCTAGGAAGAAGACAGCCAGGTGAGCCAGACCGCATTACCCACGCCGATCCGGCGACATCCCGACGACGTCGAGCTCGACGCCCGTGCACTACAGCGCGAGCTGAGCGAGCGCGTCGAGTGCGAAGTGCGATTCGACGCCGGCACTCGTGGCGCCTACTCGACGGACGCGTCCAACTTCCGGCAGATACCGATCGGCGTGGTCGTACCGCGCAGCGTCGCGGCGGCCGTCGAGGCGATCGCCGTCTGCCGCGAGCACTCCGCACCGGTCCTGTCCCGGGGCGGCGGCACGAGCCTGGCCGGCCAGTGCACCAACACTGCGGTGGTCATCGACTGGACGAAGCACTGCAACCGACTGCTGTCCGTCGACCCGGATTCGCGGATCTGCCTGGTCGAGCCCGGCATTGTGCTGGACGACCTCAACCGGCGTCTCGCCCCGCACGGCCTGCGCTACGGCCCCGAGCCGGCGACGCACCCGAACTGCACGATCGGCGGGATGGTCGGCAACAACTCGTGCGGTGCGACGGCACAGCGCACCGGCAAGGTCGTCGACAACATCGCGCGGCTGGATGTGCTGCTCTACGACGGCACGCGGTTCTGGTGCGGCGAGACGAGCGACGACGAATACCGCGAGATCGAACGGCGCGGCGATCGCCAGGCAGCCGTCTACCGGGCCCTACGGCGACTACGCGACGAGTACGCCGACGAGATCCGGGCCCGCTACCCGGACATCCCGCGCCGCGTCTCGGGCTACAACCTCGACTCGCTGCTGCCCGAGCACCACTTCGACGTGGCCGGCCTGCTGGTCGGCAGCGAATCGACACTCGTCACGGTGCTGCGCGCCGAGCTCGAACTGGTACCCGTGGTCAAAGAGAGGTCGCTGGTCGTGGTCGGCTTCGACAGCATCACGTCCGCCGCCGACGCCGTCCCGGCGGTCGTTGAGCACGAACCGATCGCGCTCGAGGGCCTGGACCACCGGCTGATCCACGACCAGCGCATCAAGCACCTCAACCCCGAAGCGCTCGGGGAGCTCCCGGCCGGGCAGGCCTACCTCATGGTGCAGTTCGGTGGCGAGACGCGCGCGGAGGCCGATGCCCGCGCTCGCATCATGATGAAGGCGATCGACGAGTCCGAACACGACGCCGAGGTCGCGCTGCTGGACGACCCGCAGTACGAGGACGAGTTGTGGCAGGTCCGCGAGGCCGGGCTGGGCGCCACCGCGCACGTGCCCGGTGAGCCGGACACGTGGGAGGGCTGGGAGGACTCCGCGGTTCCGCCGGAACGGCTCGGTGCCTACCTGCGCGACCTCGAGGAGCTCTACGAGGACTTCGGCTACGCGGACGAGTCGGCGCCGAGCCTTTACGGCCACTTCGGCCAGGGCTGCGTACACACTCGGATCCCGTTCCGGATGACGGACGCCGACGGTGTGGCCAGGTACCGGCGCTTCCTCGAACAGGCCGCCGATCTGGTCGCCGGCTACGGCGGTTCGTTCTCCGGCGAGCACGGCGACGGGCAGTCGCGCGGCGAGTTGCTGCCGCGCATGTTCGGCCACGAGATCGTCCGCGCGTTCGGGCAGCTCAAGGCGATCTTCGATCCGAGCGACCGGATGAACCCGGGAAAGGTCGTCGCGCCCTACAAGGTCGACGAGAACCTGCGCCTGGGCGGGTCGTGGGCGCCGCGCTACGAAGGCCCGCTGCACTTCTCCTATCCCGACGACGACGGCTCGTTCTCGGCGGCCGCCAACCGCTGCGTCGGCGTCGGCAAGTGCCGCCAGCATGACCACCCGGGCGGAGCCGTGATGTGCCCGTCCTATCAGGCCACCCGGGAGGAGGAGCACTCCACGCGTGGTCGGGCCCGTTTGCTGTTCGAGATGCTGCATGGGCACGACGACAGCCCGATCCAGGACGGGTGGAGGTCCACCGCCGTGCGGGACGCACTGGACCTGTGCCTGGCCTGTAAGGGCTGCAAGAGCGACTGCCCGGTAAACGTGGACATGGCCACGTACAAGGCCGAGTTCCTCGCCCACCACTACCGGGGTCGGTTGCGTCCCCGGGCGCACTACGCGCTGGGCTGGCTACCGGTAGCGGCTCGGGCCGTGGGCTCGTCCCGGCTGGCCGGCGTAGTCAACGCGCTCGCGCACGCTCCGTTTCTCCCACACGTCGCGACCCGGGCCGCCGGGTTGGCCCAACGCGAGATCCCGCTGTTCGCCGGGGAAACCCTGCAGCAGTGGTGGAAGCAGCGCGGCGGTTCGCGCCCCGGCACCCGGGGAGTGGTGCTGCTCTGGCCCGACACGTTCACCAACTCGTTCCACCCGCACATCGGCCAGGCGGCAGTCGAGCTGCTCGAGGACGCCGGCTGGACCGTTCGCATCCCCACCGGCTCGGTGTGCTGCGGGCTGACCTGGATCTCTACCGGCCAGCTGGATATCGCCAAGAGCGTCCTACGGCGGACCGTCGACCAGCTGGCCGAGCACATCCGCGCCGGCGGACTCGTGCTCGGCCTCGAACCGAGCTGCACGACGGTGTTCCGCTCCGACGCGCCCGACCTGTTCCCCGACGACCTCGACATCGCCCGGCTGAAGAAACAGACGGTCACCCTGGCCGAGCTGCTCAACGACCACACCGCGGGCTGGAAGCCTCCGTCGCTGGCCGGCGTGCCGGTGATCACGCAGGTCCACTGCCACCAGCACGCTGTGCTCGGGTGGACCCCAGACCAGAGACTGCTCGAGTCCGCTGGAGCTTCGGTGCAGCGTCTCGACTCCGGATGCTGCGGCCTGGCCGGCAACTTTGGCTTCGAGGCCGGCCACCTGCAGGTCAGCACCGACTGCGCCGAGAGCGTCCTGCTGCCGGCCCTGCGTTCCGCCGACGCCGAGGCGGTGGTGCTGGCCGACGGGTTCAGCTGCCGTACCCAGATCCACGAACTGGACAGCGGCGACCGCGAGGCCATCCACCTGGCCGAGCTGCTCGACCGCGCCCGGCGCGGCCAACCCAAGCCGGACGCGACCGACCTGGCTGCCGGGGATCGGCCGCGCGAACCGAGCCGGATCGCCCGTGCCGCTGCGCTCGGCGGCAGCGTCGTCGCTGCCCTGGCCGTGGCAGCGGGTACCGCCACCACGTTGCGTCGCATCTGGCGACGCGCACTCAACTAAGGACCGATCATGCACGACCGCCAGCTCGCAACCGTCAACCGGCTCCGCAAGATCTCCCATCCGGAGCTGGGCCTCGCCCCGATCGACCTAGGGCGCAGCAGCTCGGGGGCAGCATGATCACCGTCCGCGGACTGCCCGAGATCCCGGGCGGAAGGACCGGTTCGCAGCCGGCCGGCGCGCGTGCGCCGATCACGAGCGCGTCCGTCGCCGTCTACTCGTTCCCTACCCCCCAGCCCGAGGCCGACGGCACTCTCACCTGGGAGCACACGACCGTCGTCACGGTCTCACTGCAGGCCGAGGGCAAGACCGGGCTCGGCTGGACGTACTCGAGTCCGGCCGCCGCCGACATCATCCGCCACCACTTGGCCGCGATCGCCCACCAGCACGACGCGTTCGCTCCCGCGGCCGGCTGGGAGCAGATGCGCCGAGTCGGCCGTAACTTCGGCACGCGCGGCCTGTACATGCAGGCGATAAGCGCCGTCGACATCGCATGGTGGGACCTCAAGGCCCGGCTGCTGGACCTGCCACTGGTGACGCTGTTCGGCCAGTTTCGCGACATCGTGCCCATCTACGGTTCCGGCGGCTTCACGAACCTCAGCGACCGTCAGCTCGCCGAACAGGTGGCCTGGTGGGATTCGGTTGGCTGCACCGCGATGAAGATCAAGATCGGCGAGGCGTGGGGCAGCCGCATCGAGCGCGATCTGCGTCGCGTCCGGCGACTCGCCGAACTCGCCGGTCCCCACGCGCAGTTGATGGTCGACGCCAACGGCGGCTACGCCGCCGGCCCGGCCCGCCGCGTCGGACGGGAGCTGGACGAGCTGGGTGTCGTGTGGTTCGAGGAACCCGTCTCCAGCGACGACATTGATGGGCTCGCTGCCGTGCGGGCCGCTCTGGACTGTGACGTGACGGCCGGCGAGTACGCAGCCGACCTGTACGACGTCCGCGCGCTGCTGCCGGTGGTCGACTGCCTGCAGCTCGACCTCACCCGTTGTGGTGGCTATACCGGCTGGATGCGTGCGGCAGCCGTCGCCCAGGCCCACAATCTGGAAGTGTCCGCGCACTGCGCCCCCGCGCTGCACACCCCGGTCGCCGCGGCCGCGCCGAACTTGCGCCACGTCGAGTGGTTCGCCGACCACGCCCGTATCGACGCCGCGTTCCTGATCGGTGCACCGGATGTCTCCGCCGGCGCGCTGCATCCGGACCAGCACGCCACCGGCCACGGCCTCGCCTTCAACCGAATTGCCGAGCAGCATCGCGTCGCCTGACCCCCTCGCCAGTCATTCCTCACGCGAGCACGACGACCGTGCCGACGATGACCCCGGTGATGGCCAGCGCCGCGTAGTCGTTGACCGATCCGGTGTGCACGGCGCGCAGCCAGCGGATCGGCGCCGGCTCGGGCATCCGCAGGTAGGCCACAGCGACGACGACGCCCACCACGACGGTCAGCGCCGTGAGCAGCAGATCGCCGCCGTTGCCGTAGGAGAACGTCACCGTCGACGCCGGCACGTCACCGGCTCGCGCGAGCACGGCCTGCGCGTAGGCGGTGGGATGCAGCAGGACGGACGCCGCGGGCGCCGCCACCCGAGCTACGACGAGCCCGGGCAACACGCCGAAAGCGACGCACGCGGCGCCGAGGCTGAGCAGCGTCACCCGCATGCCGAGACGCAGTGGCTCGAGGTGGTCGTAATCGTCGGACCGGCGGCGATAGAACGCGACGTATGCGGCGCGGCCGAGCGCGGCGACGGTCAGGATCTGCGCCAGCAGCGCGGCGCCGAGCACGACAGGATGCCCGCCGCTGTGCAGTCCCTCGTGGATCAGGCCGAGCGAGGCGAAGCCGTTGAGCGGTGGCACACCGGCGATAGCCAGCACGCCGACGGTGAATGCACCGGTGAGCAGCGGCCGTCGGCGGGCAAGGCCACCCATGCGCCATATCGACGTCTCCCCGGTCGCGTGCACGATCGCACCCGCGCACAGGAACATCAGGCCCTTGAACAGGGCGTGGTTGACGAGGTGGTAAGTCGCACCGGCCACCCCGGCCGCCGTGGCCGAGGCGAACCCGATGATCAGCACACCCATCTGGGAGACGGTGTCCCAGGCGAGCAGGCGCTTGAGGTCGTCCTGTGCCAGGGCGAGCGCCGCGCCGAGCAGGGCCGACACAACTCCGAGTGCGGTCAGCAGCCCGAGGACGTGGCTACCGCCGGGGTAGACCTGCAAGGTCAGTCGCACGATGCCGATGAGCCCGAGGTCGACCATGAGCGCGGAGAACAGCGCCGACACCGCTCCCGGGGCGGCGGTGTGCGCGTCGGGCAGCCAGCCGTGGAAGGGCATGAGCCCGGCCTTGGTGGCGAAGCCTGCTACGAGCAGCCCGAGCGCGAGCAGGTCAGGCGTGGTGACGTGGCCGGCCAGCGCCCGCTGCAGCTGGGCGAAGTTCAGCGCGCCGTGGTCGGCGTAAAGCAGCGCCGACCCGACGAAGATGAGGAAGCCGCCGATGGTGGTGAGCACCAGAACCTTGAACGCTGCCTCGAGGGCGATTGGGCGCTCCAGGAAGAAGCCGGTCAGCCCGTAGCTGGCCAGGGCGGCGACCTCGAACCACACGAACAGGTTGATCGTGTCGGCGGTCAGCGCGGCGGCCACCAGCGCCCCGAGCAGCAACTGGAACAGGCAGGCGAAGCCGCCGATCTCGCGCGGGCCCAGCTCGCCGAGCTCGGACAGCGCCGAGACCAGCAGCAGCGTGCCGAGCGCGGCGGCCACCAGCGCGAAGGTCAGGCCGAACGGGTCGGCGGCGAACGCGACGCCGAGGACCTTGCCGTCGACCGGACCCCAGTGCCCGAAGAAATGCGCGACCACACGGCCGTCGCCGGTGTAGACGCGGGTCGCAATCAGCAGCAGGACAACGGTCGCGGCGGCCATGGTCAGCACAGCCACGACCAGCGGCAGGTGCCGGTGGACGCGAGCGAGAAGCGGCGCCGCGGCCGCCCCGGCCAGGGGGATGACGACCGGCAGCGGCAGCAGCGCCGCCACGCCCGCCGTGCTCACCCGCGCAGCGCCCGCAGATCATCGGCGTCGACGCTGTCGTAGTGCTGGGCCGCGCGAACAGCGACCGTCAGGAACACGGCGGTGATCGCGACCCCGATGACGATCGCGGTGAGGCAGAAGTTCTGCAGCACGGGGTCGGACACGTTGCCGTGCGCCAGGCCGGATTCGGTCTGCCCCTTCGGTGGATTCAGCAGCACGGGGGCCGTCGAGTGCCGACGATAGGCCAGCGACACGAGCAACAGGTACGTGGAGGACTCCATCAGCGACAGGCCCATCACGATCTTTATCAGGTTTCGACGGCTGAGCACGGTGTACAGCCCGAGCCCGAACAGCACCGCGACCGCGAGGTAGTTGCCGAGGATCATTGCTCCGGGCTCCATTCGTGCTGCATGCCGAGCAGCGCGAAGATCGCGATCGTGAGCCCGGTGCCGACCTCGACCAGCTCGGCGCCCGAGAACAGCTGCAGCACGCCGCCGCTGCGGATCGTCTCGGCCGACGCGAGCGGCGCCCAGTTGGCGCTGAACGAACCCTTCAACAGCAGGCCGAACAACTCAACCAGCACGATCGCGATCGCGCCGGCCACCTCCAGCGTCTCCAGCAGATCGGGTCGCACGACGCGGCGGATGGCTCGGTAACCCAGCGCGGCGTACAGCAGCAGGGCCATCCCGCTCAACACGCCGCCGGCCGGGAATCCGCCGCCTGGCGAGTAGCCCCACGCGGCGAGATACACCCCGGCGACGGCGAGGACGACGACCGCGATGCGCGCGGCAATGCGAACGACGACGGTCATCTCTGCCGCCACCTCCGGGCCGGGCGTTCCGAGCGGCGCCCGGTCGGCGGGCCGTACAGGACCGGCCGCAGACTCCTCCGCCTGTTCGGCCGCCCGCGCCTGCCGCGACCCGGGTGGCCGCCTCGGGTCGACCCGGGCCTGCTCGTCCTGGGCCGCGACGGCTTCACCGACGTACTCGTGACGAGGTTCGCGTCCACGGGCCAGCACGACCACCGCGAACACAGCGGCAAGCAGCAGGAACGTCTCACCGAACGTGTCGAATCCCCTCGTGCCGTAAACGATCTCGTTGACCGGCTCGGTCGTCTTCCAGGCCGGCGACGCCAGGTCGAGCGCCCGGTGCGCGATCGCCGGCAGCGGGGCGTCGTCGCGATGGACGCGGAAGAACCCGACGGCGAGCAGGACGGATAGTCCCCCGGCCAGGCCCACGGCCAGCCAGGACCGGTGCAACGTCGCGTCGCGGTCAGTCATCGCGCTGGTCCTGCTCGCCAAGCTCGCCGCGGTCGGGAACGTCCGAGCGCACCTTGCCGATCGCGATCAGGTACAGCACCGGCAGCGCGATCGCCCCGACGACGACCTCGGAGTGGGCGACGTCCGGCGCCCCGAGCAGCACGAACAGCAACGTCAGCACCGTGCCGATCGCCGACAGGGCCATCACCGCGCTGTTCAGATTGTCCAGCCGTACGACCAGCACCGCTGCGGCGACAATCGCCGCGAGGCCCAGGTAGTCGAGCACCCAGAAGCCGGTCATCGCGGCCGGGCCTCGTCACGGACGGCGCCGCGCCACATTGGCACACCGGCCTTGTAGGCGGCCCGTGCCAACGCGTGCGACGCGGCTGGATTGACCACGAGCAGCAGCACAGCGATGAGCAGGGCCCGGCTGCCGTACGTGGTGCTCGGGCCCTCGGCGACGACCAGCGCGACCAGCACCGGCAATGCGCCCATCGTGATCGTCTTGGACGAGCACTGGATGCGTGTATAGACGTCCGGCATCCGCACGATGCCGACGACGCCGCTGAGCGTGAAGAAGAACCCGATGCCGCACAGGACAATGACGATGGCTTCTCTCACAACAGGCCCCGCTCCAGGTACCGGGCCCACACGATTGCCGCCAGGTAGCTGAACGACGTCAGCCACAGCCCGACGTCCAGGTAGATGCTGCGGTCGGCGTATGCCGCGAAGAACACCAACGCCAGCGCGCACTGCGTCGAGATGGTGTTGAGCGCGACGATGCGGTCAGACACCGACGGCCCGCGCGCCAGGCGCACGAGCAGCAGGCCGACGACGACGAACTCGGCTATCGCAACGGTGATGTACACGGTCGACACGGCTACCTCCCCACCAGTGGTGCGATGAGCCGCTCGATCGGTGCGTTGACATCGTCTTCTGGGTGCCGGCGATTTCCGTGCGGCATGTCCACCGCGTGATACTGCAACTGCTGGCGATCGCGGTCGACGTCGACGATCTGGTTGCCGACGATCAGCGATGTGACCAGGCCGGTCGCCGCCAGCCCGCCGTCGCTGCGCTGCATCGTCGGCACGACGAGCATGCCGCTGCGTAGCGGGAGATCGGGCGACCAGATACGCCGGGCCAGGTCGACGTTCGCCACGACGATGCGCGCCAGGCTTGCCCCGACCAGACGGGCGGCGGCGGCCAGCCGGCGCGGCGCGAGCAGCTGAGTGGGCCGGGCCACGTCGCCGAGCGGAGCGAACACGGCGCCGACGGCGAGCGCGAGCACCAGCCCGGCGAGCAGTTGCTCAAGCGTCCGGGTCCACGTCAGGAGCAGCCATACGAGATAAGCCCACGCAGTGAGCGCGATGACGCGTCTCATCGGCAGCCACCCATCCCGCCGCGCACGGCGACGTCTCCGGTCCCCACCTAGGCCCTACCCGGCAACCGGCGCCGATATTCGTCCGGTTTCCCAGGCCGAGCCTCTGGGTACGGCTTACAAGCCGGACCATCGAGAAGGGAGCGCACTGATGTCGAGCGACTTGAGCGGCAAGAGGGTCGCTTTCCTCGTCGCCAACGTGGGAGTCGAGCAGATCGAGCTGACCAGTCCGTGGCAGGCCGTCAAGGACGCCGGCGGCGAGCCGGTGCTGCTCGCGCCGGAGACCGGCAAGGTGCAGGCGGTCAAGAGTGATCTCAACCGGAGCGACGTCTTCGAGGCCGACCAGGCGGTAGGCGACGCGCGCGGCGACGATTTCGCCGCACTCGTGCTGCCCGGCGGGGTGGCCAACCCGGACAAGCTACGGACCGTGCCGGAAGCCGTCGAGTTCGTGGCCTCGTTCGCGTCAGCAGGCAAACCGATCGCTGCGATCTGCCACGGGCCGTGGACGCTCGTCGAGGCCGACGTGGTGCGCGGCAAGACACTGACCAGCTGGCCCAGCTTGCAGACTGACATCCGAAACGCCGGCGGCATCTGGCAGGACGCTGAGGTGATCACCTCCGACGACAGCGGCTGGACTCTCGTTACGAGCCGCAAGCCGGACGACCTCGACGCGTTCAACCGCGCCGCAATCGGCGCGTTCGCCTGACGTGTCGAAGCAAACTGTTGTCGTCACCGGGGCCAGCGGTGGCGTCGGCCGGGCGGTTGCGCGCGCGTACGGTGCTCGTGGCGCTTCTGTCGGGCTGATTGCGCGCGGCGAGGAAGGGCTCAGCGCGGCGGCCGAGGACGTCGAGTCGGCGGGTGGTCAGGCGTTGATCTTGCCGACCGACATCGCCGACGCCCAGGCCGTCGACGCCTGCGCGGCCCGCGTCGAGGACGAACTCGGGTCGATCGACGTCTGGGTCAACGACGCGTTCAGCTCAGTGTTCGCGCCCTTCGACGAGATCCAGCTGGACGAATTCCGGCGCATCACCGAGGTCTGCTACTTGGGCTTCGTGCACGGCACCCGCGCGGCACTGGATCGGATGAAGCCGCGCGATCGCGGCACGATCGTGCAGGTCGGCTCGGCGCTGGCCTACCGCGGCATCCCGTTGCAGACGGCCTACTGCGGCGCCAAGCACGCCATCCAAGGGTTCAACGAATCGCTGCGCTGTGAGCTGCTGCACGAGAAGTCACGGGTCCGCGTAACGATGGTGCAACTGCCGGCGGTGAACACCCCACAGTTCTCCTGGGTGCTGACCCGGCTCCCCCGGCGCCCGCAGCCGGTGCCGCCGATCTACCAACCCGAAGTTGCCGCCCGCGCGATCGTGCGAGCCGCCGACCATCCGCGACGGCGCGAGCACTGGGTCGGGTCGAGCACAGCCGCCACGCTGATCGCGAATGCCGTCGCACCCGGGCTGCTCGACCGCTACCTGGCCCGCACCGGATTCGCGTCGCAGCAGACGAGCCAACGGCACACGTCGCGGGATCCGGCCAACTTGTGGGCGCCGGCCGACCAACGAGCAGACTTCGGCGCCCACGGCCACTTCGACGAGCAAGCCACGCGGAAAGACCCGCAGATCTGGGCGTCCGAACACCACGGCGTGCTGACTGCCGCTGCGGCCGCGCTGGCCGGCGCCGCCCTATGGCGACGGCGCCGGTGAGCGCCGAGTTTCCACCTGAGGCACTCCGCAACTATGCGCTTATCGCCGACGGCGAGCGAGGCGCGCTATGCGGCCCGAACGGCGACCTGGTCTGGCTGTGTGCGCCGCGATGGCACGACGATGCGGTGCTGTCGACGCTGATCGGGGGTGGCGGCGTCTACGCGGTGACTCCGCTCGGGCGCTACGTCTGGGGCGGGCACTACGAGCCCGGCACGCTCATCTGGCGCAACCGCTGGGTCACCGACACCGACGCCATCATCGAGTGCCGCGACGCATTGCGGCTGCCGGGCGACCCCGATCGGGTCACCGTACTGCGCCGTATCGAGGCCCTAAACGGGCAGGCTCGGCTGCGACTCGTGCTCGACGTGCGCGCCGGCTTCGGCCAGCACCCGATGCGCGACCTGCGACTCGTCGACGATGCGTGGACGGCAACATCGGGTGACTTGCGGCTGCGTTGGACCGGCGCCGCCGGCGCCCGCGTAGACGATCAGGGCCGGCTGGTCGCCGAGCTCGCGGTGACTGCCGGCGACACTCGCGAGCTAGCCCTCGAGATCGGCACCGCTCTCGGCCAGCCGGTCGATGCCCGCGCGGCCTGGGCGGCGACCGAGTGTGAGTGGCACGCAGCCGTACCGGAGTTCGATGAGTGCCTCGCGCCGCGTGACACCACGCACGCCTACGCCGTCATGCGCGGGCTTACCAGCTCGACCGGCGGCATGGTCGCCGCCGCCACGATGTCCCTGCCGGAGCGAGCCGGTGCCGGGGCGAACTACGACTACCGCTACGCCTGGATCCGCGACCAGTGCATGGCCGGGCTGGCGATCAGCAGCGACGGCCCGCATCCGTTGCTGCACGACGCCGTCTCGTTCGTCACCGCCCGACTGCTCGAATACGGCCCGAACCTGAAGCCCGCCTACCTCATCGACGGCGGCGCTGTCCCGGAAGAGGCGCCGCTCGACCTGCCCGGTTACCCGGGAGCCAGCGACGTGCGCGGCAACGCGGTATCCCGGCAGTTCCAGCTCGACACCATGGGCGAGATTCTCCTGCTGCTCACCGCCGCGGCGCGGCACGACGCGCTCGATTCGGACGGCTGGTCCGCCGCCCGACTGGCAGCCGAGGTCATCGAGAAGCGCTGGACCGAACCCGAGGCCGGCATTTGGGAACTCGACGACGCGTGGTGGACCCACTCGCGCCTGGCCTGCGTCGCCGGCCTGCGCGCCGCCGCCGGAGTGGCCCCGCGCTCCGACGTGGGCCGGATGAGTTCGCTCGCCGACACGCTGCTGGCCGAGGCGTCCCGCCGCTGCGTTCACCCGGACGGGTACTGGCAGCGCAGCCCGGACGACGCGCGGCTCGATGCCGCGCTGTTGCTGCCATTGCTGCGCGGCGCGACGGCGCCTGAGGATCCGCGGAGCGCGGCCACCCTCGACGCGGTCCGCCGGACGCTGGTTGACGACGGATACGTGTACCGCTACCGCCACGCCGGCCATGAGCTGGGCGAGTGCGAGGGCGCCTTTCTGCTCTGCGGCTTCATCCTGGCTCTCAGCGAAGCCCGGCACGGCAACTCGCTCGCCGCGTTCCGCGCCTTCGAACGCAACCGCGCGGCGACCGGACCGCTGGCCCTGCTCGCCGAGGAGTTCGACGTCGAGCAGCGGCAACTGCGCGGCAACCTGCCGCAGGCGTTCGTCCACGCGCTGCTCCTCGAGGCGTCGGTCCGGCTAGCGCGCCGGGCCTGACCGTGCCCGTTACGTGTGCGCGGCCGCCCATGGACCCTCCAGAGTGGACAGCCACGGGATCAAGCTGCTGGAATTCCGCAAACGCTGCACCGAGTTAGACCAACCGCCCATGTCGGCGCGCGGTTGGTCGGCAAGGCTTGAACCGGATCGTCAACAGCGCTCCCCGGCCCCCAGTAACAGGGCACGATTACAGCGGCCCGCCGTCCTCAGCCCGGAACTCTTCGACCGCGATGTGCGCTTCGGACCGGGCTCGAGCGGTAGGTAGGTCGATTTGGCGCGAAGATGCTCAATCCGGGACGGCAGCTTGTTTTGCTCGTCCCTGCGCGGGCCGAACAGCATCAGCGCCAGCAGCCCGGGTCCGAACAGCCAGAACAGGCCAAGCACCACGATGGTGGTCATGCCACTGGTATGCACCATTCCGGGTCCGGACGAACACGCCTCGACCCTGATC